>JANPGF010000049.1:0-21748 GCA_031423775.1 Candidatus Kaiserbacteria bacterium | reverse complement strand
GGTGGGGCGCACATTCGCGCGCCCCAGTCCGTTGTTGATCAGCCTTTGCCGTAGAAGTCAGCGTACAGGTGCATCCCCGCCAGCAAATCGGCGAAGTTGACATGTTCGACGACCACATCGGTGGCGCCTGCATGCACGGTCACGGTGTTTCCGTTCACGTCGAACGAAAGCGGTTCCATCGTATAGAAATCGAGCGAATCTCCGGCAATGAAGTCGGTGATGGTCGAAGTCGCTGCGTTGGTTCCGTAGAACACGAAATGGTCGGCCCCAGCGCCGCCGGTCATGGTGTCATCGCCGGAAGATCCGACGAGCACATCATTGCCATTGCCGCCATACAGCCCATCATTGCCGTCACCACCGTCGAGATAGTCGCTGCCCTTCCCGCCCGAAAGCAGGTCAGAACCAGCGCCGCCCGACAATCCATCGTCACCAGCGCCGCCATAAAGCGTGTCGGCGCCGTCATTCCCGGACAGCCAATCGTTGCCGCGGCCGCCCTTCATGAAATCTTCGAACCAGCCGCCATAGGCAACATCGTTGCCGTTGCCGCCGAACAGATAGCCTGACCCGACCAAATAGTCGTCGCCGTTGCCGCCATGCAGTTCGTCGATCTTTCCGTCGCCGCCGAACAGCGTGTCGTTGCCGTTGCCGCCGAACAGACGATCAAAGTCATTGCCGCCAGCGATGTAATCAGCGCCAGCGCCACCCGACAACACATCTGCCCCTGCGCCGCCGGTCAGGATGTCGTTCAGTTGACCTCCGACATAGTAGTCAGCACCGGTCGTGCCAACGATCACCTGGCCGAGCGGAGTTCCGTTCTGAAGGAACGAAATCTGCCCATAGAGGGCGTCAATTTGTGCAGAGGTATCGAGCGTGATCAAAGCATGCTTCATGGTAGCTCCTAAAAAGACCAGTGAAAGCGGTATTATACCGCCTTACCACGCCAGGTTCTGCCTGACGTTTCAGGCAATACAATAGCATAATATTTAATATTTGTCAATAGTATTTCGCTTGAGCTGAGGGTGCTTATCCGGGCTATACATTTCATTTTTACTGTAAAGGCCCACCTTCTCCGTCACCTGATTTCAGATCTAGGATTTCGCTCGCCCACTGTAGAAACTCCTCACGTTCTTTTCTGGTTTTGGCTTGGGTACGCTATTGCTACCTGCTTTTGCATTGTTTTCCCAACTACTGTCGCTTTGTTAGCAACAGGTATTGTTCATTTACTCAACAACATATTCAAAGGAACACTGGTCAGAAAATTGGTCGACTGGAACACTGTTGATCGTTTTGGTGTACCCGCTTTGTTTACAGCTATTCTCGGGGCATATCTTCTTACCTACTTTGAGGGTCGAGTAGCAAGTGTTGTGATTGGTTTCATACTCATTGCCTTTGCTCTCTTAGAATTCCAGCCGTGGTTTCAGCGACTAACATTTCCTAAAAAGTACATTCCTCTTGGTGGAATGCTAACTGGCTTTATGGGTGGGCTTTCAGGACAACAAGGGGCGATACGGTCAATGTTCCTGATCAAGTCCGACTTTGATGCAAAACAGTATATTGCCACAGGGGTACTGATTGCTATTCTCATTGATGTGGCTCGTATTCCAACTTACGTATTTGGTCTATCTGATTTATCTACCGAACAACTTACACAGCACAACCTTGAGTTAGTTGGTTTTGGTACTGCCTGTGCATTTGCAGGTGCATGGCTTGGAGCAAAGTATATGAAAAAGACCTCGATAGGATTTGTCCGATGCATGGTGGCAGGGTTGATGGTGGTAATTGGAACTCTGCTTATTTTGGGAATTGTTGGTGGCTAAAAATATTAATCTATTTTATACAAAGATAAAACGCTCACCTTGATAGATGAGCGTTAAATCTTTTAACAAGCTTAGGAAAAAGTTGATTACAGGCCACTTAACATTTTCCGCATCAACTGAATCTCTTCTGTCTGAGTTTCGACAATTGCCTTAGTTAAGTCAGTCATTTCTTTGTGTTCAATATAAGGTTGTACACTTTGAGCCATCATAACTGCTCCCATATGGTGCATAATCATATCCTCCAGAAATACTTCATCAAGTGATGCTCCGGTAAGTTTTGATAAATCACGCATCATAGGTTTGTAGTCTTTTGGATCAGCTATATATACTTCACCGTACCAACTTTGGTACCAACCTTTCATCATAGCGATTTCTTTCTCTTGGGCCACAACTATATCTTCAGCCAATTTCTTGATTTCTGGTGTCGAACCACCACGAGCGATAACTTCTTTAGCTGTATCAACTGCTTCTTGGTGGTGTGGAATCATCCCTTCAAGAAATTCACGCTCACTTTTGACCATCATCATTGAATGGTCCATGCCGCCCATCATTCCCATATTTGAGTCATTTTGGTTGGTTGGAGTGCTTGGATTACCCATCAGTGAACCGTCAGGCATACGATGCATACCTGCTGGTACCTCATCTTGAGTATTCATTCCCATGTTCATACCCATTGAGTAGTCGCCTGATCTGCTAGCACCAAAACTATAGGCAACTGCACCAACAACTAATACTGCGAGTCCAATAATTATTGCGATTGATTGATTTTTCATATTGAATTTTATTACATGACCATCATGGTCATTTGATTAAACATCGCGAGCATCCATACACACATTAGGATCATGAAGCTAGCTTCAATAATGGTCACGGTTGAAAGTGGGAGCTTGAAGTACGTTCCTAGACACACACAGTGTAGAGTCTCTTTTTTCATCATTGATTGGATTGCTCCATACAGACTGGCGCTGTATATAAACAGTGTAATAAGAGTTGTTGGAAGAATAAGAAGTTGGAGAATAAAGAGGACACCAAGAGTAATTTCTAAGAATGGATATATCTGTCCGTACACAATGCTTCGCTTTGCCAGAGGATCATATTTAGCAAATCCTTCAGCAAAGCCAACTACGTCTGATAGTTTAATGACCCCAAAGAATACCAGTACCCAGCCCATAAGGTGGGACATATAGTCTGGGTACATATGGAACTGTACGGTGTATAAAGAAACGACTGCGGCTACAACGTAGATCAATGCAATTGGCCAGTATGACCAGATACTTGTGGGTGCTGCATGATGTATTTTAACCGTACTGTTGGTTGAATGATGATGTTCCATAATCTATTTTCGTTTTAGCCTATAGACCTGCAATATTTCTCCCACTGGCTTCTTTACGTCTCCAGACTTAATTTGATTCACTACACAGTGAGAGAGGTGCTCTTCAAGTAGTACATCTTCTATATTTGAAAGAGCCTGCTTCACAGCTGATGTTTGTGTGATGACGTCAATACAGTATGTATCTTTCTCAATCATTCCTTGCAGTCCACGAACCTGTCCTTCGATTATCTTAAGACGACGAATTAACTTTTTGTGTGATTCTTTCATGATTAGTAGTATACCCCCTAGGGGGTATTACTTGCAAGTCAATACATCTTAACTTTTAAGAGGTAAGCGAAAACCCTCACCTTGATAGATGAGGGTTTTCTCTTAAAGTTCGATATCTCTAGTACCTCAAGTAAAGTGGGTCAAAAGACCTGCTTAATTTTTGGCTTGAAATAAAGGTACATGGGTCACACCGATACTTAGTTCTACTGGCGGAGGATGTGAGATTCGAACTCACGAGGCCGGTTAGGGCCCGACGGTTTAGTAAACCGTTGGTTTCAACCACTCACCCAATCCTCCACTGCATTACGTATTGTGTTCGTGTCACTCTTTTTAACTTCAATGCTTTGCATTATTGTTAATCGCTTTTTCAAAGCGACCAGACGAAATCTAAAGCAGTTCAGATTTCATACGGAGTCCTCCATTGCATTAAACCTTAATCCCCACAGAACCTATGGTTCTGTGGGGATGATTATAGGGTGATTTGGAGATTTTGCCAACCTGTACGATTGCAGATAACTGCCGCCTGCTTATTTTAGATAACTATCGAAGTAAATGGCATGACAAGTGTAGCCACCGGGATTTTTCATGAGATAGTCCTGATGATACGCTTCGGCTGGCCAAAATGTGGTCAAGGGCTCTAATGTTGTAACTACCGGACTATCCCACCGCTTTGATGCGTTTACAATCGCAATCATTTCCTCGGCAATTGCTTTTTCACTTTCGTCTGCGTAGAAAATGGCTGAACGGTACGCCGTGCCACGATCATTTCCCTGTTGGTTTAATGTCGTTGGGTTATGGATTTGGAAGAAGAAATCGAGCAACTGTTTATACGAGACAACCGTTGGGTCATAGGTAATCTCCACAGCTTCGGCATGTCCGGGATGAGATTGATAGGTTGGGTTTTCATTTGTACCACCAGTGTAGCCGGCTTCGGTCGTGATTACTCCTGCTTGGTCACGGAGGAGATCCTCCAAACCCCAGAAACATCCTCCAGCAAGTACTGCTTTTTTCGATTGTGGTGTCATAAGTTTATTTATTATACATCTCGAGTGAGATTCAATTAATACAGTAACGGTTGTGATTGCCAAAGTCACGGGGTCCATCCCCGGTTCGTTCAGGGCCGTCTGGGAAGACATGTCCTAGATGAGCATCGCACTGCGCACAGCGGACCTCGGTGCGACGCATACCATGACTTTCGTCTCGAATCAGTTTGACCGCCTCCTTATTCACCGGATCGGTAAATGATGGCCAGCCTGAGCCTGAATCAAATTTGGTATCAGAGCTAAACAACAAGGCATCACACACGGCACAGTGAAAAACTCCTTCACTGTCAATATGGATTAAATCACTTGAATAGGCTGGTTCGGTACCATTCTGTCGCGCCACCTTGAATAATTCTGGATTCTGCTGTTGTAAGTCTGTATCGTTTTTCATATATACTTTATTGATTTATATGTAAAGTCAACTTTACTACGCAAACTGGGGTGAACTATTTCACATAGTGGGAAGGCATATCTGACCTAGTCAATTAATAAACAGCTACCATGAAATGGTATATACTGTTCGAAATTATGTACCCCACTCTCAAACAATACTTTGGTTACGATGAATTTCGTCCATTACAGAAAGATATTATTACTGGAGTACTTCACGGTGATGACACCGTTGTCCTCATGCCAACTGGTGGCGGGAAATCACTTTGTTTTCAGCTGCCAGCCCTCCTCCTCCCTGGAATTACAATTGTAGTCTCCCCCCTCATCTCATTAATGAAAGACCAAGTAGATGCACTGCTTGAAAACGGTGCACCGGCGGCGATGATTAATAGCAGTATGAACGCGGTTGAAATTGCGAATGTGATTGAACAGGCAAAAACGGGCACCCTTAAAATTATATACATTTCGCCAGAGCGACTCGCCCTCCCCTCATTTGCCGCTCTCCTTCACACCCTGCCGATCAGCCTCTTTGCGATTGACGAAGCGCACTGTATCTCGGAATGGGGTCATGATTTCAGACCTGACTATCGGTCCCTGCGTCGTCTACGAGAAAATTTTCCGAAAGTGCCTATTATCGCACTCACAGCTACCGCGACTGAAAAAGTCCGAGCCGACATTATCAAACAATTAAACCTACCAAAACCACATGTCTTTATCTCGAGTTTCAATCGTCAGAATTTGAGTTACGAGGTACTCCCGAAAAAGGATTCGATTAAAACTATCCTGTCACTGCTCGACTCGTATCCAAACGAAAGTGCGATTATTTACTGCTTCTCGCGTAAAGATACCGAATCGCTCGCAGAGAAATTAAACGCACACGGACTCTCGGCCGCGACCTACCACGCTGGACTCTCGGCGGACAAACGGCGAGACAACCAAGAGCGGTTTATTCGTGACGAGGTAAACATTATGGTTGCGACAATCGCGTTTGGTATGGGCATTGATAAGCCTGACGTACGACTCGTGATTCACCACAGCCTGCCAAAATCTGTCGAGGGCTACTATCAGGAAACGGGACGTGCGGGACGAGATGGACTCCCCGCCCGCTGCGTCCTACTGTTCTCGATTGCAGACAAATACAAACACGAATTTTTTGTAAACCGGATTGAAGATGAAAACGAACAAGCCCAGGTACGATTCAACCTCGACCAATCACTGCAGTACGGTGACCTCCGTACCTGCCGTCGCAAATTCTTGCTCGGTTATTTTAATGAAGACTATACCACTCCGAACTGTGGTAACTGTGACCGCTGTGTAAAACCTCAACCCCTCGCTACCCCACTCGCCAAACCGAAAAAAGCTACTAAAGCAAAAGTAGTCGCCGACCTCCCCGACGACTTTGACGGCGAATTGTTTGAGGTCCTCCGCGCAGTTCGCACCGAAGAATCAAAGCGCCGTGGCGTCCCACCGTATATTATTTTTGGCGACAAGACCCTTCGTGAACTCGTCATTCACCAGCCAACAACTGATAGTGAGTTCCTCAATATCAATGGCGTCGGAGACATGAAACTCGAACAGTTTGGTGAATTGTTTATGGATGCAATTAGAAACTATCAATAATACGCAATCTCTATGGAAGACATTTCTTGTATCATACCGGTCTATAATGAAGCCAAATATATACGAGCAGTACTTTCTGTAGTGACACAATTACCTTTTCGAGAAATAATCGTGATAGATGATTGTTCAACTGACAATACCGCGGATATTATCCGAGAATTTACTGGAATCACGCTACTATCTCATACTAAAAACGAAGGTAAAAGTAGTGCCATTGCCGACGGAATCGTTCAGTCTAGTGGTACCTATATCCTCATGATTGATGGTGACCTTATCGGTTTGCAAGCAAAAAATATAGAAGAGCTAACAATACCCCTGCTCACACATAAAGCTGATATCACCATCAGCTATCGGGCAAACACACCGAGTTGGCAGATTAAATTTGTAGGCATCGATACACTCAGTGGCGAACGATGTTTCAAACGAGATTTTTTACGCGACCACACCACTGCAATAAAAGCACTGCCCGGGTATGGACTTGAGGTCTATATTAATGAACTGATAGTACAACAAAAAATGCGCATTGCGTCAGTTGGTATGCCGAACGTTAAAATTCCCTTCAAGCCTCAGAAACTGGGGTTACTCAGGGGCGTCGTTAAAGAGCTCGGGATGTGGAAGAATATTTTCACGGTAGTATCAGCGCGGCAATTAACACGCCAAATCCTCGCCATGAAGAAACTTATTGTACGGTAACACCTTACAGTTTATATTTCTGCAGTACTGGCAGGTAGACCCACAGGGAAATTTTTGAAAGACCGTACCATACAACGCGGCGAAAAAAACTAAGGTGCTGTACGTAGACAAACATATATTCAATTTCGGGCACTGCCCCGCGATTTCGTTTAAAGTCAGGAGCGCCTGAACTCAGGTTAAGGAGTGTCTGGCGAGTGTCTGCATACTGCAAGATATAGATAATACAGCGACGATAAAGGGCATCACTACTCGGACATTCCAGGTCATACCCAACAATTGGAGCAGTCAGAGTCTCTTCATCACCCACAATACCCACTACCCCGACGTATCTATTGCGCTCTGTGTCACGCAGAAGTCTGAGATGGAGCAGGCCCTCTGTAGAGAGTTTTTGCATGTATACCGCGCGGTACTGAATGTTTTCTTCACTATACTTTTTAAGATAGAGCTGTTCATACAGTTGCTCTGCTACCATAAAATCATCAAGGGTTTCTGTGTTGGGTTCAACAAACACAAAACGTGGGGACTTGAGCAAGGCAAGGTCACGTTTGATATCGCGCCTGGTACGATTGAGATCACGAAAAATATACACTTGTCTCGTCACGACAGGCAGCCATTTCGCACGAGAGAGTTCCGCAATACATTCTTTATTTTGAGTTTGATTGAGTGAACGTAGTGCGAGCGCGTGATGCGGGTATCGTTTAGTGGCCAGCTGGACGAGTACCGCACTCGAAAAAGTTCGCCATGCGGTACTGTAAAAATTGGTAGACAAGAGATAATTATTGAGAATTTGAATGGTATCAATTTTTGCTTGATACAACACAAAAGAAAATACTTCCATGGCGCCGCGCAATATAAAACGGAGTAGCCGCGTCGGGACTTTATGTACCTCAACTTTTGCATAGCTGATGATGAGTGCGTACGGGGATACTACATAACAGTTATGCTCGAGCACCGTATCGGTAATTGTCGCAATAATAGTTTCCCCCTCGAGTGTGTAGTGGTCAATGTTTGTATGCACATTTTTCATGAGTGCCGTCGAAGTATCCGCTGTGAGCACCGCAGAAAGACGAGCCGCAAAGGAACGAGATGTTACATCAGCCATTGTATTCAATATCAAAGGCGGTAGCGGTGGCAAATGGAATATGGTTTTTGAACGCTATATACCACATTTCTAAGAATGCCCACAACTGAGTCTTCTTAGCAATGCCCGAGAGTACATCGTGAGCCTTTTTATAGTCGTGTACCAACTCCCCATAACGGCCTTGCACGAGATACGAAAATCCAAACATAAAGAACATACTGCTCCCCACTCGACAACTTTCACGAGGAACGATCGCTTTGGCACTGAGTGTACCATCTACCAGTGCCAAGGATTCAGCAATGAGATGGATACCACTTGTTGCACGTGGGTTACATTCAAGAACAAAGAGGCCTGACTCATTTTCAATAAAATCAAAAGCTATCTGTCCCGTAAAAGCATGGTCCTGCGCAAACGTACGAATGAAATCGGAACAGCCTTGGTGCACAATCGTTTCAAAATACGTTGAAGCGGCATTATTAACGAGATATTTTGGTCGATATACCACATGGGAAATAACGACTCCGTTTTGAATAACCGCATAGTTACAAATGTACGTTCCTGGAATAAATTCCTGTTGCACCCATGGATAGTCAGGAGAGCACATAATATTTTGCACGGCTTCAGGCTGCACATCTAATATGATATGTGCTCCAAAACGGGAAAAAACGGGCTTCAGAATTGTCCGTTTATTTGAAAAGACGATTTCATCCCGGTGTGTAACCATCTTTGTTTGAGGAGACCGCACAGAGGTATTGAGAAATGTATGAACAGTCGACTTATTATGTAAGCCGAGCAACAAATCATGTTGTGGCATAAATACCTTTTGTCGATCACTATCTGACACCAGTGCCGAACTCACGTAAAAAATATCTTCAAAGGTAGGAATCAGCAAGTCACACGTTTTTATGTGTTCAGATATCACCGTCTTGTACTGTTCAAAAGCAAAGCGTGGTGACGGCACGCGTACATAGGTAACATTTTTGCAGTCTGCTCCCATTGGGTACTTGAGTGTATCAATGACAGTAACATGATGACCCGATCTTTGAGCTACCCCAATCCACTCTATAGCTGCCGGCGCCCGAGGACTTGTAATGGTAATGTTCATATGTTATTCACTCTCACTATGTTTCCCAAACTCGTAATCAAATAATTTATTCGACTCATACATTGGTCCTTTGAACGTAGTATACAGATAGCCCTTGAGCCACAACCATAATAAGCGAAATCTGCCTACCTCTCGTAAGCGTCTCGGGTCACCAATGACACTCGGCGTAAAAAAAAGTTTGTACACAGCCCCACGTTTTACCGACTCATGACAATACAACACATCCTCTGCCATGATGGCCTTTTCATTAAACCCGTGGACGGCGATATGATTATGTTTTGTCGTCAGTAAAAAGCTCCCGCTACAAATTGGGCGCCACCACTGCACCAGCCAGATAAAAGAAAAAAGCGTGATAAGCCACAGATAGTCGAGTACATTCGGAGTGGGTGGCCTATGTAAAACTAACACCACACAATCGTCATCATCAGGCAGCTTTACGTGCAACGTATTCAAAAAATCTTTTGGTAAATAGACATCCGAATCGAGAAACAAGAGGTGGTTATATCGAGCCTTCGCAGCACCCAGATTTCGCTGTAGACTCACCCCTCGTTCACTACTCTCAATAATGGTGAGTTGCGGAATACTATCACTAAACGCGCGTGCCGCTGCAACAGTTCCGTCGTCGGAATGTCCATCTACAATAATCACCTCTAGCTGATATCGATACTGCTGTTCTGAAATCGCCTGCAACACGAGTGGCAAAAATTTGCTTTCGTTGAGCGTCGGAATGATAATACTCAGGTCGTGCATACCGTTATCGAGCTGTTGTCTGAGAATTTTTAGCGAGCGCAAGTGGAGTGAATGGCAACCAGAGAGAGCGTATACCTAACCTGAACTCTGTTGTCTGCTTTAGATGAGAATACGAATTACTAATACATGAGTTAAGCAGTATGTGATATTTCTCTGGACTCTGAAGTAATGATTTGGCTCGAATAGTCATATTTCGATATAACGCAGTCGCCTCTTCAGGAGTTAACCCCATTGAAATTTCATGGCTGGGCCGTCTCTTTTGCACCAGTCTGGCACGGTAGTCATGCGCATGTTCCAAGCGGTAACGGAGGGTATAAAATGGTAAAAAGCCAAGTAAAATACTGAAATTTTTAGTATCAGCTTCGGGGGAAATCACCAACTCTTCACCTGTGGTGAGCGTAAACACAAAACACACATGACCGGAAACAAACCGTCTGAATGGCGCATAGAGTAATCGTACACTTTGAATCATTTTTGTAGTATATACCGAAGTTCTGAAAATGCCATATCAAAACTCTTGGTTGGCTCATAACCTAATTCACGCTGTGCTTTCGTAATATCGCACACATGATTCGCAGTCATTTGTGCAACCAGATATGGAGTAACAAGAGGCGCATTTTTCGCACCTGCCATTCGGTACACGCGCTCGAGCACAACTCCACATGTCATTGCGACAGGATACGGAATGTAGAGATTTTTATCCGGTATACCAAGTGCAGATTTGAGTGCCTGGAGCACCTCTGCGACAGTGCCAGTTCTGGCATCAGTAATATTATAAATTTCGTGTGTACCGACCGCTTGCCGTTCAATACAATTTTGTACCGCTGCGGTGAGATTCTCGATATGCGTGAGTGAGATTGTATTCTGTCCATCGCCCAAGACCAAGAACCGACCATGTTTCCGTGCCTCAAGGAGACGCGGCAATACTGTCATATCACCTGGACCATAAATGATGTGTGGACGAATAATAGCAGTTGTTGCTATCGCGCTCGATTGCACAAGAGTTTCACCCTGAAATTTTGTACGACTGTACGCATTTAACAGATTTGTTCCTGCAGGTGATGCTTCAGTCAAACTGACCTCGGTGTTCGTCGGATCATACACACTGGCTGAACTGATATAAATACACTGAGTAGCCTGCGCACACGCCTGGAGCACATGACGTGTCCCCTCTACGTTCACGGTCGCACTCGCCGCATTGCTCGACCAATCATTCACCTGTGCTGCTGCATGAACCACTACATCAACCGCGAGCGTAGGACCGACATAGGGCACTGTAATATCCCACTCAATCACCGAATCAAAGGTGCTGTTAGACCTGCGTACAAGTGGCAGGACTGAATATCCCGCCGCGCGCAGACGCAAAACAATAGCCTTCCCTACAAACCCCTGTGCCCCGGTGACTGCAATTGTTTTCATAGTAGTTTGGCTACACTCGCACGCAAGAGTGTCTTATTAATTTTTCGACTCCGACCACCGAGCGGTAACGAGAGACACATAATTTTATCTGGCAGCGCATAGGTATCAATACTATATTCACCAGACCGAATCAGTCCATTCACCCGTTTACATAGTGTCGTATCGCTGTCCGACGAATTATTTTCGATACACAAAATAATCTGTTCATCCTGTAGAGCTTCATTATAGAGACCGATTAGTGCACACGAGCCCACTCCCGGGATACGACTAATAGTTGATTCAAAGAGGGCTGGATAAATATTATGATTACCTTTAATAATCATATCCTTCCGTCTCCCGGTTAGCACAACAGCACCAGTCTGTGTGAGGTAGCCGAGGTCACCTGACTGAAATTCGGTCCGAACTTGGCCATCATCTAAATAGCGATTACACAGATTGGGACCACTCACTATAATTTCATCATTCACAATTCGTGCAGTCACACCAGGCAATGGTGTCCCGAGATAATCGCCAGCGCCTTCAAATGATAATTTTTCTTTGAGCGTTGTCACGGTTGCCGGCAAAATTTCAGTTGAGCCGTAAATAGCCAACACTTCAGTTGTCGGTACTAAAAACGGTTGAAGTCGTTCGAGAAACCCCTTGAGGACCGGGGCTGAACCAAACAGCAACTGCTTGATTGAAGCAGGAAATTGTAGCTGGTTTTTCTGGCAGTATGTCATGAGTTCCGCACCCTCGGCCGGCAGGAGAAACACATGTGTCGGAGCATACGCTGCACAGACAGCAAAAAAATGTTTTGGACTAAAGGTGAGGACTTCTGTTACCATCGCTTTGGTGCCAGACAAGAGTGCAATGAGCGCAAAGTGTAACTGGCTCGAATAAAATGTATCATGTGGCTCGGTTGGCAACTCACTTTTGATATAGTCGAGAGTTGCCGCAAGAGAAGCAAACGTATGCACGACCCCTTTCGGTACTGAGGTTGTTCCTGAAGTAAAAATAATCAACGCGTCTTCGGTTGCGTCTATTACTACTTCGATTGTCGTCTGAGACAAGGGGCGGGGCTGACGAGGCAATACCAAAACAGGTGTTTTAATAGAACGAATATCAGGAACTTCATACTGTAATCGACGGAGCAGTGTAACGAGCCCCGGCACCCGATTTACAAAATATAGTTTCGGATCACTGACGATTGACGAAACCTCTGCAAACGTTACCCGACTGGTAAAATTTGCTTGCCCCATGGCCGGATCAGCAATCACGACCACCGCTCCGGCGCGGTAGAGTGCAAAAAAGAGCACGATACCACGGAGCGACGGCTTTTCCAGAAACAATACTCGATCACCCTTTTCTACGCCTCGAATAACCAACTCTGCAGCATAGGCATCAACCCGACTGATAAAATCTCCGTAGGTAGTTTTCGCACCCTGATCATCAAGGAGAATCGGCTTAGTTGGCTGTTCGAGCGACTTGGCAACAATTTTCTGCCACAGTGGATTACTATAGAGGTTGATATTTTTTACTGACATGCCCCGTATTATTTACTACGCATGAGTTCATCATAGTGCTGTGGATTCGTACCCATAATGCGATCCCAAAAATTAAAGTAATGACTGAAACCAGTTCTCGATGATTGATGATGTAAATTATGATGGGTGGGAGGATTTAACCACTTGCCAAATTTTGTATGAAAGATACCGAGAGGAAATAATTCAAAGCCCAAGTGCCCCATCGTATTTACGGTCGTTTCAATCGTAAACCAAGTCATCAGTGCATAGAGATGTACCGGCATCACCAATAAAATAAGCGGTATGTACAACGCGAGGGCAACTGCTTCCAGTGGTGCAAATGAATGAATAGCAAATGGCGTAGGATTTTTGCTATCGTGATGTACTTTGTGGAATATCTTATAGATGGTAAATGACGAATGCATGAACCGATGTGTCCAATAAAAATACGTGTCATGGAAAAATACCAAAAGTATAATACTCAAGAAAAAATACGGCACACCATATTCGGCAACAGAAAAATATAAGTGGAAGATCCCTTGATCTATGCCCACAATCACCCCCATCGCAAACAAAACCCAAATACACGTTGACGAGAGCGACCAGGTAATTTCATGCACAATATTGGCACGAGTTGGAGGATGTGCTTGAATTTTAGCACTGGCCCAGGCACTTTTTTTCGCCACATAGAAATACCAGTAGCTACCCCCCGCGAGCACTGCATAGCCACCAAACGCAATTACCAAAAATCCATAGAATAAATAACTCAGATCTGAGAGGAAAATGGTCGTATACAAATACTGTATGAGTTCCATAACTACGCGGTTATTGGTCTAAAATTTTCAAATACTTCACGAAGCGTGGTGTTCACCTTGAATGACTCGTAAGAAATTGGTTCGTAACTGTGACGCATTTTAATGACCGCCACTAACTCACCCAAATCAATTGAATCTTTGATAACACCAACCAAGTCTGTGTCAGAATTGAGCGGCGCTGTCTGCACACCAAATATTTCAACTAAAATTGCGGTGAATATTTCGATGGTAAATGGGTGTGATGTTTCCATACTATGAGATAACATACGCGAGTGTGGCCTCCTGAGACACCGTGAGAATGAGGGTGAAAACGGCGCCAGAGAGTTTATTACTAACAATCACTCGGCTGTTACTATAGCTAAGTATACAATAATCGGTCACATTGCGCTGGTGTTTATCGGCCTTATAGGCAGCTTCCTTAATGCTCCACAGTATTGTTGGTATCGTATGATTGGAAAAATCCTTTTGAAATAAGGCTGCTTCAGCTGGTGTCGCAATATACTTGGTAAATTCATGTGCCCGCGTACTAAACTCTTCAACATCAATACCCATGCGAGTTGTTGGATGTATCACACACGCCACAAAATGTGCGGAATGTGAAAGCGAGCAAAAATAGGTAGCGGCGTCAGTCACCACTACTGGTCGACCATCTACGTACTGCACACGATAATTTGTATCCGGCGTTACGAAAGAGCCTAAAAAACAACTACGTAGCAACTGTCTCCCCGATAAAAAATCATGCGCCACACGCGGGGTCAGGGTCAGACAATACTTCTGTTCGTCCTGTGATAGAAAATTCGCCTGTGCTGCCACAAGCTCTTCTAAAGAGGGCTTCTCTCTACACGCCATAACTACCTGACTTTCCAACATACGCATACTATACTAATATCTACGTATGAATAACAGTATCATTTTTGCCTGTAGCCACATATTCCCTATCACGACACAAACAAGTACCGAACTCGAGACCGCGATTAGAGTAGAGGGGGCCTACGCACCACAGCCTGGCATCATAGAATCAATCACTGGTATCAAGAGTCGTTTTGTGAGCGGACCACAAGAATACAATTCGACACTCGCCATTGCTGCTAGTAAAAAATTATTTGCTGAACATCCTTCTATCACCCCCAACAGTATCGACCTCCTCATCTTTGCGTCAGCCGGACAGGACATGCTCGAACCAGCAACGGCACACATCGTACAGATGGGTATTGGTACGAATTGCGCGGTACTCGATGTTACTAATGCTTGCAACAGTTTTTTGAACGCACTCGAAGTAGCCAACGCCTTTATTAAAACCGGCTCATACAAACGTATCCTCATTGCAACTGGTGAAGTTTCAACCAAAAGTGCCAAACTGGCAGTAACCAGTCGAAGTGATTTTAAACAAAGTTTTCCTGGCTACACCTTTGGAGACATCGGTACAGCTGTTGTAGTCACCAACGGAGGCTCAGAAATAACTGGTATCATCGACATGCAATTTCGAGCCGATAGTGCCTACTGGGAGAAGGCCATGCTCGCCGGTGGCGGCTCACGTTTCCAAGGAGCCCATGACGTCTATTTTGCGGGGGATGGTTCTGAGCTCAAAGATGCCTTTGAACACATGGGGCCGGAGTTTATTAAAAATGTTCTGGCAAAACACCAGCTACAGATCGCGGACATCAATCACATTTTTATGCACCAGGTGTCTGTTCCCTACCTCGAATCATTTATGAATACGTGTGGTATCAAAGCGTCCCAAGTTGAAGAAACTGTATCATGGTGTGGCAATGTCGCCGCCGGTACACTCCCACTCGCCTGGTCGTTACGCAGCACAAGAGGAGAACTCAAGTCCGGTGATCTCGTACTTCTTGTCGGACTAGCAGGTGGAGTCAGTCTCGGGGTGGCACTACTCCGCATCTAACAGCGCAGAAATTTTTACCCGACTAGGTTTTAGGGTATGTGTGAGTGGAAACTCTGCTGCCGCAACCCACACGAGTCGAGAGAGCGAAATACCAAACGGTAATTTTTTATTAACGCGCGCCCGTACGGCTTCGACATCAATCGACACATCTCCTACCGTTGTGCACAAAGCTTCAGCAACCGTAACGCCATTTTGCTTCTTTTCAACCACACAGCAGTGTTCGATTTCATCAACCGCAAGAAGGAGTGTCTCAAAATCCTCGCAAAAGCATTTCTCGCCACTTGCAAAAATAATCAGATTTTTGTTACGCCCCTGCAATACCACACTACCCCCAGGTAATACCGTACCAATATCACCCGTTTTAAAGTCTGTCGTAGTTCCACTTGTATCTGGCCAGTAACCCAAGTACACATTTTCACCACGAACAATAATTTCATGTGCCTCATTCAGAGTGACCTGAACCCCTGGAAGTGGCTGCCCCACCTCTCCGACTACGCGATGTTGTCCAAAATGAGCACACACAATTGGTGAACATTCAGACAAACCATACCCCACCATAACCTGGTACCCTAAGCCTTGGAAAAATCTATCAATCGGAAGTTGTAATGGTGAGCCTCCAGATACGAGCACATGCAAATCATTTCCAATCAGCGCATGGACTTTTCGGAACAGCACACGCCGCAGACCAAGCGGTAGATACCGCGCGAGCGTCACCACTTGCACAAATGCCAACCGTAACCGCCGACTAGAAATTTTTCGTGTAATGGCTGAATACAGAAGCTCCAGTACTCGCGGAACAAGCGGAATAATCGTCACCCGATATCGCTTTATTACCTGCAACAATTCAATCGAGTTCGTCACCTTGAGAAAAACAATCTTTGAACCTAACACTAGAGGCGTCAGTAACCCGAGTGTCTGCTGATACGCATGCGTGAGTGGCAAAATGCTTAATACAACTTCGTTCTTTTCATGCGTATACGCACCGAGGAGTTGTTCAACATTGGCGAGTAGATTACGTTGCGAGAGTACCACCCCTTTTGGATCAGACCAGGTGCCCGACGTAAAAATAATCTCACAGGGCGCATCAGGACCATGATTCGGAACCACCTCATAGAGCTCAGGCAGTAACCAGAGATCGGTAACAGGTAACACGTGCGTTTTCGCTAAAATATGTGCAGACTGTGATTGTTCACTCGTAAAAAAATACACTGGTTCAGTTTGCTCGACCACCTTCACGACAAACTCATCACCAACTCGATCATCAACCGGTACCACAATTCCACCTCGTAACTGAACCGCGAAAAACAACACTACCCAGTCGAGCTGACTCAGTTTATAGAGCAGCACCCGCTCACCGGGAGCAATGGCGAGTCTGGTTGCGAGAGACTGTATCCGTTCAACTAATTCACGGTAGGTATAGGTCACTCCCGTTTGAGAATCAACTAAAGCACTCTTGTCTCCATGTGTGAGGATGAGTGTGAGAAATGCCGCAAACGTACGTGGGACTGGTGGCATAGTGATTCCATCATACACAATTTATCCTACTTTTTTAAGGGCACGAAATAGCAGAGGGGAGCTTCCCCATATGCCGTTAATTTGCTATACAGTAGGTATGAAAAAGATTTCACAAAAGAATACCCGTACGTTCTCGGTCAAATCTGTCGACAAAAAATCGAGCAGAGCTCGAGCCTCCGCCACCATGCACAATTCGTTTGCGATTGAAGGTATTATTTTTGACGAAGAAACTTTTGATAATCTCGAAAAGAAAATCAACCCAAAAAAGACTTCTCAGAAATAGAAGCCTCACGGTGTAGTTTTTTCTATTAGGAAAAAACCTATCGTGGAGTAACTTCTGCTTCAAAAAAACTATAACAAGATTTACAGATATGGTATTTGATTACTTTATTTTCTGCGTCAGGTGGACTAAGGAGAATCCCACCAAAGTCATCTAATACCTTTTTGCAACGATCACAGATTGGACTAATAGACATACTCAACAGTATACCTATTTGTGATGAATTAAGAAGAGGGGAATTTCGGTCGTTACACGACCAGTACCCTAATTGGCTATATTATTTCGCAAGCTCATAATCTAGCTCAATCAGGCTTCGAATCCTCTCTTCTCGCGCAAATACAGCAAAACCCAAACAAAGCTTAGGCTTTGTTTGGGTTTTGGTATTTGCGGAGAAGAGAGGATTCGAACCTCCGAGGGGCGTAAACCCCTATTTCCTTAGCAAGGAAACACGATAGACCACTCTGACACTTCTCCGATACGACAGAGGATACCAGAAAGTCACCTATTACACAAAACAAATACTGTTCGAGGCTTACAAGAATACGATGAACTAAAATTTACCGCGGCTGTTAGGAAAAGTGTGCCGTTTCTAGATATTCTATTTAATGACACTAGCGACCGCTTTAACCAAACCGGGGGTCATTACATAAGGAATGACTTCTTCAGCAGTTGGAGATTTCACCAAGCTGGCGAGTTTTTTAGCCGCCGCTAATTTCATATCATCAGTAATAGTACGAATATTACGATCAAGGGCACCTCTGAAAATACCGGGGAAGGCGAGAGAATTATTTACCTGATTAGCATAATCACTCCGACCAGTAGCTACCACGGCCGCTCCAGCTCGTTTGGCATCTTCTGGCATAATTTCTGGAATTGGGTTAGCGAGGGCAAAGACAATCGCTTGTGGCGCCATGTGTTCAATATGTGCAGGAGCAATAGTGCCAGGACCAGACACTCCAATAATAACGTCAGCCCCAGCAGTTACTGCCAATACGTCACC
Source organism: Candidatus Kaiserbacteria bacterium (assembly GCA_031423775.1). Classification (GTDB taxonomy): domain Bacteria; phylum Patescibacteriota; class Minisyncoccia; order Phycocordibacterales; family UBA918; genus OLB19. Next base: position 3,215 of record JANPGF010000049.1, on the reverse strand, counting down.
CTGGATTTTATCAGGGTTAGTACTCGTGGCTAATTCTTTTTTGTACCCCACGCCTAAATCAGGACGGCCGCTATAAATTGCCCCTTTACTATCAGTCACTATAATATGAACGATACCTGCCTTTTGCAGCAAGAGCGTTACTGCCCTACCGGCTGCTCCGGCCCCCACCACCACCACTCGTAGATTTTCAAATTTTTTGCCAACAACTTTGGCAGCATTTATAAGACCAGCTAGCACAACTATTGCTGTTCCATGCTGATCATCGTGCATTACCGGAATATCTAATTCTGCTTTAAGACGCTCTTCGATAATAAAACAGCGTGGAGCGGAAATATCTTCGAGATTAATACCACCAAACGTTGGGGCGATTGCTTTCACTGCAGCAATGATTTCTTCTGTATCTTGTGTCGCCAGGACAATCGGGAACGCATCAACATTTGCCATTGTTTTAAAAATGGCACATTTCCCTTCCATTACCGGGAGAGCCGGCACAGCACCAAGGTTACCCAAACCAAGTACTGCTGAACCATCTGAAATCACCGCTACCGTATTTCGCTTTATCGTATATTCACGAGCCTCTTTCGGATGTTTGGCTAAGTACGAAGAGACCGCCCCTACTCCAGGTGTATACATCATACTCCAATCATCACGAGTTTCGAGTTTACCCTTACTGACTACTTCAAGCTTACCATGCATTTTTTTATGGAGGGCAAGCGATAATTTATTGTAGTCTTTTTTCTTAGCAACCGGAGCTGTCTTTTTCATCGTTGCTGGCATACTTTTTTTCACAATAGCTTTAGAAACTAAAGCAGTTTTTTTAACTACAGGACTTGCTGTGGCTACATTCTTTTTTACACCCCTGTTTTCGACTGGGGTAACTCCCTTTTTCGCGGAAACTTTTTTGGCAATTGACATACGGTAGTAGTAACAATTATTAAAATAATCCCACTAGTATACCAGAGAAAAACTACCATCTGATAAACTAAAAAACAGAGGTACTACTCCCTCAATTTTCTATTATCGACACGCAAAAAGACCTCATGGCTGTCTCTTTGTCTGGCACAAAGGCCATTCATTGAAACAGACACGAGGCCTGGACTCTTGGGAAGGGGCGGCATAGTCGCCCCTTCCCTCATCTCTACTTCATCACCATAAAATCGCTCGCCCCGACCTGCTTCAGTCCGTCATGATGGACCTCGAACAGTTCGAATACACCCGCCGGTTTCTGGATGCCGCGATACGCGCCACCATTGAGGCCTGCGGCGCGCAGCGCCTGCAGATCCTCGATACGGCCGAACGTCGGCACCTGGAACCCGCGACCTTTGATCCGAACCAGTTTCTCACTGATCGGTTTGGGCAGCTCCACCTTTTTCGAAGCAGCCACCTGCAGTGCCGCTTCGCCGACCTTGATGACCGATTGCCGCGACGGTGCCTTTCCAGCCGACTTAACGACGGTAAAGGTCTCTTTCGCTTCAAACGTTTCGTTCACATCGATGTCGCCTTGCACCACAACAGTGCGGTTCGGCAACATCTTCCACTCATCGCCCGTAACGGGAATTGCCGAGATCGAACGCCCGGAGACAGGAACCGTGACGAGCGGGCGAGCAAGAATGCTTCCGATCTTCGCCAGACGAGCATCTGCCCGCTGCTGGTAGGCAGCTTGTTCCGCCGCCTTGTTCGCCTCAAGTGCCTCCGCAGCCAGGATTTGGTTCCAGGCGGCTTCAGCAAAAGAGAATTTCGGCGTCAAATTGAGATCAGCCGCGACCGCAACCTTGAGTGCAATCGTTTCGTCAATCGGTTCCTGCGGTTCCTTCTGTTCCAGAATCTGCAAGAGCGGCACAACATATGCCACCTGCGGATCGGCCGTTTTGGTCAAATAAACGATATAGGACAGACCATCAAACGCATACGGGAAGGCGCGACCGTCGAAGCCCGCGGCGACGCGAGCGTCGTCTTTATAGCTCCAGATCGGTTTCCGCGTCGAATTGATAACCGATCCAATCATCCACACAGCGCCCTCAGGGGCATTGTGCGGCAAAATCAGATTCGCAGCATACAGGGCATTGCCAGCCTTGATTCCCCAAACGTCAACCCTGACGTTTTGGTTGTCATCGACCCGGGCAAACTTAACTCCCACGTCGTTACCAACCGGGAAAGCCGAGCGAACATTGGCCATAATTTGACTCCATCTGTTAAAGAGCACCAATCGTGCTATCTAGCATAGTAGCATAATTAAATATGTTTGTCAATAAACTATCTCCGCATTTTTGTATTAAAAAAGCCCGGTGTGGCTTGGTTTGAGAAATAGTTTCTCCAACCAAACAACACACCGGACCTGACGTTCAACAATCAAACAAATTGATCAATCACCGCTTGGGATATTCCTCTTGGGAACAATCGACGACGGTGTAGAGAGTGTTCAAAAATACCGTTGCAAACGCACCGGGTGGCAACGTAAATTCATGACGGTAGCCCTCAGCACATTCTGTAATGACATGATGACGAGCGGTGACCAAAAGCGGACGCTGAAATTGGTGCGTAAGCTCAAGTATTTCGTCGTCAACACAACCATCACGCGGTTGCCAGATATCTTCATAGAGCGAAGCAGACTCAACTCCCCACATAGGAAGTCGCTCTACGGTCGTCCGCGTCCGCAAGGCCAGGGCGTTCCACAAGTGACTTTGCCACTTGAGGACTTCAAATTCTAGATCTTCCCGAAACTGCGGGAGGAGCAGAATTTCTTCGGCCGAAAATAAATGACCGACAAGCGGTTTTAATGACTCCCAGGTCGTAGCACTATCAAACTCATTTTGAAATTGCCGCGAAACGTGACTTGGGAGAAACCGTCGCATATTCCGTTTAATCGTATACCACTGAGGTGAACCTTCCAGGGCACAAAGTGCCTGATCAAAGTCGCCATTGAGCAGATGCTTCCCTGCTTCAACTTGACGGTAACCACGACCAAGCCGTTGTGGGCCATATAGATTGAGGAAGACACTCCCATCAGGTGGAACTAGAGCGTCTGTCCGAACCAGAATCGAAAATCGATTGCCAGTATGCCGACCAGCTCGCAGTGGTGCCGTCGTCGGACCAATATGCTGCAGCCAAATCGAAGAATGATCGAACTGTGCCCGATAGTCTCATTCAATCACAATTGTTTGTAAGGTTATGCCTACTTTGTCTTTGCGACCTGCATAAGTAATTTTATCTCTTTT
>JANPGF010000048.1:0-6079 GCA_031423775.1 Candidatus Kaiserbacteria bacterium | reverse complement strand
ATTAATGTGGATGTCTGACGCGAGCGCTACCAGCGCGTGTTCAAAAATATATTCTAGGAGTCCGACTACAGACAATGCCCCACCTCGAGCCAGCTCACTCTCCACCTGTTTGATACAGGCTTCAAGTGGTGACGGGAGTTGGGGCATTGCCGCAGACACATCAGTCATAGTCTTATCATCCCACCATTTTGGTTGATGTTAAAATGACTTATTCCCAGGTTGTGTTACGTACATTGGGATTCTTTGAGTTCCTAGTACCCTACTGTCCATATCGTACCGAATAATGGGAGTTTGCTCTCTACGCGGGCGGTGGTACCGATTCCAGACACGAGCAAGGTAATTTTGGTACCGAGGTATGGGAGAACGTTTGTGGTGGTAATGGCTTTTATTGTCACGAGGCGCATTTCTTTCGGAGCGAGTACGAGACCGAGCGGCACGGTCGCCGTATTCCCGACAAATGGCGTGCCCGCGACCATCGTGCCGACAGCCCCTTTGGCAACACCATTATCACTAATAGACGTCAGGCCAACAATCGCGGCGACCGCAGCGTTGCCTGACTGTGTCAGGGTCACATTACTTACGGTAGTGGTTGCGAGCCCAATGTTAATGAGCTGCAAATACGCGACCGCAACCGTTGCTCCCGGATGGGCTACGCCACCGATGAGCAAAGGCACTGGTATCGCTACAATGGTAGTCGGTGCTGCAGCCGAAACTACCGGAACATTACCCACATTCAACGTATTAGTTGCAACTACGGTCGTGATGCCACTTTTGTTTGTAGTAATGAGGATTTGATAGAGTCCGTCATTTAATTTCTGCGGCACGGCATAGGTAAAAGCGCCATGACGAACCGAAATATTTTTACTCATGACAGTTGTAGTTGCGCCAAACGGTGTGACTGAAACAGCAACGCTATCCAGCCCACGCACCTTACCAACAATTGTTACTGGCTTACTACTACTGGCGGCCGTACCCGAAGTCACACTGCCTGATACTCCATAGGCTGAAATGGTACAAGTTGATTGGTAGCCACTTTTACTAAACCGGAGTAAATAGTTGGTGTTTGCAGTAAGTACAGAACTGGTTGCCCCCGACAGAGCAATGGTGTGCCCATCTCGATCAACTGCCGCATCCGCATTTTGACTGGTCCAAGCAACACTATAGACAGACCCTTCACGGATAGATACCTTTGTCCCACTGCGCACAGATGTAGTAACACCATCAACCGTAATTGCCAAAGTACAGGACGGATGTACTACCGACGCCTCGGTTATAGCTGGCATACCATAGAGCACAATCAGAGCGGCCGCAGCAACGAATGCTACCGTTACCCGATCGAACAAGTTTGTCATAGAATTTTATAGTTAGTAATAAGGTACCTTCATCATACTCCTCATTCACGAATGCCCACTATATCAAAAGAGCACCGAAACGGTGCCCTTTTGCCACCGAGCAAAGAAATTACTTACCAATCATTACCTTGTCACCAACAACTACGTAGTCAGCAGCGGTAGCGAGAAGCATTACACCACTATGGATAGCAATATATGGGGCAGTAGCAATAGCAGTCATCCAATCTGTAGCAGTGACTGTTTTTACTTCACCGGCAGTATCAACGTATGCATAAACCGCAGCAGAAGCTACTACTGGAGCAGTGACAAAAGTAACAGCAAAAAATGCAAGTGTGCCAAATGCAGCAAGACGGATAAACTGTGTAAATGAACGATTTGATGTAGACATAGAAGTTATATTAGTTTTTTTAATGATGAAAGGGCTACATTTGAACTACTTTACTAGTTCCAAATGTGGTGGATATTACAAGCCAGAGACAGCTTTCTCTGCCTTCACTACTACCATGCCGTAGGACTAGGCATTTCGTTACAACTCGTTATACAAAGATCACTGATGGTATACTAACGTGACATATGGAATCAAAACGCGCAGCATACCTCGGTATGGGCATCGGAGGTGCTATCGGTGGCTATATCCCCGTATTATGGGGCGACAGTTATTTTTCGTTTTGGAGCATTCTCTTTAATGCGATTGGGGCTATTATTGGTATCTACATCGCCTTCAAACTAACTCACTGAAATCCGCACACTAATCCGTCATCTACGTTGTTGAGCGATAAAAAATATTGTTCAATGTGCAAGGAGCACACCTCTTAATATTTTTTATCACTCGCCTAGTATCTGAAGAATTATTGAGCGGATTTGATTTAGGACAAAATAACGGCGCAGTTGTAAACTTAGTACCACCCCCAGGACACCTCACAATATTTTCTGCCGCCCGCCTTGTATCTGAGGGGTTATTGAACCGGCTTGATTATATTGACAAATGTATTAAATAGTGTATGATTTTATTAAATGTACCTATTGGGAGAACGAAATGATCTTCGACCGTATCTTTGACGCACTGCGTCTCATCGGACAAGTGATCACTGTGGGTTTGACAATCATCGTGATCGTGGTCGTCGGCCATGACACCTGGCAATGGATAAAACCCCTGGGGCCGATGGTGGTGCCGGGCGAATATTACACCTTCAGTGCACAACAACTGGAGGACGGCCGCCTGCAACACTGTATCATCCAGTCAGGAGACACCATCAAACCAGTCAAATGGATTGACGACGATCTTGTCATTACTGTTGAAGCTGGAAGTGAAAAGAGGCCAATTTCCAGCACGCTCTGCCCTGTCAGTGCACGAATCACTATGAGCAGCGATGCTTGGGGATCCTTGCAACAAACCACCTTCATGGAAAAATCTGCTGAAACCATGCTTGAGGCCCATCGCGTGAAGCTGGAGCGCGAACGCGAACGCGCACTGGCACACGAAAGTGCCGTCACCGCCGCACTCGCTAATCCGTGATGAACGAAACCTCGGCCGCCAGAGCACTCCTCTGGCGGCTTTTTTATATTTATTCGGACACTAGTTCCTTGACACAACTCCCCTCTTGTCACTTTTTATACTCACTCATAGGCTTTTAGACTTTTGGTCTGTACTTGTGCACAGGTTGCTGTGTGCAGACACCACTCCTCACTTTGCGTGCGTGGTAAAATGTACATCTATGGCACACACATCACTTAACGTAGATTTTGATTTACCAGAAGTCGCGACAAATACCCCAACTAAACCGCGGATTCATATGGCGAGTGAGGCTATCTGTGTAGCGTGTGAAGGCTAACTAAAACTTCCACAAACGGTGCACTTCTTCGTTGCAGCTGCGGTAAATTTTAGTACACCGTACCCATGTACGGCTCACTAAAATTTCCTTGCGCGCCTCGAATTGCACTCGTTTCTGAAAGTTTTACACAAAAGACCAGACTAACAAAAGGACCCCATAACGGGGTCTTTTTGTATCTTGTAACGAAAACGGTCGAACGACGGCATTAGTACTATGAGAGCACGACACCTCCACACAGCGGAGCGAGCTTCATTATCCTTATAATAAATATACATGCATGGCAACCTATAACGCACCATCAACCAAAACTATCTATAACGGCACCCAGATTGTTTGGTTTATACTCGGTTTTATTGAAGTACTACTTGCCCTTCGTTTCTTTCTCAAGTTACTGGGAGCTGGCAGTGCACCATTTACCAACCTAATATATGGCGTGACCTATGTACTCGTCAGCCCATTTATTGCAGTCTTCCGCACTACGTATGCTGCTGGTTCAGTATTTGAGTGGACAACCATCCTGGCAGGATTTATCTACTGGCTCATTGCCTACGGGATTATTAATCTCTTTTTCATGGGACTGGACGTATCAACACCTGAAGCCGCTGCTCGTTTACAAGAGTAAGAATAACCGGAACTTCCGAAAATAGAGCATGCTATTCAACTATGCAACTATTAAACAATTAAATTACACCATATGGGAATCTTACTTTGGATTATTTTTGGAGGCATTGTGGGATGGATTGCGTCACTGATTATGAACACAGACAGCCAGCAGGGCGTCATTATGAATGTCGTTGTTGGTGTAATTGGAGCAATGATCGGAGGCTGGATTATGAGCAACCTTGGGGAAACTGCTATTACCGGCTTTAACCTCTATAGTTTCTTGGTCGCCTTACTGGGCTCAGTGATTCTCATTGCCATTATCGGAGCACTGCGTCGAAACCGATAATCGTTGCACATGTAGGAGTAAATAGCCGCATATTGTGCGGCTATTTACGATGTTAGTTCGTCACTGTAATATAATCATCTCTCATACGGCTCAATAACTGGTAAATTACAATTCCGTACTTCATCCTAGCTACACTTATAAAATTATGAATAATGAACACACCCAAAATAATGTTACTACCGAATCACGGGAAATTGCATTGCACTACATGAAAACATTGGTAGAGGTTGCCCGTGAATCATTCCTCATTCTGGATTCTGAATTGCGAGTCGTATTGGCAAACCCAACCTTTTATGAAAATTTCCAGGTATCAACTGCCCTGACAGAAAATATGTTTCTCTATGAACTAGGGAATGGTCAGTGGGACATTCCTGTTCTCCGTAGCCTCCTCGAAGAAGTGCTCCCTCTTAAAAAGGTAGTAAAGGACTTTGAAGTGACTCATTTATTTCAAAAAATTGGGAGCAAAACAATCCTTTTGAATGCCCGACAGATCGATATCGACACGACCCACATGATAGTGCTCGCTATGGAAGATATCACTATCCGCAAAGACTTGGAACAAAAATTAGCTGAATACACTAGCGGACTCGAACAGACCGTAGCGAAACGCACTGGAGAAATTGCTGAACGAGTACAGGAACTTGAACTACTCAATAAAGTCATGGTGGGTCGGGAGCTCAAAATGATTGAACTCAAACAAGAACTTGAAGGATATAAACGTCAGGTAGCAGCCATTCCAGGATAGTACACCCTATGAAATCTGTACCATCCACAGACAACAACATAACTATCCATCAAGGACACGGAGATACTCAAACGGCAATTTTAAACGTCCTGACTGACTATCAAGCTATTGCCCGTGAAAGTGTTCGGTCGCGACGCGCCATCCTCAATGTTCTCGAAGACCTTGAAAAGAGTAACGCTATTCTGCAAGAAAAAACACGCGAAATGGCTGAGGCGTCAGATCGACTCATGCAAAAAAATGCTATTGATACTGCCATTCTCGAAAGTATCGGTGACGCTATCATTGTAGCTGACAGCGCCCGGTCTATTACTTTTGTGAATCGCGCCTTTGAACTATTGACGGGCTGGACAGCCGCAGAAGTCATTGGTTGCGACATTGTAACAATACTCTCCACTGAAAACGAACCAGGGAGTATCGAGACTAGATTTACAGATATTATTACCGCGACGCTTAATGGTAATACGTATCGTGGTGATGTCACAAATCCTTCCCCTAGTCTTCGGAAAGATACGACTCGCTTCCCTGCCAGCTCTACCGTTACTCCTGTTTGGCTCCACGGTACGGTCGTTGGCCTGGTAAAATCGTATCGCGATATTACCAAAGAACTCGACGTTGATAAGGCAAAAACGGAATTTGTCTCTCTCGCCTCGCACCAGCTTCGAACTCCACTCTCGGCAATTAACTGGTATACCGAGATGTTACTTTCGGGTGACGCTGGTCCCATTTCTGAGATTCAGGAAAAATACCTTAACGAGGTTTATCACGGCAATCAACGTATGATTAGTCTCGTGAATGCACTCCTCAATGTGACACGGATGACTCTAGGGACCTTTATACTAGAACCAGAAATGATTGATCTAGTATCACTGATTCATAGTGTCCTCCTCGAACAAATCCCCGAAAGTGAGAAAAAGCACTTACAGATAAATACCATTTTTGACCCAAGTATCCCAATCATTGAATCTGATGCCAAACTCCTCCGTATGGTTATGCAAAATCTGATTTCAAATGCTATAAAATACACTCCACAGGATGGTACCATTGATTTGACGCTCGGTCTGAATCCAGCTGGTACACATTTTATATTTAGCGTCGCAGACAGTGGCGTTGGTATACCCGCCAGCCAACAAGAGCGGATCTTTACCCGGCTCTTTCGAGCTGACAACGTTCGCATCCAGGAGACGGAGGGTACCGGGCTCGG
>JANPGF010000047.1:0-11906 GCA_031423775.1 Candidatus Kaiserbacteria bacterium | reverse complement strand
TGTTTAGTCTTGGTGGAGATTTAGATATTCATAGCTAGCGTCTTCCCCCAACAGGCAGAAGAGGCTGTCCATGGTTTTGTTCCCTGTGTCTCGTAGAGATGTCGGGCATAAACCATGTTGCCATGGAGATCATCAAGACTCAGGCCCATTGCCGCAGCAGCCGAAGCATGGTAACGAGCGTTAATTTGCATAACACCGGTATCCGCACTGTCGACTACTCCGTGGAGCACTGAACCATCAGCTAATGTCTGACGAAACTGTGACTCACAACGAGCAACCTGGATCATGACTGGAATATCTTTAAAGTACTCGCGCACCGCCGCTTCAGTTTTACTATTGCTAGTCGCGACTGAACGGTTTGCTACTACCGCCGGAACATCCGTCATGATCTGTCCATACGCCTCACTCTCGGGAACTGAATAAGCAGTCGAGGCCGCGAGCATTGCGAGGATAACAGTGGATATAATAAGCCAATTGTCTTAAGTTATAAATACCAGCCGTCACCTGGTAACTGCGCTATCGTATCATAGTCTGCGCCAGTTCTACTATAGTAGCACATTTTATATGTAATGTCAAACTTTTAGACCCAAAGGAGCGGTATAGTTACACTAAAATATGGCTCTAATGAGCCATATTTTAGTCTACTTGTCTTACAAAAGATTTTGTTTTTTAGTTTTATTTAGAGCCGTAAAGTGCTAGAGCACCATATAATCCGGCCTCATCACCCAATTTTGCCGTAGTTATAAAAGGACACGGTACGAAGCTGTCGAGAACGGCAACAGTCGCTTTTCTCACCGCATCAAGAGGAATTTTTGGATCCCCAATCATCATCGAACCTCCTAGAACTATGGCTTCAGGCGACCAATAGAGCACTGTATTACGGAGACCTTGTGCCAGGTAGCCGGCCAACTCTTCCCAAATCACATCCTCTTGAGGGATATCGTACGGTTTGATACCGAGACGGGCTTCGAGTGCTGCGCCCGAAACTAAATTCTCAAGAGTCGGAACAACGTCTTCACCTAAAATAGTACGGTCAATATCGAGCACTTGGTGACCAGGCTCAAAGCCAGCACTTGAAGCATCGATCATACCAGAATGAATACGGACACCACCTACACCGGTACTAATTGTGTGGTATACCAAAATATCAATCCCCTGCCCGGCTCCATACACAGCCTCTCCCAAACCAGCGAGTGCTGCATCATTTTCCAGAGTCACCGGCACATCAAATTTCTTCTGAAGAGCTGACACTACATTAAACCCTACCCATCCACTCAAAATTTCATCGTGTTCAATACCAGTATTTTCCTCATTCAATACACCACGAATACCACCAACAAAAGCTGTTGGTTCACTCCCCTCCATCAAGGTTTCAGCTACAGCCAAAATTTGCACGATACCTTTTTTAGGATCAGCTGGTGTATGGAATGATTCTACCGGGCCAAACTGTTCACCGTCAGTCGAAACTGCCACGCGGGTTTTTGTGCCACCGATATCAAATATGACAATTGTTTTCTTCATAGTAACTAGCGTTGGTAGATATTATTACAATCAACATTTTTAAGGACGTACTTGGCAGCTTCATCTACAGAGTCAAAGACTTTAAAAAGATCCATGTCCTCCTTATCAATCGTTTTGAACTTTTTCAGTAAGTCCTTTTCCATCCAGACGAGGAGCGGGTTCCAAAATTCCGAACCGAAGAGGATAACCGGGATGCGCTCGATTTTTTTTGTTTGAATCAACGTTATAATCTCAAAAAATTCATCCATCGTACCAAATCCTCCAGGGAAATAGATGTAGGCTTCAGAGGCAAAGGTCATCATCACCTTCCGCGAGAAAAAGAAATCAAAGTCGAGTGATTCAGTGGTGTAGGGATTCAGTTTCTGCTCAAAAGGCAATTTAATATTGAGCCCAACGGACTTTCCTCCTACTTTGAAAGCTCCTACATTTGACGCCTCCATAATACCCGGTCCGCCACCAGAAATAACAGTAAAGCCTTTTTTAGCTAGTTTTGCGGCAAGTTCCTCTGCAGCTTTGTAGTACGGATCAGTCGGTTCAAGTCGCGCACTACCCCAGAATGTCACAGCCAGTCCGTGATTACGGAGCAATTCGAAACCGCTTACAAATTCCGACATAATGCGGAAAATTCGCCATGACTGAATAGCGTCGCCATCGGTACCTTTCGGATCCAGGAGATCAGTTACGATACGACAATGTTCTATACTTTTCTCAGCTTTTTTGGCTGCGCGTTTTTTTCCTCCGAGTAATGCTCGTACCATAGTTGCTTCATTGTATCACCCTAGACTACTACCAGGGGATTTTATATTGGGAAAACTCGGGGAGAAGTCCCCGATCATATAACAATCGAGAAGCGACTTCGGCATGACACATCGCTCCTGTTAACGCATTATGAGGATTAGGTTCACTGGGTACGCCACAGTATACGAGGAGTGTGTTTAACGTTAGATTTGTATGGCGATGTTGTGGATCAACGACCGGCGGCTTACCTGCTTTGACCATATGCATATACCCCATAGTATGCGTATCGAGTGTTCGAGTTGGTAAGTCACATTGGATACCAGCCCGATCGCAGGCAGCAATGAGAAAGTTACGATCAAACGATACATTCTGCCCCACCAACATACGATCCGAACACTCTTGCGTCCATTCCATAAATTGCGTAACCAGTTCTGCTTCTGACATTTTAGCAGTATCGTGGGCCGCATCCTCGCTAAACCCGTTTACCTCGAGTGCACTATCCATGCTATGTGCACCATCCCACATATAACACTCCCCATAAAACCGGCGATCAGTGTGATCAAAATCAAGCGCTCCGATAGAGAGGATTGAATGTTTCACTGCATTAGTGCCCGTTGCTTCAATATCGATAATAATCATAGAAACGATGTTAGCTACACGCTGATTGTATGTATACATGTTTAGTATACCAATGTTACAGAGTGGTACGGGAGAGTTGTGCAAAAATCTTTACAATTTGCCTAAATAGTACATAATCGGGACAGAATACTGGAGATGAGGAATGTACAACGAAAACGCTACCAACATACGAGTAAAAGGTGAGGTGGTTCGTATCATTGTAGTAAACGAATTGAGGAAGCTCCTCCTGGTAAAGTCGAGCGATCGATACGACCTATGGGAACTGCCTGGTGGCAAAGTGGAGGACGGTGAAGCGCCACTTGCAGCTGCCATTCGTGAACTCTTTGAAGAAACGGGGCTCGTTGCCACTCCGACAACGCTGCGTCAAGTAGGTTCGTTCACACGAAGCATCCCGCACGACCCGAATATTGTATGGAAACATTACCTCTATACAATTATGGTAACGAACCCGAGCATCCTGATAGATCAAGATGAGATCATTGATTTTAGATGGATTACTCGCTTTGAGATACCAGCGCAAACACTCGAGTTCACGAGCAATCACTTTTTATCGCGGATTATACCGCCTCGCAATCGTCAGTAACACTGGCGATTGTTTTTATAGCCATATTATGACAGTATACGCGAGGGCAGCGCACAGCAAGACGAAGAAAGGTACTAGGCAATGGCAAGAATTCGTTACACTCACGATCGGGTGGCACGAGTTATCATCTCTCGCCGCTCAAAAAATGAGGGGTACCTCTACCTACTCGTTAAAAGCGCTAAACGAGACGAATGGGAATTCCCCGGCGGTAAACTAAAGCGGGACGAGACGCACCTGGAGGCTGCAATACGCGAACTCTTGGAGGAGACAGGGTTACGACTGGCGAGCGCACGACTGCATAGCGTTATTAGACATGATATCGTCTCGGTATCCGGTGAAGTGACGACACGAACTGTCAAACGTTACTTTATCGCAAAACGAGTTGGGCGATGGAAACAGCTGACCGCTAAACCGCCCGAGACCACAGAAGTCAGATGGTTTACCGCAGCATCAGCTCTTGCGCTCACGAACGAAAGTGGCAGACCGATGGTTAAACACGAAACGCGAGTCGTACTGGACGAACTGGCAAAACGCGGGACAGAGCCTCTCACCATTACACATACCACATCATTTAAATCATAAGGTCACGGCAGTCTAACTGCCGTGACCATTTTTTGTAACACTCATATGAATATTGCTATACTAGTACTATGCACGTACGTATCGAAGACAGCTGGAAAACGGCCCTCTCGGCTGAATTTGAAAAAGCCTATTTTGTTGCGCTTGCCAAAAAGGTTCACGAGGCTTACGAGACAACTACCACCTTTCCTCCACCTAAAGAACTCTTTGCAGCATTTGACCACTGCCCTCTTCCCCACGTTAAAGTCGTTATTCTGGGACAAGACCCGTATCATGGCCCAGGTCAAGCAAATGGTCTGGCCTTTTCAGTCCATGACACCATACCAATTCCACCATCGCTGCGGAATATTTTTAAAGAGATTAATAATGACCTACGTACAGAACCCCCAGCTACTGGCAATCTGACAAGATGGGCCGAGCAAGGAGTATTACTATTGAATAGCTCACTATCGGTTGCAGCTGGAGCTGCCGCTTCGCACAGCGGGTGGGGCTGGGAAACGTTCACTGATAGTGTTATCAATGTCATATCTCTCAAACGGAAACATGTGGTGTTCCTACTATGGGGAGCGTTTGCAATTTCTAAACGTCCACTCATTAACGAACAGAAACATCTCGTCCTGACCGCTCCGCACCCCTCCCCGCTATCCGCACACCGCGGTTTCCTGGGATGTAAACATTTTTCAAAAACCAACACCTATTTGATGCAGAAGGGTCAAGAGCCAATAATCTGGTAGGAGTCAGCTCAGTCAAGCTCATTCAATAATGCCTCAGATACTAGGAGCTAGTACTTTAAAGTAAGGGGCCGTACTTTTACCACAAGGGTATTTCCATTTTTATGGTCGAGCACAGCTCTCTCTAAAAATTTGGTCAGTTCCAATTTTTGCCCTTCCTAGGCAAAAGTTATGGAACATTAGCTCCAGACCGGTATGAAACTCAAAGACTCAAGAGACAGATTAGTGACTGCGTCGATAAATCGACCTAGGAAGGGGCGATTGACGACATAAATTCAGAATAGTCGCTTATGCTCGTTTCTTCATTTAACAACGCAGATGATGCGCTAGTGAATGGACGGCCAACGTTGTTCTTCGTAGGCGGCTGCAAAAGCCGCCCCATAAAACACAATACTGGCAGATACATAAATCCAAATCAGCAACACTATTACCAGCCCTGCTGCGCCAAACAGATCCGGAATTGGCGTTGTAGCTGCATGCAAGGCAACGAGTTCCCGCGTAAACAGAAACAAACTACTAGCGACAATCGCCCCATAGAAACGTGCTCGGAGCGAAGGTGCCTGGAGTGGTAACAATCCGTAGCCAATGGTAAAAAGCATAAGAGTGCTCCCATAGAGCAGTCCTGGGTATAAAAAACGCAGCACATCAACCACCGGCACATGTGATATAAAGGCAATGGTACGATTGAGAAGAATAATACAAACGAGATACACCTGTAAAAACATAACAAAGGTAATGGAACGAAACGAACGAAATACCCATGACTTCCAGCCCGAAACGTTAACAAGCCACATTTTATGTAAACCAGCACCAAGACTATTTAGCGCAATCAGAATCATTGTAGAGAAAAAGATGATACCCAACAGTGGAATATAATATGAGGTCGTGAGGACATTAAAATTTTGAACAGAGGTTCCAAGAAGTGTCGCAATGCCGGGATCAAGTGAATTGCCCCAACTCATGAGCAATGCGATCACTTCATCTTTTCCAATAAGTACCCCAACAAGAGTAATAGACAACAATAAGAGTGGCGTCAGCGCAAACGGCACAAAGTATGCGAGCGCTGCCGCATGCACTTCGGCATCACGTTTAAACCAAATCACAACAGCCCGTCCTAACAGACGCAATAATTTCATCCATCCAGTATATCGTACTGGCAGTCATAAAACTGAAGTTATTTACAAATGCACAACACAAGGTCTCACAATCCAGGGCAATTTGCAGCCGGTTCATAACCCGCGGCTGCCGCATCAGCTTTTGTTGCAAAAAATACCTTGTTGGTTACTTTAATTCGTTTTGCTCCAGAACACTCTGTTAAATAGTACTTGGTGCCAGATTTTGAGCCGACATAGGGACCAGAAATGACTTTCTCTGGGACAGCCTTTCCCGTAATAACAGCCGCATTTACACTAGGAAAAGTCGAGGTCGCCGGCACAATGTTCGTTGAAGTAGCCAGCAAAATCACGCGAGGACTGCCAGGATCCTGACTCATCCCCTCCCCCATAACCGAGAGACGCCCCAGCCCAAACGAGCCAATACCTACTAAAATCAAGAGAAAAGCAACGTACATGATATCATCGGCTAACCAGGACTTGAATTTTTCGTGCATATACCGTATAATCGGCGGGTTAAGTTTTACCTAAGAACTGAGATAGATGGGTGTAGTTCTAGGAGTACAAATAAAATTTGGTGAGCGGTACTTACGTACCGTGAGCAAAATTTCATGCAGTACGACAACGAAATACACCATATAGCTCGGTTCGATAATTATTATATAGTATGTCAACAAAAAAATCAGCCGGATCCGCAAAGAACCTGACCGACTCGCAGCCAAAGTACCTGGGAGTCAAAATTGCCGATGGTCAAGCGGTAAAGATCGGTCAAATCATCCTCCGTCAGCGCGGTACGAAGATTGAAGCTGGCAAAAACGTTAAAGTTGCCAAAGATCACACTATCTTCGCAATGAAAGACGGCGTCGTATCATTCCGCAATATGCGCAAAGTCACCTTTACCGGTGAGCGTGTTTCAAAGAAAGCGGTAGACGTAGTAGTAGCTGCCTAAGCATCCTGACAATCTAAATAAAAACCTCGCAATTAATTGCGAGGTTTTTATTAACACTATCTTTTACACAAAAATCCTAGGGGTCGAACCCCTAGGATTTTTGTGTACGCAAGCAAATTTCAATTACTGTGCTGTTGATGTTGCGGTAGTGGAGCTGGCATCACGTAATGTCGCTTTCAAAATAGTGATCGGCTTCAAAGGCATGTCACGCTCATTACGATCAACGTGCACAATTTTATCTACTACATCCATCCCGCTG
Source organism: Candidatus Kaiserbacteria bacterium (assembly GCA_031423775.1). Taxonomy (GTDB): domain Bacteria; phylum Patescibacteriota; class Minisyncoccia; order Phycocordibacterales; family UBA918; genus OLB19. The sequence goes on along the minus strand of JANPGF010000047.1, from coordinate 4,795 downwards.
ATTACTCGACCAAACACTGGGTGCTTGCCATCGAGGAAGGTATTGTCTGCTACGTTAATGAAAAACTGACTTCCTCCAGTATTTGGGCCACTGTTTGCCATTGCAATAGTGCCACGGGTATTAGTAAGGAGGTCACCCTTAACGAATTCGTCCTTGATAGCATACCCTGGTCCACCTGTCCCCCAACGTGATGTATCCGCTTCTTTTGTAAGTGGGTCTCCTCCCTGAATCATAAAGTTAGGAATCACACGATGAAATTTTACTCCGTTATAGAATCCTTCACCAATCAATTTTGCAAAGTTTGCAGTAGTGACAGGCATTGTGTCTTCAAATAATTCAACTTCTACGTTTCCTTCAGTAGTCTCCAGTACAGCAATGCGGTTCATAGTATTTGTAATTGGTGGTTTATTAATAGCTTGTTCTTCAGGTGTAAATGGTTTCACTACTTGTGCGGCCTGCTGATCATTAAGTTTTAACTCTGTTGGCTTGGTAGACATCCCACTCACATACGAGAGGCCAGCTACAAGTGCGAGGGTGAGCCCCAGAACTACAATCATCGATCGATATTTAACAATCATATACAACAACTATTTACTGATAATTGTGAGTATAAACTCTCCTGCCGTTGCTCCCATTTTCGCCACAATAGTATGGTCACCAATAGACTTAATCGGATCAATGAGCGCGATAGAATCAAGCGGAATCGCATGCCCTGCTGCGGCAGCAGCGGTAGCAATATCTACCGACTTTACTGCCTTGAACAGGTGACCCTGCGCATTGGCTTGCACAGTAATTGAAATTGGAGCTGTTTTGAGAGCAGTCAACGCTGTCGCAAACTCAGCTTCACTATTAATTTTATTACTCACCTGTTTGTCAGTCCGAGCATTCACCCGCTTAAGATTTTCAGGAGTCGCCGCTTCAACCATCCCCTTGGGAATCAACTGATTGAGAGCATATCCGTCTGGTACTTCGACAACCGAAAAGCGCTTACCAAGCCGTGCTACATCACGTAAAAGTATCACTTTCATATCATTTAATTTAGGCCAATAATCGACCGATATAGTAACAGAAAAAGGCCTAATGGGCCAATTTCTCTATTTGCATAAGCTGTCAATTAGAAGTTCAGAAAGCTTTTAAATTAAACAAAACAACAACCGCAAGGTTGTATGTTTTGTTTAGTTCCCGATTTATCCCTCCCCAGGATAAATCGCTGGAACATATACTCCAGATTACAAATCAGACTCCACATTAGAGAGGTCCAGCGATTTGCCCTAGAATGGGGCAAAATCTCGGCTCTGCATACAGAAAATATAGTCACAAGATCATTATTTTCCAGCAACATACATTTAGAATAGGTAAATGGTGACTAAATATCACCCTTTACCTGCTCGTTTCTTTACTTAATTTTTTAGACTTCTCGCTATTGCTTTGTCGAAGTAGCTGACGAAGTGGCAACCGGTGCTACGTAGGTGCCATGGAGAAACGCAACAGCTGCATCCATTTGCGGGTCCTTACCCGAAAGGTGTTCTTCTGGGGTGCGGTCAACGAAAATCTTTGGTTTGAGTCCAGCGTGTGAAATCGATGTACCGTCAGGAGTAAGCCAGCGAGCAATGGTAATTTTCACCGACGCCTTGTTTGGTAAATCCACTAACTCTTGCACAGAACCCTTACCAAACGAATCAGTCCCAATCAGAGTTGCATAGTTGTGCTGACTGAGTGCTCCGGCCAAAATTTCTGACGCTGAGGCTGAACCTTTATCAATTAACACCACCATCTCGTCTGGAGCAAATTGCTTGACCACATTACCTTGACTACGGAACACATCTTCAGGACGACCGTCAGCATAACTCTCACGTACAATCACCTGTCCGGCTGGCAGAATATAACTACCAATCGCAACGGCACTCTGTAAGTAGCCACCAGGATTACCACGGAGATCAAATACCAATTTCTTACTCCCGCTTTTAATATACGCCTTAAGGGCCTCTTGCATCTTTTGTTCTGCAAGTGCATTGAAACTGTAGAGGGCAATCACAAACGTATCTCCCTTTTGTTCAGTCTTTACCGTTGGAATTTCAATCTGCGCACGAACCACCTTGACCTCTTTTGGTTCACTCATGCCTTTATGGAAGACTTTCATCGTTACGGCAGTTCCTTCTGGACCACGAATCATGCGGACTGCATCTTCAACGGTCATATTCTGAGTTGAAGTACCGTCAATCGAGACAATGATGTCACCTGCGAGTAAACCTGCTTTCTCTGCTGGAGTACCCGGGAGCGGTGCAATGATAGTGATGATGTCATCATGAATACCCACCTCCATACCTACCCCACTAAAGTTACCGGCAATTTGCTCACCAAAGTTCTCGGCATCTTTTGGTGGGAAGTACGTTGTATACGGATCACCGTATGAGGCTACTAACCCTTTGATGGCCCCTTCGATTTTTTGGGCGTCAGTTACTTTTGCGGTACCGCTCGCCGTTGCAAATTTTTCATTTAGAAGTCCCCACACATGCCAAAACTCGGTCATGTCAGACGTTGTTGTACCCATCACGCCGGCATGACCACCCGGCATCAAAGCCATAAAGCCAGCCGCTTCTGAACTATGCTGGGTAAAATTATTAAACTGAAAACCTGAGAAAAAAGCGCCGACAGCTAAAAGTAGTGCCAAGGTAACGCCAAAAACATTATATTGTTTCTTTGGAGCAGGTGGCACACTGGTAACTGCAGTAATGGTATCTGATTGCATGTTGCTATTATGACATATGCCGCGCAAGAGGCCAAAGCGCAGACATTGAAGTCTGTGTAAAGATTCAAATAACGAGGACTCTCATGAAAGTAGAACATACTATTTGTGTATGTCCTGTGGTTTGCTACACTAGACGTTACATATGTTTAGTATCTTTAGCAAAAAACCAGTCCTTACAGAAGGTGCGGCCCTTCGTTTTTTCAATACGGAAAGTCGAACGCTCGAAGAATTTACTCCGCGTGAGGGGAATTTGGTAACAATGTATTCCTGTGGACCAACTGTATACGATTACATTCATATTGGTAACCTCCGGGCATTTGTCTTTGCTGATATTTTAAAACGGACTCTTTTGTGGAATGGGTACGAAGTGAAAAACACCATGAACCTGACGGATTTTGGCCACCTCACTGATGACGGGGACGAAGGGGAAGATAAAATGATGAAAGGTTTGAAACGTGAAGGGAAACCAATCACACTTGCCGCAATGCGGGAACTATCAGATTTCTTTATTGATATTTTTATTGATGATCTCAAAGAACTCAGAATCAGTATGCCAACCACCTTTTCGCGAGCGAGCGATTACATCTCTGAACAGATTCAGCTCGTAAAAACTCTCGAGGAAAAAGGCTACACGTATGAAACGAAAGATGGTGTCTATTTTGATATCAGTAAATTCCCCACGTACGGCCGACTCGGCAACATTAACTTGAATGAACTAAAAATGGGTGCCCGAGTTGAAGCTAATACTGAAAAGCGAAATCCGGCTGACTTTGCCGTTTGGAAAAAGGGACTCCTCGGCTGGGATAGTCGTTGGGGCAAAGGCTTCCCCGGCTGGCACGTCGAGTGTTCAGCGATGGCTATGGCGACCCTAGGGAAACAGATTGATATCCATACTGGCGGTATAGATTTAATCGGCACACATCACAATGCTGAAATCTGTCAGTCGGAATGCGCAACCGGCAAAAAATTCGTAAACTACTGGTTACATAACGAATTTATTACCATTAACAACGGTAAAATTGGGAAATCACTTGGTAATGCTATTAGTATGCGGCAGCTCACTGACCGTGGTTTTTCAGGTGATGACTATCGGTATCTCCTCCTTACTTCACACTATCGATCACCACTTAATTTTAGTTTTGAATCACTCACGAGCGCCAAGCAAGCACTATTCCGTCTGAAGCGTCATGTGTTTGAAGAATATAAGAACGTTGCTACAAAACCAGACACTAGCTACCTCGAACGCTTTACTACTGCAGTAAACGATGACCTCGACACACCAAAAGCAATCACGCTCATTTGGGAATTAGTGAAAGATATGACGATCGCTGATGGTACAAAATGCGCTACGCTAAAACAATTCGATAAGGTGCTACAGATCGGATTATCAGACACCCTTGACGACGCTATGTTTAAACTTGGTGTCGTACCCGAAGCCGATCTCCCGCCTGACATCCAAGACCTGATCGATGCGCGTGAAGCTGCCCGTATTGCGCGCAACTGGGATGAATCAGACCGTCTCCGTTCCCTCCTCAATTACAAAGGTTACGCGATTGAGGATACTCCGAATGGACCGAAGGTGTCCAAGAGTTAAAAAGAGACCGCACCTCTCGCGAGGTACGGTCTTCTCAAACAATCAATCAACGCATAAATGAATCAAGCATTTTGAGCACAAACCCTACCCAATCATCAGGCCATTCAATACAGATATAAAGGACGTAGATACTACTGCCAAACAAAATAACGAGCCACCAGAGATCGGAGACCACAACAACGTTTATCAGCCTCAGACCTATCAAGATAAAAAACAGTACGCCAAGTATGTTTATAGCCACATGTACAATTTTCATTCTACTTCCCCTTCAGAGCAACTTTTTGCAAATATACAACACAACAGGTAATTTGTACATACTACCTTCAATAATAAAGGCGGACGCATTTTCAATATATAAAGAGAAGGCCGACTTCACGAGGAAGTAGGCCCAGTAGTCATTCATTGGAATAAAGCAGCGTGGTAAACATACGCCAGCCCAATCGGGTAAGTGG
>JANPGF010000046.1:0-8323 GCA_031423775.1 Candidatus Kaiserbacteria bacterium | reverse complement strand
GAGTGTTGTCAGATTGAGTTCCGGCCTGAGCGCTGATAGCTTCCCGCTTTGCCTGCATACGCTCTGTACGAGCCTTATTTTTTGCAGCCAGGTCAATTACAACTCGCCCGTTATAGAACCCGCAGTTGAGGCACATGTGGTGCGGACGATGATGTCCGCCACAGTTTTTACAAACAGCCATCTCTGGACTCTTAAGAGCGTGATGAGATCGTCGGTTCGCGGTGTGTGACCGCGTATGTCGCATTCGAATTACCATAGTGGCGCAACTATATCAGACTGACCGAAAATTGCAAGCCAGGTGCGTAGTTACCTAAAAGTCTACCGATCTAGGAGCAGTCAGATAAACCCCAGATACGGTCTTTATACAAAAAAGACGGGATAGAATCCCGTCTTTTGCTCTTTTGGTGCCTAAAATGGCACCACTACGCTTCCACACCGCTTTGTTGCGGCATACTGTGCACAGCAGCCGCAACACGAGCAATTCTGGCCAAACGAACGAGCCGTTCACCAGTTGACTCCAAACTAACCGGAACCGGTGTTTGACACCGATGTGGGCAGTCTTCGTATTTCATACCAACGGTATGTGGCGCAGCTTCAATTTCTTCACCCAAAAGGTTGCAGTAGATCCTGCTTGTCCCCCCTGTGAAAGTAGGTGCAAACTTACACCCAATACACAGATATTTCCGTTCCTTTCGCATTTCTATTCCCCGCCCAGACTATTTTGCACTTCGCGTTCTTCTAAAACGCCAAAGCGCACTATACCATGACTTTTTTGATCTGCACAGGAATTTTATACACCATTATAAATATATCAGGTGCTAAATCTATACGAAGATAATATTTTTGCAGTAACTGGTACGATGTTCCGGCGACAAACCGTACTTCGCAATCGCGGTTCGATGCGCAAGCGTGCCGTAGCCTTTATGTTGGGCAAAATCGTAATCCTGAAACGCCGGTTTATTGGCAATTTTTTCCATATACCGATCGCGCGTCACCTTCGCCATAATTGACGCTAGTCCAATCACCTTCTCCTTTGCATCACCTTTGATAATGGTTTCTTGATGCACACAATATTCAGGCGCATACAAACTCCCATCCAGTTTTACCTCCACCAAATCCCAATCAACAAAACCATCTCTCACAGTGTTTTTGAACAGGTCTTGCCTGTTCAAAAACACTTCCTGCAGTCCTTTGCTTAAAGCTTCGCGGATAACAGGAGTAATTCCCTGCTTATCAATCTTTTTTGCCGACGGCATCTGTACTGAATACTGCAACTTTCCATCTGCTACCAGTTCAAGTGCTCGCTCAAAAATCATCTCCCGTTTTTTCGGCGAAAGTTTCTTACTATCATTCACTCCGGGAATTAAAGCCCAATTGAAGTTGCGAGGCACGACTACTATACCTACTGAAACAGGGCCGGCCAGAGGACCCCTTCCAGCTTCATCTATACCGATCAGCCATTTTTGCATGTAGATAACTATACCAGGGAATTTTGGTATACTGGAAGCATGTCCGAAACCCAAAAAATAAACTCGTCATTTATTCACCTCCATGTGCACTCGCACTATACCCTTCTCGGGGCCGTGCCGACCCCCAAAGAACTCGCCAAGGCCGCGCGTGAAGACGGTCAGGAAGCTCTCGCAATCACTGATGCTGGCGCCCTCTACGGCGCTATTGATTTCTATAAGGCCTGTACCAAAGAGCACATCAAACCAATTCTTGGTCTCGATGCGTATCTCGCACCACGTACTCGTTTTGACAAAGAGGCGATGATTGACAAACCGCGATCCCGCCTCGTCCTTCTCGCAAAAACATTTGCAGGGTACCAGAATTTAATCCAACTTGTGACCGACTCAAACCTCGAAGGCTTTTACTATAAACCACGTCTCGATCAGGAACTGATAGCAAAATATGCCAAGGATTTAATTTGTATTATCCCTTCTTTTGCTGGAGAAGTAGCTCAAGCGTTTAAAAATCACGATCCAGAAAAAGCGGCAGAAAAACTTGATTGGTACAAAAGCGTTTTTGGTGAAGATTGTTACCTCGAAATCACCCACCACCCGGAACTCTATGAGCACGGTCCGATTCAACAAAAAATTATCGACTTGGCTCGCACCACGAACACCCCTCTTGTCGCTGCACACGATGTGTATTATTTGAAGCCAAGTGACCGGATTGCCCGCGAGACGATGATGAAAATTCAAAGTGGTGGCGTGGTTGACCTCACAAGCGACCAGGGCGCCAATGAAAACTTTAGTTTCATTACTCAAGCTGATGCGGCTGAACGGTTTAAAGACACACCGGACGCGCTCGCGAATACTGTTAAAATTGCCGAGCAGTGTAATGTTGAAATTGAAATTGGGACCCATTGGTATTTCCCTGATTACAAAATCGACTCAGGTCGTGAACCAGACGATGAGTTACAAGTGACCGCATATGAGGGCGCCGCCTGGCGCAAAATGGATATGACTAACCCTGTCGTAAAAGAACGTCTCGACTATGAACTTGATGTGATTAAAAATAAAGGTTACGCCAAGTACTTCCTCGTAGTAGGTGACCTCCTGCGTGAATCACGTGAACGAGGCATTTACACCACTATTCGAGGATCGGTGGCCGGTTCACTCACCACCTACGTACTGGGTATTACGAACGTAGACCCAATCGAATACCAATTGCCGTTTGAACGTTTCCTTAACCCAGAACGTCCATCTGCACCAGATATCGATATGGACTATGCCGACAATCGGCGTGACGAAATTATCGAATATGCCAAATCAAAATATGGTGCCGACAAAGTAGCGCAGATTGGAACATTCGGAACCATGATGGCTCGTGCGGCAGTACGAGACGTAGCTCGCGCCCTCGGGCACCCGTATGTTGTTGGTGACCGAATTGCCAAACTGATTCCAATGGGTAGTCAGGGATTTGCGATGACAATTAAACGAGCCCTTGAAATTGAACCGGACCTCGCGAAATTATATAAATCGGATTCCGAAGCCCGTGAAGTACTCGACCTCGCGAAACAAATTGAAGGGCGTGTCCGTCACCTCGGCGTACACGCGGCCGGCGTGGTGATTGCCCCTGCCCCACTCAATCAATTTGTACCAATCCAACCCGACCCGAAGACTGGTAAATTCGTCACTCAGTACGAAATGAAATCCGTCGGAGAAGACGGTGTCGGTCTCTTGAAGTTCGACTTTCTTGGTATCAAAAACCTCGCTATTTTGGCGGACGCGGTCAAACGTGTAAAGAAAATTCATAACGTACATATCGATATTGAACAAATTCCAATTGACGATCCTAAGACCTTTGCGATTTTAGCAACTGGTCAGACAATGGGATTGTTTCAATTGAATGGGTCTGGAATGACGTCGTTCCTCAAACAGCTAAAACCAACCACGATCCACGACATCAACGCGATGGTGGCCCTTTACCGTCCAGGACCGATGGAATCAATTCCGCAATATATTGAACGTAAGCACAATCCAACCCTAGTGACTTACCTCGATCCCCGCCTGAAATCAATCCTCGAACGTTCTTATGGTGTGATCACCTATCAGGATGACGTTATGTCGGTTGCGCGCGAACTGGCCGGCTACACCTGGCTCGAAGCAGACATGCTCCGCAAGGCGATGGGAAAGAAAATTCCCGAAGTAATGGAGGCTGAAAAAGATAAACTCTTAAACGGGTTCCGCGACTACGGCAAACTCTCAGCAAACGCTGGGGACAAACTCTGGAAACTGATTGAGCCATTTGCTGCCTACGGATTTAACAAAGCGCACGCAGCGTCCTATGGTCGTGTAGCTTACCAAACCGCCTACATGAAGGCCAACTATGCAGTTGAATACATGAGTGCAGTTCTCACTGCCGATGCCGGCGACGTCGAGAAGATTTCTGAAATCATTCACGAGTGTGAACGCATGGGTATTATTGTGCTGCCTCCTGATATTAATGAGTCATTCGGCGACTTCTCGGTAGTACCGGGACTCAACACTATTCGCTTTGGACTAACCACTATCAAAAACTTTGGTGAAGGTATTTCGGAAGCGATTATCGAAGAGCGAAAAAATGGTGGTAAATTTACCTCGATTCAAAACTTCCTCACGCGAATCAAAAATCGGAACTTGAACAAAAAATCCCTCGAAGCCCTGGTGATGGTTGGCGCATTCGACGCGTTTGGTGCACGAGGCTATCTCCTCGCGAACACCGACCTCATGCTCTCATTCAACCGGGAACAAGTGGCAGCGGCAGAATCAGCCCAGGATTCACTCTTTAGCTTTGGTGGAGGCGGCAGCGTAAACGATCTCACTTTGATAGATGCCCCAGACGCAACCAAAGCACAAAAACTTATTTGGGAAAAAGACCTCCTCGGAGTATACGTTTCTGGTCACCCCCTGGATGACTTTGCTGTCGAACTCGACAAGCGTCCGAGTATTGGCTATATCAAACGTGCCGTATTTGAAAAACAAGACATGGCAGTGGGTCAATTAAAAGGCTCTCTCGTTACCGCAGGCATGATTGCGAGCGTCCGTGAACTCCTCACCAAAAAAGGTGACAAGATGGCATTTGTCCTCCTGGCGGACCAAAAGGATAGTATTGAAATGGTTGCTTTCCCAGAAACCTACGCTGAACAAAAAGATCTTCTTGTACCTGGCAACTGTGTTGCCGTAAAAGGCAAACTCAGTATTCGAAACGATGAACCTTCGATTATGCTCGATCGAGTAAAGTCATTTTCAGTTACTACAGAAGTTACGGTATAAATTGACATATCGAAGAGTCGTGGTAGTATAATAACTAGAACGTAGGAGGATTCGCCATGTGGCAACTGCTCAAACAACTCATATCACCACGAGTAAGAAAATATCAATTTGAATATCTTGATGATAAAAAGTTTTATTACATCCTTATTTTATTCACCACTGACGGGACACAGTTCAGCCAAATATTCACCACCTCTTCCCCACTCGTGACCGGTCATCGCATTGTTCTCGCGTCAACCAAAGTATTCGAAGTCGTACACATAGCGCATGTGGTGTACCAGAAAGACATTTCAAATAAATTAACTCGTCCAACTACCTTTGTACATGCCGGCATACGTATTGCTCCAGAATCAACCGTTCAGGAAATCGAACTGTCCGAGCTCGGCTTTGTGGTAGGAAAACCAATCCTTCCGTACACGTTACATTAAATCCCTACAGTACCCCAGCATCACTGATGCGGGGTGCTTTTATGTTTGACATTAACGGTTTCTTTCGGCACTATGCAAGTAGACACACTAGAAGGAAAAACCAATGTCTGAAACACTATACCGCGCGCGGAAGTTAGTACTAGATCATGGTAGTATCGATGTCAATCTCAAAGTTAAAGTCCTGCCCCATATTATTGTGAATTGGGATATTGTCTGGTTCGAATTGATCGATCCTTATGACGATACGCCTTTGACGTATAGCAAGTTGCCCCACCGTCCGGCCGAGCTCTATACCAAGATAGCCGATCACGATATTTCCTATGGCAGCTTTTCACAACGGGAAGGGTTCGCACCCCGCACCATACCTGGCTGGATAATGGAGGAAGCAATCATACATTTTACTTACAAATCACAAGCGTCGTTGCAACTCCGGCCAAAAGGTCCCATCACTGCAACATTTGAGGGGTTCCTCGGTGAAGATTTTGGATTTGAATGTACCGGTCTCGAGGGTACACAGATCCATCTTGCTGCACCAGGTGGATGCACAGCGATGCAAACCTTTCACTGGAGCACTTTCTTCAAATGGAATGATCCACGATACCAAGAGATCGAATCGCTCTTCGCCACAGCAGGCACAGCACGAAAAAAATAACATTGCCTATCGCGCTCTATCTTGGAGCGCGAATTTTATTCCGTAATTTGACCTTTTCACTCTGCGGGCGTAAATTTGTATCAGACTAAAGAGCATAGGAGACACACATGCTGTACCACTTTAACGCTCCTTCCCTTCCGTTCTTATCGACCCACTTTCGCAACAGTAACTCAACCGAATTACGACGTGACCAGATCCTATGGGTCGGATTTACTCTCGAAAAAAAACGTCTTGGCCTGTCGACCAACAAAGCTGAAGAACATTGTCTCGCTCTGGCAATCAAGGAACTGCAGAGCCTGATCACTCTGATGCGTGAGTATTCGATCAGCACAAAAAACGATCTCGACCTGTTTAGACTTGCGATTGGTCTGGCAAACCTGATCCACAGCTTCAATCATCATGGTGGACACGTTCCTATTCCTACACAAATGTTCGGTTCTCTTGCTGAGCTAAAAGTTTGGACAGGTGCGAGCTCTGACTGGCTTGAGGAAATGGTTCGACTGATCGAGACCTGCAGACTGCCGAGTTGCCCCACCGCAAACTACCGACCAGCCGTTTCGTTCTTTGCAGCCTGGGCCGAACAAACTCGCGAGGCAGCCGAAGACGAACGACGAGATTTTGCCGCTTGATAGAAAAATAGTATTGGCGTTACCTCCCTAGGTAACGCCAATTTTATTGACCCGTGTGTAATTAAAATATTATACAGATTCCCAAACTACTTTTTATATCCTATACAAAAAATACAAGAATTGACACCAGGACTATATTCATTCCAATAAAAAACCACGGGGTGCGTTTGCAATTTTTAATACAACGCAAGAAAGCGCGCCCTGCAAGATAATAAAACGGAATGGCCTGCAATGTTGTGACATGCCACATATCTGATGGATAATAATAAAAATAATAATCTTTAAAGAAATAAAGAAATGAACAATTTAGTAAAATTTCTAAAATAATCGCTTCACAACAAATAATCATTGCTAATGTATGATTACGGAACGGACGAACAGAAGCTAAGTGGCTATGGAATAAATAGAGATAAAATCCATAGAGCCCCCAAATAAAAATAGAATATGTAGAAGTATACCCGTTATGCACAGGCATAAAATGATATATCCATAATGGGTGACCTATTAAAAGATTATATATTGTGTCGCAAAAAACCTCGCCATAGATACCGAGAAGTGCGAAGGTGGACATATACAACAACAAATCACGGACGCGTATAACTCTAAATTTACGAGAGACTGCTGAGTGAAATAAATATACAACCACTGCCCACGCACAGGAAAATAGTGTAATAGACATATACAGATACGAAATTATAACATCTCAAAAACAAACAATCAGTATTACAGATAACTAATTGAGCAGACTGTCACACCCTTAGAACTAGGGTGAGTATTTCGTAATCTAATCAATACCTTGGAAACACCTAATAGTAGACATCGGCGTTTCAAGCTTCAAACCAAAGTGATGCCGTTCATTATTATAAAAAGGAACGTACTTCTGCAACGCCAGATTAAATACTGCCGGAATCGGTTTCAGCTTATCTAAACACTCCTCCTGCACCGTTCGATTAAACCGTTCAATATGTGCATTATCATTCGGCTTCCCAATTCTCGTATAGCGATGGTCTTTAGATACTCTCGCCACAAACCAATCACTAAACTCTGGGCCGTGGTCAGTCTGAATCATGGTAAATGAAAATGGAGCAACCGCTGCCGCTTCACGCAGGAACAGCACAGCTGTTGCCGCATTCATCTTGGCATATGATTTTGCATACACCCAGCGAGAATACACATCAATCAACGTGAACGTATACATTCTGGTCTTTGGACCAATCATGGTATGGATAGTGTCTAATTCCACTAAATCGCCTGGTTTTTCAACCCGTGGACGTTGTACCGGTGGATGATACCGTTTCCACGGACTGCGTTTCTTTAAGAGTCCCATGCGGTCTAGCGTCCGCTTCACGGTACTTAACGATACCGTTACTCCTTCATCCTGCAGGATACGATGAATCACTTCAGCGCTACGCTTCACGTGCAATCGTGTATTAAATATTTTCCAAACTAATTCCTCACTGATCTGTTTTGGATGCGACTTCGGTCTCGATGATTTGGTTGGTATCGGATGCAATCCTATCTTTCTTGCTTCGGCACACCATTTGGATACCGTTCCCGGCGATACTCCGTATCGTCTGGCTGCTGTTCGCACGCCGTTCCGGCGAGCGAAAGCGGCGCAATCCCTTCGCACCTTGGGTTGGTTTTTGTGAATGATGTATGCCATGGGTTCTAGTGTATGAATTACTGCTAGTGTTTCCAAGGTATTGAACCATTACTTAGACTCAAACCCCAACTGCACGTTAAGATGCAGCTATGTATAGACAATTAAGTCACCATGAGCGAGAACAAATTGGAATCTTAAAAGCACAGAAGCTCTCAAGTACCGCTATCGGTACTAAACTAGGACGAGACTCC
>JANPGF010000045.1:0-5437 GCA_031423775.1 Candidatus Kaiserbacteria bacterium | reverse complement strand
GTCCCCTTCCCAGGGACAGAAACCGCGAGGCGGGGTCGAGAGTACTTAGCACAATTTATACGCAGTATAAATTTTGGTTAGTAACTCGTGACCACAACGGCATACAAACAAAGTTCGTTTAGAACTTTTCAATCCCTCACGCCGAACATTACAAAACATTTTCAGCAACTTTATTGTCCCTGTCCCCTTTTACCGATTAGTGATTTGTGACCACACCAAAGGTTGACATATCTGCTTTTTAATGTACTGTATAAACGGACTTTCTTTACAATAACTAGCTAAAAGATAATGGAGATAGAGAAGATGCGAATACCAACTTTGCTTCAGTGTGTCGACTTTATAGGTCGCCAATTCTCGCAACAGGTCATTTGCGGGCCTGCACAACTTTCGAGCAATTCCAATATCGTCTGGCCAGACCAAACCAGGAGCCAAGAAATGACTAAACCCGTAGCCACGATCAATGGCAAAGATGTCTATTCTGACAAGCAGATGACTGGCGTCAAGAATACGAGGATCACGTTCGACGACGGCAGCTGGTGCGATGTCAAAACCGGCGAAGTTGTCAACAAAGGGGCCGGGTACATCAATATGGGTACTCCGGCAACCGCTGGCGATACCGAAAAAACTGTCTATGGTCCCAAAGCGTTCTCGGCGCAGATCCTCGACATCAGCAACATCAATGCTGACGTCGAAGTCTCTGTCATCGACGGCGACCAGATGGTCGTAACCATTGATGGTCCCAAATCGGAAGTCGACGGTATCAACGTGAACCAGAGCGGCGACACCTTGACCATCCAAGGCAAGGGCGGCCCGTCGAGTAACCGCGGAGCTAACGTTGTCATCAGTGGAAGTGGAAGCATCTCCATCGGTGGCAGCAACATCAGCATTGGTGGAGGAGGAGTCAATATCTCCACAGGCGGCGGCGAGAACGAAACCAAGCTTACCGTCGGTGTCCCGAAAGGTTCATCGGTTACCGTTGACGAAGTAAACGGTAATGTGTCCATCGGGGATATCGAAGGACCCCTCAATGCCTCTACCTCCAGCAACAACACCGTATCGGCCGGAAAGGTCAGAGGTGCAATGTTGAGTGCGAGTAGCGGTGCTGAAATCAGTGTCAAGGAAGTGACAGGTTCGCTCGTTGTGTCCGCAAGCAGTGGCGCTGAGATCACCGTCAATTGTGGCGATGTGGCCAACATGATAGCCAAAGTATCGAGTGGTGGTGAGGTGAAGTTCTCTGGAACTGCTACCGATGCCCAACTTAACGCCTCAAGCGGTGGCGACATTGACGTGAAGCATGTCAGAAACAGACCACAGCAGAAATCATCCTCGGGCGGCGACATCAGAGTCGGCAACTGGTGAAGATTCTTAAACCTCAAAATCCGCTCGCATCCCTATGGGTGCGAGCGGCTTCTTTTTATGCAATACAGCTTTGCAGTAACTGAATGTTCGATTTGATGCATTTTTTTTCTTTACAAAGTTCTGAAAGCCACGCTAGTGGGTCACAAATTAAGGAGCCGTATCTTACACCATATTTCAGGGCACCAACCAGAGTATTCGGAACTTTGATATACTTTGCGTATGATAAAAGTAGCTATACATGGCGCTAACGGAAAGCTGGGCTCAAGGATTGTTTCTATGATAGAGAAAAGTAATGACCTTTCATTTGTTGGCGCAGTGAACAATGAGGTTATTCCTGAATGCGATGTCGTTGTAGACGTCACGAGCGATAAAGGTATCACGTCCCTCATTCCAAGATTGAGTGGAGAAAAACTCATTGTCGGCACTACGGGTATTTTGCCACTTAATGAGCTTAAAAAATATACGGAGAAAAGTACAGTCTATGTAGTCCCTAATTTTTCAGAGGGAATACAGATGCTGTACCCTATACTTGAAGATATTATTTCAAGAATTGATAAAAACTGGAAAGTTGAAATAGAAGAAACACATCATACTGAGAAAAAAGATATACCGAGCGGAACTGCAAAAAGACTTGCTGAAGTCTTTAAGGATACCGATGTCAAAATTGCCAGCAAAAGAGAGGGCGGAGTTATTGGCATTCATAAAATAGCTTTTATTACTGAGTATGAAAAAATAGAAATTACCCACGAGGCTTTCAGTAGAGATTTATATGCATCTGGTTGTTTGAAAATGATTAGAGATATAGTCAAAGAACCAAATGGCTATTTTAGTTTTTAGATAGAACGACTCTAAGTTCTTGTACTGCTAATGCAAACTCTGGTCTATGGGTCAAAAGTTTTGAAAGCCACGCTAGTGGCTCACATCGCTATAACAAAACACTCTGGATAGCTATCCAGAGTGTTTTGTTATAGCAAGCAAACTGCATTGCTTGTGGGCTGATGTGATAGCTGTAGCTATATTTCTGTCCCCTTCCCAGGGACAGAAACCGCGAGATGGTTGAGAAATGGGATGGAACCCATGGGGCAAGACCTTGCCAGCTAGCTTTGGAACGAAGTGGAAAAGTAGTGATAAGGTGTACTGAAGCTATAAGGTTCGAGAACACTTAATAGATTGGGAGCGAAGCGAAATAATATACTGAGTGATTCGTGACCACAACTATATATGCAAAGTGTTATTAGACCTTTCCACTTATTAACCACCCAGTGCCCCTCACATCATGAACAAAAAAATGCCCCAGACCGAAGTCCGGGGCACACCACTTTCATTACCCTCTATTGGACGAGCCAGTCAAGACTCCTGCAGCTATCTCCGAGCAAGCCCGACCGACAGCCACGCAGGTTACTTCTTTGACGTCCAGCCAGTTTGTACCTCCTCCGTTGCAAGCGGCGAATTTACGCGCCTCCTCTTCCGAATCAGCTACGACAACAAAGGCATAATATTCGTCCCAGTCTACACTACGCACTAATGAGAGATGATAGATATTCATAGTATTTCTCCATGGTTTGATTGGACATCTGCCACCTCACCCAGAGAAATTCCTGCGGACTACAACGAACATTAGTTTTAATAGAATACACTATTTATATCTATTTGTCAATATTTGTAGTATTCTGCATTATTGGCTGTACATTTCTTGATTCACTTCAGTAAAGTGTAACGTTTCCTAAAAACTTCCCCATTACACTATTGTATACTGATAGTATGATACCGATCCGGGCACTGCAAAAGGACGTTGCAATAGCGTTCTGCGTGGTGGCTTTTTCGGTTGGAGTGACTGGACTGTCTACCACTACGACACCGGGCACGGTCCGTGAACCCACGGTCATCCCCCTCCCCCAGCCACCACAATCTAACACTGTAACAGAAACAGCAAACGCACTGCCGGTTGCTACTAGTACCGCAACAGTTGGAGGCACTGCAACTGCCACTAGACAAATCGCTACCGGAACAAGTCCAATACTCCACACCTCATCAACAAAAAATATACCGAAAGGAGTACCGCCAAAACTAATCCCTAAAAAAGGTACCGCTACAACTTCACAAAGTGCCGCGACATACTTGATTGAAATAAGTCGTCTCATTGGTCAACAAACAAATGAATTTCGCACATCACACAAACTCTCTATACTCAATACTGATACAGCCTTGACGCGAAATGCCGCGTCATACAGCAAGACTCTCCTTGCAGGAAACTTCCTCTCACATACAGACATGAGTGGTTGTGATATGACCTGTCGGTTTACCCGCGATGGCTATACAGACGCCACGGCTTGGGGTGAGAATTTGGCAGTACTCCATTTTTCAGGAAAGCCTACCGCCGCATACGTCGCCTCCTATTTTATGCAGGCCTGGAAAAAGAGTGCCGGACACCGTGAAAATCTCCTCAATCCAAGCTACACGCATACTGGCATTGGCGTGGCAACTGACGATCATTCAACCTACGTTACCGTACAATTTTCAAAACTGAAATAATACTATGGTCTGGTCACAGTGACCGGACTATAATTTCACTTAATTACTTTAAAAAAGAATTTCCACAAACTCCAAGGTGGTCACACTACTCACAACAATGCACTGCCGTACCATGTTAGAATATGATTGTGAAAGCAGCAGATTTCGGACAGGATACCGGGACCGACCATAACGTGTCGCATATTTACTTGTCGCCGAATACTGAGCACCCCTTTACTCCGAATAGCTGTATTGTAGAAAAGCGCACTAGCCCTTGGCTCTTTATTACTACTACCGCTACGATGTTTATTCTTGGTGCGGTAGTGAGCACTGCCACCTATATCTATCGAGCCAAAGCCGAACCAATGCCAGCCACACCAATTATTTCTCCTGCAGTCGTAGTGCAGACAACAGCAGCTACCTCGAGCACTCCCCTCGAATACGGACCGAACGAAAAACTGTCCCAACCGAATTTCTTTGCTGACACGCTCGCTGCTTTTATTGCAAGTAAACAATCATTTGTCGAGGCTGATCTCTCGCACATGAAAATCCGCTACTATGACCACGGAACAAGTACATTTGAAGCTAACATCTTAACGAAAGGCAAAGAAGGGTCGTGGTGGGAAACGCCATCAGGACTCTATGCCGTTGAGAACAAAGAGCCCACTCATTTCTCTTCATTTGGCCAGGTTAATACCGCCTGGAATATGGATTTCCAAGGAAACTTTTTTATCCATGGTTGGCCCTACTATCCAGACGGTAAACCGGTGTCGTCCAAATTTTCTGGTGGTTGCATTCGACTCTCTGATGAAGATGCCAAAGCGCTCTACAACCTGGCTTCCGTTCACACGCCAATTCTTGTCTACGAAGGAGATTACGCGAGTGATGGTTTCCAGTACCATGTCGCCCCGCCTACCATTGATGCCAAAGCGTACCTGGTTGCTGATATCAAAAGTAATGCAATTCTCACACAGTCAGGCGCGAGCACGTCGCTTCCTATTGCGTCTTTGACAAAACTCATGACAGCTCTCGTGGCAGCGGAGTATATTAACCTCGACAAGAATTTTACGGTACCAGCGTCTGCTATGGCCTACACGTCCGTTGACACCTTACATCCAGGTCAGACAATGTCCGGATACTCACTCCTCTTGCCGCTTATTCTCGAGTCTTCTAACGTAGCAGCTAATACCCTCGGGCAAATCGTGGGGACGGAAAAATTCGTGTCCCTCATGAACAAAAAAGCCGCGTCGCTCGGCATGACAAACACAAAATTTACCGACCCTTCAGGAGCTGACAGTGGCAACGTATCCAGTCTCACCGACCTACTCCGTCTCGCTACCTACATCTACAACAACCGTAGTTTTATCTACCAAATCAGTACTGGCAAAAATGTTGAAACTGCTTACAATGTCTTTAAATTTAACGGCTTGAAGAACTTCAATCCTGTTCCAGGACTCACGGGATTTGTTGGTGGCAAAGTTGGTAAAACTACTGCAGCAGACGAAACAATCATTTCACTCTACACCATGACAATTCGTGGAGAAGAACGCCCCGTCGTCTTTATCGT
>JANPGF010000044.1:0-7807 GCA_031423775.1 Candidatus Kaiserbacteria bacterium | reverse complement strand
AAATGGCTGCATCTCTTGGGCTCGAAGCTTATACGGCTTCAGGCACCCTGTCATCCGGTGCTGATAAGGGATTTGGAGGGCATGTCTATTCGATGGTACGTGCAAATGTGCTTCAGTCTGACGGCAGTACCAAACAAGAATTAGTTTTTGTAAATTACGGTATAGTATATGCAACCGGTACTGACAATTTGCCTGAAGCTATGGGTGTGTATGAACAAAGGCAGGGCACTCCGTCTTTTTTTGCACAGGCCGTATCGCTGCCTAATGGCGAAATGGTCCCCATCAACACACCGGCTTCGGAAACGCTTACTGGCCTAGCGCATATGGACAAATCCTCTCGTGAAATTTTAACTGAAGGAAATACCCATCCCGAGCATGCTGAATTGGGCTTTAGTGTCGATAGTCACCTCGGTACCGAAGACATCACTCTAGACAGTCGACTCATGAGTTTTACCTATGGTCACTATAGTAATCCAGGCGACCAGTTTAATTCTATCGCGTCTGCTGACAGTCTGACTCTCGGCTACCACACTCCGCAAGGTAATCCTGACCTGGCTGGATTTTCGACCGAAGCGAAATTAAATTTTACTCAAGCGAACCTACAAAATCAAAATAGTGAAGCAATACAATTTGCTGCCATTGAATTAATAAAAGGGTACCATTCGGGTAAAAATGAACTAATGACAAGTGAAGAATTTGGTAAAATCAGTGGCCAATTTGAAGCGATGGCTAGAATTGGGTTTGCTCTGACCGTGAATGGTGACAAAAATATTCCGCTGGCTGGTCGGGCACCAAACGGCGAAGCAGACGTGGCAATGCAGTATACGGTATATATTAATCCAAACGATCACAAAGAATTTTATGCTACTGCTGGGTTGTCAGGTCAGCTGGTGATGAGTGATTTTCAAAATCAGAAACCTAGTCTACGGGCCGGTGAGTATTTCGTTATTGGTGTTAATGCTGAAAAGGTTGATGCAAAAGTATCGTATGCCACTGACGGTGTACGTACCAGTACGTCAGCTGACCTGAGTCTTCTCTCCGGCAAAACTACGTTTGATGTTTCCTACGAAGCAAAGTCTGATTTTCCAGGTGACAGTTCAGAAACATTTGGTATTTCGGCTAGCAAACCAGTTATGGGTGGAACTCTCACTATTGGTGGATTCCAAACCGATGGTGATAAAGGTGCTTCAATTTCGTTTGTAAAGAATTTTTAGTACACAATTAAAGCCCTTCGTGATTTTTCTCGTAGGCTGCTTTTGTGCAAGGAAATCCAGCTTTCGTGCTTCTTTACTGTGGAGTTGGCATATTTCACGTTGTGGTAGAGGGTTACCACATTTAAGCGCCTGCACGATACCTTCAAAGTCTGAGCAGGGGATACCGTCAAATACAAGTGGTTGTAGCTGGAAATTGCTGGTCACTTGTCAGATAGGATCAGTGGTAAAATCACCAATTTCAGTATTCGTACGCGTCATTTTCTCCATTCTGTAATATCTGATTTATACTTTGCAATGTTTTATGAAAAAAGCAAGTAACTGTCAATCCACAGTCCTGCTTCGCAGTTGTCACATTACGCGGTACACTCGTGTAGATACTTATGACAATACAATCGTATGAACGCGAAAAGGCAGCCGTTTGTTTTCAGGTTATGCATACAGGTGGGGGAGATACAGATCCGCGCTATCAATCTCTGGTAGCCACAGTACTTGAAGCTGGTCTTTTTAAACGCACCTATCTTTCATATGTATTTCTTGCAGTAGCTGCCACATTGGGACTTGTGAGTAGTTTTTATTTAATGACGGTGCTGCAGAGTCCCTGGGCGCTCTTGTTAAACGGCGTCTGGTTTGCGTGTTGGTCAATGCAGTTTGCAATGTTGTCTCATGATTTGTCACATGGCGAGGTGTTCAAGTCAGCCAAAGCAAATCGATTCTTTGCAGTGCTGGTCTGGAGTTTGATAGCTGGTTTGAGTGAACGCTACTGGTTCAAGAAACATAATAGTCATCACGAGAATCCAAATCATGATGGTCACGATCCCGATGTTGATATTCCCTTTGTCTTTGACTCGTCCCAGCTGAAAGATCATTCGTCATTCTATATTCGCTACTTACTCCCGTACCAGCATCTGCTGTTTTGGCTCACACTTCCACTTGTATACTTTTGGATTATCGGGAGTAGTCTCTGGCATTTATTTACAAAACGTAATTCTGGGGCGGTGCTCGAATTATTCCTGATTGTGGTGCATTACGTTTTTATTTTTCTGTTTGTCTTTACGTTAGTAACTCCACTTGCTGCGTTGGCATTTCTTGCTGGGGGTGCTTACATGGGTATCGCCTTTGCCCCGAATCATAAATCGGAAGATGTTATTGATGCCTCGGCACCGTACTCATGGGTATATCAGATTACGAGTACTCGAAATATTTTTCCGAATCCAGTCACTTCATTTATGCTCGGGGGACTTAATTTTCAAGTTGAACACCATTTATTCCCAACCATGCCGCGCTACCGTTATTATCAAGCGCAACAAGTAGTAAAAAAATTCTGTGCCCAAGAACAGATTGAATACAGCGAAACAACCTGGTTCCAAACGATGCGTGATATACATCAGCAGCTAAAATCAGTACGACCCGACTAGTAAAAAGACCAGGCGGGGTGCCTGGTCTTTGGTGTGTTAATTCGCCGTAGCTTCATCATTCTGGACAAAGCGGTCTTTGGGAACTAGGTCGCATGCAACACCGAACGTCGTAATGGTTTCTTTGAGTTTGGTGAACCCAACGCAGATGTCGGTGCCTGCAATTTTCACAAAGTGCGAGTCCTCAATTTTGGTTGTGACTTCGACGAGTGCTGCCTGCTCACCGTGTTCCCGAATGTAGGGGAAAAACCAATAGATACCACCTATGTACGCAACAGCAACTGTTACAACCAACCAAGCTGTTTTATCTTTGAACATCGCCAACTCCTTGAACTGTTTGGAAAAACTATTACATATTTTATTAATAAAGTCAAGTAACCAAAACCGCTCGCAGGTATATGGTGCGAGCGGTGTGTGCCTTAGGCTTTGTGGGCGCTGATGTGTCGTTTAGCTTCAGTCCAGAAGTTGCGGGCTTCTGCTGCAGCTTCAGGACTGGGAATAAGTGCGGAGATCCAGTCGTGCATGCGGAGCGTGAGCGCACCACGGAGTGCGGGTATTTTATTGGAACTGTCGCTAATAGCGAGTTCAATCGTCATTATGACACCAGGAACATCATTTTTCCTCCCGGCACTTTTAACGAGTAGGGGATAGAAGTGTTCTGTAAAGTCAGTAATGCTACTGACAGCCTGCAATCGTTCCAACATTACAGGCGCCGAAGGGAGTTCGATATTCATTAGTGTATCCTTGAAAGAGCTTTTGAAAGTACATTCCTGTGCATGCAGGACGGGTAAATGTACGTGAAATAATTTTGTTGTCAATTACTTAAAAAATAAAGATGTATTTTTAGTGAAAATATTTAAAATGAGTATGTTATAGAAAGGCCCGTCTCAGTGAGACGGGCCAGTTTGGCTTAGGTTTATTTGGTGCGGTCGCTGACCTTCCGCAGCTGGGGCGGGGCATCGATCGGTGCGTCGGCGACCGAGTTCGCTTCCGGTTCAGCTGCCGCGGCAGCCTCGGAGGCTTTGGCGGTTTTCGACTCGACCTGTGCCGTCAGTTTGGCGAACGCTTTGCTGGTCAGGTCGGCGACCATCTTGCCATAAGGCGTGACCACGGTATTGACCGTTTTGAACGGCGTGGGATCGCCCGCGATCATGGCGAGCACGATCGGACCCCCATAGAGGAAGATGCCGGCGATCAAGAGTGTGTAAAACAAGAACGTCATTTCGGAACCCTTTCAGTTGTTTCCAACGAACACAGTAGCACACACTAAAAATTTGTCAAATGGCTGCAGCTTACCCGAAATAGTCTCCCAGTAATCTGTGGGCGAGCTCAGCTATCCCGACTTTTGTTTTAGAGGAGTACGGAAATAGGGTGTGTCCAGGAATGAGCGTTTGAAGCTTTTTCAACTGATTAAGTAAATGGGACTTTTTGATTTTATCGACTTTGTTCACCACAACAACGATATCGCGGCCCGCTTGCTCGAGTTCATGGAGCATCTCAAGGTCGTCAGCTGTTGGCCCGACCAAAGAGTCAATCAGTAAAACCACGGTAGGGTCATTGTCCGAATCAAACAGATACCAGGAAATCATGCCGCTAAGTTTGTCGAGGGTGCGAGCGCCAGCCCGAGCATAGCCATATCCAGGGAGGTCAATAAAGTAGTGTGACTCATTAATGAGAAAGACGTTAATCTCGCGAGTGCGGCCGGGAGTATCGCTGGTAATAGCCAGTTTTGATGAGTTGGTGAGTGAATTTAAGAGGCTCGATTTGCCGGCATTCGACCGGCCAATAAAGGCTATTTGTGGTGTGCCGTCATCGAGGATTGGATCTGAACCCACCACTCCTTTAATAAATTTCGCTGAGGTTATATTCATAGTAAGTGCATCCTAGCAAACTTGTTTGATAATAGCGACAAAACATCGTGCCAGTACATAAATGGTAGATGTTCAGTTGAGCGTTATTAGGTATAATAAAGTCATAGATATCAGGATATATAACTATTTTTTATGGCCGAAGCCTATCGACCACGATCCGAACGAGGTGAACATCCGGCTGAGATGTTGAAAAATAAATTACGTGAACAAGCTCGTAATATTAATCGCAGTGTGTCAGAAGAACGTGGACTTGATAATGTACTCAGTCCAGACGGTAGTATTAACCCTGTGGAGTATGCGGATTTGTTCAGTGAGGTTGCTTTGAAACGTGATGCAGAAAATGTTGTTCGGCGTGAATTAGATTTTTCCAATGCCCAAAATCCTGCAACTCAAAGCTTTTACAAAAAACGATATGGTGCCGAAACGGTAGCTGACCTCTTGCGTATCTGGAAGGAGAACAAAAGCCTCGAAAAAAATAATCAGATGGAAATGGCCATTACGCTACTTTTATCCAAAATGCTTGGAAACGAATTTTTGGTAGCACGTACCGCACCTCTTGATGATTATGATAATGGCGTTGATAACCTGATTCTTGATTACCGAACCGGGGAAGTGGTGGGAGCGTTTGACGAAGTTCATCAGAGTGATAATGGTGAACGCCTGGCAAAGAAAAAGGAAAAGATTCATAAAGTGGCAAGTCGGGGTGGTGCCAAAGTGAAATATGGACTAAAGCTCGAAAACGGGAAACTGACACGAGCCGAACTCAGAGGTGTGCCAGTGTTTTATTTGGGTCTTACTAGTAATGAACTCGACGGTCTCGTTGCGGCTCTTCGCGATGACAACGACCAGGTAATAGAGGAAATTTTTAAAAGATTAATAGATTCACTCAAGTCACAACAAACTGACCTCAGTACAACTAGTCATAACGAACAGTTTCAAAAAAAGCTGGCATCATTTAACGCCATGCTCGAGCGGGTGAGTGCTGAGCATAAAAAAGAAAATCACCAGGCCTAAGAGGCTGGTGAAAATAGTGATGTTTTAACTACCGTTGGCTGTGTTCCAGTTCGGCAGGCAGGCATACTGCTGCGGCAAGTATCTGTTCCGACTTCGGTTTGGCTACAGCTGGTGGTTGTTCCGCTTTGGCGTTCAGTCGTCTTCCAAACGCCATACCGATAGCCTGCGCTGCTGCCTGGGAAATTGCTGTCATGATACATCCTGTTCTGGTGTTGCAACTGTTTCATGTATTAACATTAAGTTATGTAATTGTCAATGAATGAATTCAAAATTATAAAATGTCAAAACACGGCAATCTGTTGACAGTGATATGGTAAACTAATTTTCATTATGCAAAAGACAATCTCTATATTTACCGATGGGGCAGCCAAAGGAAATCCAGGACGTGGGGGATATGGAGTAGTGATTTCGTACCCAGATACCATAGTTGAAATCGGTGGATTCAAAGAGCGAACGACAAACAATGAGATGGAACTTACCGCTGTAGTTGAAGCGTTGAAGTCAGTTGTTGCTGACGGAGCAACTGTAGCCATTTATACTGATTCAAAATATGTAGTTGAGGGTGCCAAGGGATGGATATTTGGATGGCAAAAAAATGGTTGGAAAACCAAAGCGAACACCGATGTTGCTAACAAGGAATTATGGCAAGCACTAGTACCATTACTAAAAAAAGTCCAAATCGATTGGCATAAAGTGCCTGGACACGTTGGCATTGCGGGTAACGAACGGGTTGATACGATTGCGTCAACTTTTGCCGAGAAGGGAACATATCCACTCTATAATGGAGCTAAAGCTGGTTATGGTTTTACTATCGAGGATACTTCATATGATGAGTCAAAAGCCGTCGCTCGTAGTGACGCTCGGAAACGCTCTGCCCAAAAAGCGTACTCGTATGTGAGCGCCGTTGACGGCGTTGTACAAACACACGCTACCTGGAGCGAGTGTGAAGCTCGAGTAAAAGGGAAGAAAGCTGCCCGGTTCAAAAAGTCCCTTGATGCCGGAAACGAGCGCGAGATTATGAAAGAGTTTGCCACGTAAAAAAACCCGCCACGGTCCAGAGGACGTGGCGGGGTACTTGTCTTTAGGACTGCGGCACAACTTCCCAGTTATCGGTCCGACTTGCACGCTTGAAGATCCGAATATACGAGTTCGTCTTTTCAGAGCGAATGCTCTGGCGCAAGAGCGTCTGCGCTCGTGCCAGTTCAGGGAAGATCTCAGCATCGAGATCCATGCCGATAAACCGATAGAGATTGGGACCAACTTTGAAGTCAGTCTTTTCGACCAGCAGCTGACGCGTGAGTTCAAATAGTGCTTCCACTGTCGGATCAATTTTCGCTGGCTGCTGAACCCGTTCGAGGAATTGTTGAATTTCTTGTTGAGCTTCTTTGGCGAGATCGCCGCGGATGATAGTCATGGTGTTGACCATGGCAACTACCCGCCTCAGGTCGTCCGAACTGGTAAACGTAATCTGGCTGCACAGGTTCCCGCGTGAATCAATGAGGCGAGGGAAGACATGTCGTTTGAGACAGTCCTCGCGTGCGGCCGAAGCTTGCACCGCAGCCTCGTTGAGGCCAAAAACCTGGATAACGATGTCGTCGATATTTTTCGTCTCATTCAGCTCTTGCTCACGGAGCATCGCATGTTTGGTACCAAGTCCAGCCAGAGCCTCTTTTACACCCTCCATTTGAGCGAGGTACGCATCGCGGGTTTCGGTCAGTTTGACGTTTAACGCCTTGCCAGATTTGATTTTTTTCTTCAGTTCGGTTTCTTTTTTCGTGTTGTGAACTTTGAGGTCTGCCAACTGATCGACGAGCCCCATCAAGTCCTGGTAGGCTTTCGACAGCTTTTTCCGAGTTTGTTTGTAGAGATCGGTTAGTTTATCTAACTCCTTTTTCTTTTTTGCGACCTCTTGCCCTACAGTGGTGATCTCCGTTTTAAAGTCACCAATGAGACTCGCAGCTTTACTTCGTGCCATGTGTTGTCCTTTCAATGTGCTAGTTGTCACGCGTTGGTATTGCTACCACTGTTGCGCTACTAATTAGCATATAACTACATTTATTATAAATAGTCAAAATACACAGGAGGTGCTTACTTAGAAAAGAAAGAAATTATGTAAAATATTTGTACGAGTATATTTACCCATGTTACAATTTCTGCATATGATCCATCACACATCAGTTGCCGTGAGTAATTACGAGACAGGTAAGGCGTTTTATCAATCATTACTAGTCTCGCTCGGGTATTCAATTGGAATGGATGTTCCCGATTACAAAGCGGTTGGTTATAAAGACGCTGC
>JANPGF010000043.1:0-8128 GCA_031423775.1 Candidatus Kaiserbacteria bacterium | reverse complement strand
ATTGATTACGTGTACCTACACAAACAAAAACAATTCGCGTACGCGAATTGTTTTTGTTTGTGTAGGTACACGTAATCAATTTCACACTTTTTTATTGCAGTGCCTCCGTGTGACTATAGTAGTCGTCCCCGAACAAAATTGATCATTGGCTGCCTAGTTCTGGTTATGTCGATTTCTGTACTACAAAACAGGTGTTTTATAAGTTGATTAATCGTAGTACTTTTACTTTTTGGACATGGGTACAAGATAGTACCGACTGTACCCACACTGGGTGCGTTTTTTTGTATAAGTCAAATGTTATTTGAAAAAGAAAGTACAATTAAGGTAGTACTACTATTATTATGAATACCACCACCCTACGACTTTTTGCTGTGACGGTCCTCTTTATCAGTTTCGCTGGCTATAACTTTATTCGTGCCTACGATGAAAGTGTATGGTTTCCACCTGATCCGGGGACTCCGCCAGCACATAATGTGGCGATCCCAATCAATACAGGGAGCAGTAGTCAGGTAAAAAATGGACCTCTCTCAGTAGACACACTCTTATCAACAGGAGAAATAGTTGGTTCTAAAATAGGAAACTCAGGTCAATTTCGGCTGTTAAGTGGCAGTTATGGTGTGCTATTACGGAATGACGACGTAAACACCTATCTTCTTTTAACGAAGAAGGATGATGAGCTCGGTACCTGGAATACTTTACGACCGTTGTATATTAACAATAGTACGGGACTGATTACTATGAAGCAGGGTTTGAGTGTAAATGCTGGTAATATAAAAGTAAATGGACAAGTAAATGCAACTAAATTCTGTGACCAGGGCGGGCAACATTGTTTAAATTTGTCGGCATGCCATGTGGGCGATTCACTTGTATTGAAGAGTTCAGGTGACTGGGGCTGTTCGTCACCGATACCAGCTCCTGCTGTTGACTATGCAAGTTACATTAAAAATAACTGTGGGCTCACGGTTCCAAATCCGGGCAGTTACTCACTTAACGCTGTACTTATGAAAGATGGAACAGCGTATGATATTTATGATAAAAACAGCGCTTATTCACTGCTGGCATGGAGTTGCAATGGTCCAGATTCGGCAGTAAACAGTACTCTTATTGAGTCTTGTGGGTTCAGTGTTACAAACCCAGGCACCGTGTCTTTGAATGGTGTAAAACTTAAGAATGGTTCATTCTACGACTTTTATGATAGTAATAGCGCAACAGCGATACTCAATTGGAGTTGTGCGAGTCCCGATGCTGCTATCTCATCACTCAACAATAGTTGCGGCCTCTCGGTGCCAAATCCAGGTAGTGTATCACTGAATAATGTAAAGTTGCAGAATGGCTCGTACTACGACTTTTATGATAGTAATAGTTCAACTGCTTCACTTGCTTGGAGTTGCCAGTAGTATGTATTAAAGATGTAAACGCCTCACAAAGTAACCGGTGCGGCGTTTTCTCTTTTTGGCAGGGTGCATATAGTTGTAGGTAGCGTTTTGGTGCAGGTATATACTAGTACTAGCGTTATTTACTAATATTTTGTACATGAGAAAATTCATTGGTGTCGTGTGTGTCCTCCTGATTCTCGGGGGAATCGGTGGGTATCTCTGGTTAAATCCCGGACAATTAGCCTCCCACCTCAATCATTCAGGACAAACGGGTGTAATCAATACTGTGCCGCAGCGTCCGCTGACAAAACAACCGAATATTATTTTTGTGCTGACAGACGATCTCGATGTAACCTCGATGAGTCAATTTCCAAAATTAAAGGCACTGATGTCGGATAAAGGAATGACATTTCAGAATCATTTTGTGAGTTTGTCACTCTGTTGCCCGTCACGCGCTGCCACACTGTGTGGTGAGTATGCCCACAATACAGGCGTTTTCACCAATTCATCCACCAATGACGATGGGACGAATGGCGCCTATACCGCCTTCCAAAAATTTGGTGATACGGATAAAACAATGGCCGTGTGGTTAAAAAATGCTGGCTATCAGACAGCCCTCATGGGGAAGTATTTAAACGGCTACGATTCGGCGGAAGGGGTGAAGTATCCAGTGCCAGCGGGGTGGACTGACTGGGCGGTCCCTATAGACGGCAATGCGTATGCACAGTACAACTATACGCTTAATGTGAATGGTAAACCGGAAGAACACTATCTCGCCAATTGTGATAAAACAGGCACTAACAAAAAAGGTAAAAATAGTTGCAAGGTTGATGTAGCAACTGCGACCATGGCAGACAAAGAGGCTAATTACATGATGAATGTGATCGAGCACAAAGCGACTGATTTTATCACTACCAATGCTGCCGCTCAGAAACCATTTTTCTTGTACCTCGCACCATATACTCCACATAGTCCCTCTACTCCTGCGCCAAAATATGAGTCACTTTTGACTGATAAAACTTGGCTAGGGGCTCATCCTTTCCCTAAGCCGGATTCTTTTAACGAGGCTGATATGACTGATAAGCCAAAGTGGGCACAACAAGCGGCGTTACTGGAAAACAAGCAAATTACCGTTTTGGAAAAAGACTATCACAAGCGAATTATTTCAATGTACGGCGTAGAGGATATGGTGAGTAATCTTATTGATACGTTAGCAAAGTCGGGTGAACTCGATAATACGTATATTGTCTTTACGTCAGATAACGGATTCCATTTGGGTGAACATCGTCTCGAGGCTGGAAAGCTGACGGAATTTGATACTGACTTGCGCGTGCCACTCATCGTCCGTGGACCGGGTATTAAAGCTGGATCGGTACAAACAGCTCTCACTGCAAACGTCGATATCGCGCCAACTATGGTGAGCTTGGCTGGTTTACCAATGCCGACGAGTGTCGATGGTCGTTCCTTTGCGCCCCTTCTCCTGGGGCAGACTATCCCATACCGTAATGCGTTGTTAATTGAGCACGCCGACCCGGCAAATACCAAATTACTTGGGGCAACCGGCGAGCCAAGAGACACTGAAACTGAAAGTGAAAAGATTAAGGGTGGGGAACTTGTTGGAAAATATATTGGTGTTCGTACCCCTCAGTACACGTTTGTGCACTATGTACGAACTGGTGAAGACGAATTGTATGACGATGTGAAAGACCCACAACAGCTGCAAAATATCGCAGGCAGTGCTGATAGTGGTCTCGTAAACAAGTTGCGAACATGGGCAACTGATTTATCGACCTGCAAGGGAGAGTCCTGCCGGACAATTGAGGCAGAAAAACGCTAGTAGATTCTGTTTTTTGACAGGATTTGGTAGCCTGCGATAGAAAGTAGTTATATACTTCTCTATATGTCATCTGAAAAATTCCCAACGCCTGCTGCTGAGGTGATTGCCGTGAAAAAACGTCGTATCGAATCTGAATTTGCTGACGCCGTGAGTTCAGACATTGATGCTAACGTGCTTGCGAGTGTTAGTGAAAAATTGCTTAATGACCCGGCCGCTACATCTACACCAGAAAGTAGTAACGGGAGAACACCCTACGAAGTTCAGGTAGGTGAGCCGGTATTTCAACCGCACAATGATCCGCGTTTTCCAACAAATCCTAGCATTCCTGCTCCGGATATTTCCCCGCAGGCAAGTCATCCTGTGCCACCACCACAAACGTTATAAGTTACACTGTATTGTTGGTATTACAATCCGCAGTCAACTATAACGATGCAACTATAGTGGGGTACGACTACAGAATACAAACCTAGACCCTCTAGGGGAGGGACCATTTTTTATTATGTGTATGCCAGGCCTATCTATACGTTTTTTCTTGCGAGTGACGATATTTGATGTATCCCCGCTAGTAGTGCTGAGTCATGCTAGTATATATGTATGAATACTCGCACTCGTTTAATTGGTTTACTAGTAATATGTTTCTTATTGGTACAGACTTTTTTACCGGCATTAGTTTTAGCGGAAGATATACCGCCTGCGTCATTGCCTGATATTACACTCTCCAGTTCAACGTTATCAGAAGCTGCGAATCCTACTATTTCGCGACCGGCTGGAGCAGTCGACTGCTTTCAATATTACAAATTTGGGAGTATACAGGTTGATGTTGAGCCCTCCGTATTGTCTACGGTGTCGGGAACACCACTGACCTTTTCCGGGTTGATAACTAACAGTAATCCCTATCCAATCATTGACGGTACCGTGATGGTAAAGATTTTTAAAACCGATAGTCAAAATGATAGTGCGGTGCATTCGAGTGGATATCCAGTTGTTGATCAGTTTTTTGCTCTAGAACATGTAACTCTGCCGGCACTTGGAACGAAATCAGTTTCATTTGATTGGAACGTACCAGGGTATGCACTTTCTGGCGACTACGAACTCCATACCTTTTTTATGACCAGCCGGCGGTTTAATTTACTGGGACTGCCATTTACTGATGATGTTACTGGGAATAAAGTACCTTTTTCAATAGTGGGGCAAACCACAGGTCAGGTATTTTTTGATAAATATACGGTAAAGACAAATGACCGGCCGTATTATTTTGCTTCGTACCCACCTCAATTCACTGTAAAAGAGCCAGTAACAGTTACAGCAAACGTAGTAAATACAACAAAGGTTGCTCAAACAGTGGTCGTCAGCTGGAAGCTTTTCAACTGGGCCGGTGAATCAACGTCCAATCTACTTGATAGTAAAAGTGAAAAAATTGTTATCCTCCCCGGTTCTGAAAAGAAAATCTCTTACACTGCAGTAAAAGAAAGAGGGACGGTGTCGTTTGTGCAGGGTGAGGTAGTCTACAAAGATACAAAATCTCTCCTCAATGTACGTTTTACTCGAGAAGGCTTTACAGACACGCGCTTAAATTTTCCTAGTACTCTGACGTACCCTCTGATCGCTGGGCAGGAAGCCGGAATCTTTTCTTGTCTCCACAGCACCGGGGCTCCGATTGTTGATGGAGGGAAGTTAACGATTGACGTAAAGGATGTGTCCGGGGCTATCATTCATACCTATACGTATGAGGGTGCCGTCACTGGGGATATGATGGGAGTCAAAGATAGTTTTACACCATCAAAGTCACTCAGTGACTTTGATGTCACTGCCACCTTATGGAACAATGGTTCCAAGATTGAAGAGGTAACTATTCCGTACCGTTGTAGCGATATTGATCCTGCTCTTTGTATCGATAACAAAACCGAGGCTGTGGGGAGCGCTGGCACAGAGAATGTGGTTGGATTGCCTGCACATTTTTACCGGATAATTTGGATAATCGGAGGAGTGGTTCTTGTGCTCGTTGCAGTACTTGTTTGGATGATTCGTCGGAGAATGATCACTCGGACTGCTGTGTCAAACAGTCCTGCAACTTTACCGGGTGATTTCATAATACTGTTACTTGTTATTTTAGGAGGAGTGCTGGCTCTGCCTTTGATGACTTTTGCAAAAAGTATTTCATACTCTACGAGTGATATCCCTACGTTATATCAATATTTCCATTGGGATGATGGACTGTTTGATAATAATGATCATTATTGGAATAAAGCAGTGAGTCCTGGTTCTGCACAGGTAACATACAAAGCACAGCTAGTAGATACAACCACGGGAAACGCCATTGCTACTGGCGCCGGAGTGCCGGTCGGAACAAAAATTAAAGTTGAGCATATACCGTATAGTGGTACCGATATTCACTGGGTTGGTTCTGGGTATGGTTTTGATTCGCCCTATGGATACTGGTTTAAAGATGCTGGTCCGGCACATGGCTGGAAAAACGGTCCGCCTGGTCACGAAAATGCCAACCCCGATTTTATCGGCATTTATACGGGCGGAAGTTTTTGTCGGGGTAATACATCGTATTACTATACACTCCTCGACATTGACCCTCCGACACCAGAGGTTGTTAATCCGAGCAGTAATTTATCTTGTTCGGGAAACATATGTTTAGTCACTGATAAAGGCCCAATTTCAGTGAGTATGCGATTTCCTGAAACATTTGGACAATTTTACTTCCGTTATTACGTAACGCACCTTTACTGGAATAGTTTTGCTTGTCCCGCTAACCTTAGTTTGGGATTTCATGTGTCTGAACCGCCGATGAGTGCAAACGGTAGCGATAATAATGGCTATCATGCTCCGTATAAATTGGTCGTCCCCGAACAAACTATTTCATTTAATGCTCGCGGTTTTGCGGTTAGTGCAAAACCCGCTGAAGTACAGGTCACACCGCTGAAGTCTAACAGTAATTTAACTGATGAAAATCAAGGCTTTGATATATATTCGACCGACCCAGACAATAATCAAATTCGCTATGGAATTGACTGGGACAGCAGTGGCAATATTGATCAATGGCTACCGGGTTCTGGTTACGTCGATTCCGGTACTACAAAACGGGTGTTTCATAAATGGATTAATCCTGGCACTTTTACTTTCCGGACATGGGCACAAGATAGTACCGGTAGATTATCTGATCCGGTTGATACCGATATCACGATTACGCAACCGCCTCCAACCGCAACGATAGATGTCACAGATTGCGTTATTGCAATCGGTCAAAAGACCTGTATATCTGACGTTGCCTGGATGTTTGATCATGCGGATGCGCCATATGTAGTACGAAATAATACGACGGATACTCTTGTGGGTAGTGATATGAGCGGTTCGAATTCGACTATCCTCAATTATGATGACAATATCTTTATAGCAAAAAGTAATGGAGTGACTCTGAATACAACCCATGTGCAGGTATTCTGTGCCGCTGGTGCAGTATGGGATACTGTCACGGACGCATGTATGGCAAATCATATTCCAGAATTGAGCCTCTGGACCTCACATGATGTGATACGGATGAAAGCAACTACAACATTAGAGTGGAAAATCTCAGATATGGTTTCAAATACCTGCAGAATAAGCGGTCCCAGTTTAGCCCAGCCGTACACAATACCCACAGCTAATAAAACCGGCTCTCTTGATGTTGGTGGTATCACATCAGTTTCCGTCTTTACGTTGACGTGTTCCAGTGACTTACATGATGACATTACTGCGTCAGAAACTGTTGAGGTTATACCAAGCGTGATCGAAATTTAGATATAGGCAGAAATGCACTTCAAAAACCTGGCCTCTAGTAAGAGAGACCAGGTTTTTTGTCGCGCTCGTTCCAGGCAAAGAGTTTAAGATTTTTATTTTTCTTGAGTTTTGCGATGAGGGTGGGTGCAGTGTCTGGATCAACGAGATGAACAGCCACCTTTTGTACTCCAGAGCCGGAAATGAGAAGTGTCATACCTCCGCTAGTATACACTGCGGTTACGTGGCGCTTGCCTGAACGTTTGGCATCGATAATCCCAGGAGCAATCATTTTAATACCGGACATCTTTTCGAGCGCACGGACGACTTCGTCTGCGGTTTCGGTCAGTGTTGTATGCGAACTGCCACGTTTACGAGCCATGGTGCATTGTTAGCATGAGTAACGGTTCAGCGATAAGACGAAATGTATACAATGCGCCTATGATAAAAATGAACAAGCGCCATTTGCCAGAATATTTGGTATATACGTAGGTAAGAAGTCCAAGAACCAAGAGACTATCAAAGGCGCTGACGTATATTCCATACTCACTAGGATTGTAGTAAGAAATGGGACTATGGAACTTCCAGTTTGAAAATGGCCAAAAATGGCGATAGGCGTCATCAGTATGAACACAAAAATCAACGAGAGCATGTAAAAAGGCTGAAATGCTAAACCATCTGAGGAATTTCCATCCCGCAAATGATGAAATAGCAATCAAAAGTGGCCAGAGAATAAAGGAATGGGTGAGGGTGATGGGGATGGCCCAGCCGGAATTAAAGTACATATCGTCCCACATATCTTGTCCTGAGTAACCCAGAATGAGACCACATACCACAAAAAAGACGTACGTAGGCGTATCGGGGAAAAGTGCCCCAAGAACAAACGCTAAGGTACGTTTTTCGTTATTTGGAGACGTTATTTCAGTTTTCTTCGCTAGTGCCCAGCTATAAATAATGTGTGACGAGGTAATCATAATATGGGTAAAGTATAGCAGGGAAGAGTAAAAAAAGTCGCGACCTCAGTCATGAGGTCGCGATGTTCGTTGCTGCTCTGGTTTTTTGACATCCTCTACGATGGCAGGCCAAGATCGCTGAGCACGCTGGCGAATCCAAAGCCGTGGATGAGTCCAAAGCAGAAGGCCACCAGCCAGCG
>JANPGF010000042.1:0-8090 GCA_031423775.1 Candidatus Kaiserbacteria bacterium | reverse complement strand
AAGCCTTCTTGCTAGTCGGATGACATCAGTTGGTCTCTGCTTACGTTATTCGTATTGGTGTGGTCCGGAATTACTGTTGGGGTATGACCCAAACGTTCAGACAAACGTGCACTACGAGGATACATCTCAGGCCAATTTATCGGGAGGTCTTCGGGGAAGTCAACAGGAATCAGCCGTCTTTTAATCCGGTTTTCCAAACATGAAATACACAAAAAGTAGCCTGAAATGCAATGAAGAGTATTCGCTGGAGCCGCTTCCTTCCAAACATCGTTGTTCACAATATAGCCTAATTCTTTTATTTTAATTATGTCTGCGTTGCATCCGTTGCAAAGTAGTTTACTTTTAGGCACGATGATTCTCCTTCTGTCTATTTATAGAGTACATTACAAATGTCATAAGTCAATAGCTCGGCTCTGCGAGTTTACTATTAAACTTTTGTTCTAAAACATATAGATTCTGTTATTCAACTCCGCCTTTGGCCAGTGTCCACTTAGAGATAGTCAGGCAGTGGCGCTACTGTTTTAAAAAAGAAAGACCGCCCGGGTGGAAGGGGCGGTCTAAGGGTTTGGTCAGATGAAGATGAAGTGGACGTCACCTTCAGGGGTGCTAGCACCAAAGCGGGTTTCGCAAATGGTAACCGCCCGGTAGGTCAGCGCCGCAAGGTCATCGGGTGTGATTTCAACACCAAATTCTTCGAAAAGAACATTCAGGTCTTCGACAAGATTGCGGTGCATGAACGACGATGCGTACGTGAACCTGCGAACTCCCATGGATTGCCCGTTTTCGTCGAAGATCTGGTAGCTCGTATCGTTCCTTGATGCGGAACAGATGACGGCCTTGATTGTCTTGCCGAGCTTCAGGTCGATCGTGACCAGAAGCTGATATGTCAAGAAATCTTCATCACGATAGAAAGCCTTTTCAGGCTGTCCATCGAGGTTGGTGGTAAAATCCAGCATCAGTTCCTCCAAGGTGCTATTTATTTTATAATAACACATTTATGACATTATGTCAATAATAATCGTATTACAATTAATAAGTCATTATTATGCAAAGCCGAAATATTAAAAGTGTGAGAGAACCACAACATCTAAAACAATTCTTTTGATATAAAAAGAAACCGCTGGGTGTACCAAGCGGTTTCGAGTCTCAATCTACGTGCTTCAAAAATCTGCGGCGTTACTCCATCTCAATCTCAAAGCCGCGGGCAGTGAAGCCGTTCGGAGTGTCCGGCGCTGGACGAACCACGACGACAATTCCGCCGATGGACGACCGAAGGCCGTTGCCGAGTTTGTGCTCGATTTCATCAAGCATGATGACTTCGATCGACCGGGCATCAAGTAGCCGGCCGTGCTTCAGGAGGGGAGCCCAGTCAGCTTGAGCCGGGTCACCGCTTTCGTGAACGGATTCCCAGAACGCTTTGGTGTAGATATAGACGGCGCCATCCGTGTGGGCGTCACTAAATCCGTATCCCTTCTTGCCGATGATTTCACCTCCGGCACCAATGTAGTACAGATCGACGTCGATCCAGGTTTTGGCCATGCAGTAGTAGTCGAAGTAGGCTTTCCAGCCGGTGTGCATCAGCTCGTGAGCTTCCTGCATGCTGAGGCTCGTGCTGATGTGCCAAGTGATCCGGCTGCCATCTTCCCAGTCTCCCAGGTCCATGACCTGGCTTATTAGGGTGGTATCGTGCGGGCACCACTGGTAATAGCGTTCGCCGACTGCCGGGCGGACCATGAGGGTCAGGTCGGTCACAATGAGGACACCAAAGCCCTCTTCTGAACCAATCGTAACAGGGAACTCATGTGAGAGTGCTTCGGTCGCGGACATTAGGATTCCTTTCGAGCTGGATATGAAAATAACAACGGCTTTTTTACCAGCATTTAAAATAACACATTTATTAGATTGTGTCAAACACTATAATAGTTTAAAAGCTTGGAAATATGTAGTCAGCTTTCGCTAAATGAAATGGCACTTTTATACTACCGTCATGAATTTCTGTTTAGCAGTTCTAAACATTGAGAGTGCATTAAAAAACCGCCCCAGAATAATCAGGGGCGGTGTTGGTATTCGTTACAGCATTCAGAAAAGCACCGATTGAACTTTTACTCCGAGAATGGTGCAAGGAGCCATTCTGGCTCAGTGAACGGTATTTCTGCACGTTCGCAGAATGTTTTCAAAATCTCTCGCCACTCTGGCTTGGCCTCGATCCGTTGCCCTAGTCGCTCAACTTCACCGCGCCGAGGACTCTGGAAGGATTCCTTAATTCCGAGGATGTACATGCTGCATTCGGATTTGCAGTGCTCAACCAAGACAATTTCACTTTCTTCGGACGCTCTTCTTTCTGCGTTCCGGTACGCAGTATACTTTTCTATAACTGCTGGGTTCTCTTTGTCGTATTCCTCTTCAGGTTCTCTGAGTCCCGCCAATCTGAGCAAGATGTCTTCTAGTGAAAGCAAATCCCACTAATAGCGTCGCGAAGCCAGGTTGGTGGTTCATGTTCGGTGTCGACATATTCCTCGTCACCTTCGTCGGTCATGACGGGGAAGCCATAGACTAGTTTAGCAAATACACTGCTTGCCATTTGACTGTACTCCTTCAAAAATTTGATGATTCGTTTGTATGTCCAATACTATGTATGGACAAGGAACATTCAAATAAATTAAATCATTATTTTTATATATTGTCAAATTACAGTAATTGTTCGATAGGTTACTTTTTCTCTAATAAAGCAAAAGCCATACAGATGTATGGCTTTTGCTTTTGTGCACTTAGCGTATGCGGTCTACTTTCTTCCTTTTTTGCCAGCCTTCTTAGCAAGCATTTCCTTCTTTAGCGCTAAACGCTTCGGTGATTTATAAGGCTTTGGTTTTGAATTCTTCTTTGGACTTGATGCAATTATTCGTGTCATAGCCAGTAGTATATAGTAAATTTGCTGTGGAGGTAAGGTGTTTTGTATACCATGTCATTTTTTGCTTCATACCTGGGTCGATGTTCTGTTAGTAATAGTGGGGAGGTGAGGTGATTTTATGTAAAAGAAAGAGGCCAGCAAAAAATTGCTGGCCTCGTGCAGTTGACGACTTAATAGCCCTTAAACAACGGTTCCCGGTATTCATATGCCAGGACATCAGCAGGCGGCTCTTCGATTGCCTTGTGGCGAACAAAGAGAACGCCATTCCGCAGAAGCATGTTCGGCCCTGCACTGCCTTGGTAGAGTCCGAACGAATCCACTACAGCGCCAGACTTTGCAAACGCCTTACAAAGAGTGACAAGCAACTCGGTTGGCTCGTCGTCTTTGGTAATATACTTTTCAATTTGACCATCCACATCAATATGGACGACGCCGTGGTCAGAACAATTCAGCACCTTGCTTTTCTCACCTTTGAGGGTGAGGACAAGAAATAGCTGCTTGTATGGCAACGGGTTATCGGCATTTGCCGTCATATGCGGGTTGTGCCGCTCCATGAGTTTCTTCATAAAGTCTGCTGCATCGGTCATTCGTCTTCTCCCGGTGTGTATCGACACTAAAAATACTGCAGTACAAAACATGCGTCGTGTCAATATATTGTTCTCCGGTAGCCAAAAACAAAAAACCACGCGCAGACGTGGCTGGTGATTTTAACGGCTCCGTACTTGGGATGATGTTCGGTTGGAGATAGTGGGGTAGTGGGTGTGATTTTGACTAAAAGAAAACCGCCATCCTTTGATGCGTCGATATAGTTATTTATCGTACTGTTTGACCAATGATGAATTGAAATAATCGCAGTGGTGATGTCGCTCGGAGGAGGGGTAACAGTTTTGAGAGGGGGTCAACCGCGTAGCGCATTCTCGCGGACCCACTCGTGGCTGCACGGTAGATAACCTGTGCTACCTGTGTCGCATCGGCTCCGGTCGTACCTCGTGTGTACACATTTTTCCAGGCGCGTGACCAGAGTGGGTAGAGAGCATGTTCGTCTTTTGCCACGTCAGCATTATCAAAAAAGTTAGTTTTTATTGTCCCTGGTTCAACTAATTTGACGTGTATACCAAATGGTCTTAGTTCCATTTGGAGACTTTCTGAAAAACCCTCGACTGCCCATTTACTGGCATTGTAGGGACTAAAGAAGGGGAATGAGATTCGCCCCATCATCGACGATACGTTCACGATGGTTCCGGCTTTACGTTTTCGCATGCCGGGGATGACCAGGCGAGTGACATTCATCATGCCAACTATGTTTGTCATAAACTGATTGGTCAGTGACCCGGGAGATACGAGTTCAAGCGGTCCAACCACCCCGTACCCCGCATTATTTACGAGGACATCAATTGCACCATACTCTGCAATCACTGTCGCAATGACGTCTGCGGCTTGTGCTGGTTTCGTAACATCAAGTGCCAGAATGTGCAGGCGATCTGATGGGGTAAAACCGTGCGTATCATCAGTGTCTTGCATCGTTGCTATAACATTCCATCCTTTTTCATAAAAATACTGTGCGGTAGCGTGACCAATACCTGAAGTGGTTCCAGTGATAAGAATAGTTTTCATAGAAATTAAGTTAGAACACTAAAAGATACAGACTGATGCTGTGCAGTACAGCAATACAGACATTGGAAATAATCACCGGGTTGCGTTTATTCCGAGCAGTAAGAAATGAGAGGAGCTTATAGAGCATCTGCAGTGGAAAGAGCACAAGTACAATTTCTCGGAGTAGGGGAGGAGAGAGGAGTGCGACTATGCTCGCGAGAGCGATAGCAGCATACATGTTGCCGAGAATCCGCCGTGCCGGCGAGTCTTTGCCAAAGGCATAATCCGCTGCTGCATTTTTATATATAAACGATAGTACAATACCCCAAAAACCAGCAACAAGGATATTTATGATAAGCGAAAAATATACTACTAACATATTCAGATGATGTACCAGTAAAGCGTAGCATCCTTTTGTACGACCTGACAGGGGTTTGTATGTGAAAATCTCAGAAGCTATGAGTAATATGAAAGAACGGGTTTATTTCTGTGGTCTAACAAAAATTAAACGTATTTTGGAATGTAACTTTCAATTTTTTCAAGAATAACTTCAATTTCCACACTCTCACTTTGTTCAGGTTGTTCAACTTCAGGATAGGGAGCAGTAAATCAAAAACCACACTTGCGTGTGGTTAAAGATTTTTAGAGCTCCCCGGGCAGGATTCGAACCTGCGACCAATCGATTACACTTATTCATACGTTACTGTATGGCGTGGACTATATCATCACCGGTTGTATTTCTACACTGACGGTGCAAGGCGCTTCGAATGCGTTGCTGCATCCTACTCCCGTAAGGGATAGTCTCTGGACCTTCAATTGGATTTCTCCAAAAGCTTGGCTGCTGATTGCCCTGATCTTTCGACCGTGGGGGTTCCAGCAATTCACCTTGTTTGCAAAATCGATTTCTCGATTAGGCTGCTATTTTGAACATGGTTCAATGTTACAGTCGACTGCTCTACCGCTGAGCTACCGAGGAAGGTAACCTTTACTTGTTTTGAGGCAAGTGGGAGTATTGTACAGAAAAGTACAGATAATTCAACATGGTATACTGTGGGTGCTCATTTGGGCCATATTATATAGCCCGTTTGAAATTATATGCATTCCATCACATATATTGTATGTTTCTTTTTCTACTCACAGCTCGCGGGACTAGAAAATCAAAAAGAGAACGGTCGAATATGGTCGATTATATATGGTCTCTTTGTAGGTGTATTTTTATGCACTAAGCCAAATGTCGGCATGTTTTTTACTTTTGGAGCTAGAGGTTCGTCATCAGTAAGTCTAAACGGTTATGAAGCTACGCACGGGATGCTCGCGAGAGTTATCGATTTGACCGAATTACAGATAGCAGGTGTTTCGTTGTTGCTGGCAACTCTGTTTTATTTCACGGTACAACTGGGAGGACAGATGAATATGTACAACTATCGTGTAGCTTTTGTGGTGGTACCGGGTTTGCTGATTAACTCACTGGTCGCGTATCTACTGCTTTCTGCATTATTATAGACGTCATATCTAATCAATATTCTATGCTCACTCTCTACTACAAACCGACGTGTCCTTATTGCCTCAGTGTCCTCGCCGCGAATCAAACGATAAAGGCAGACCTCATACTGCGTAATATATCTGCTGATCCGGCGGCAAAAGAAGAGCTGCTCGAGAAGGGTGGTAAGAACCAAACACCTTTTCTCGAAGATACTGAACGAGGTGTTTTGATGTATGAATCCTCCGATATTATTGACTACCTGCACACTCACTATGGTCAGGGGGTGGCACCGATAGTGGCTCCTGTTGGTAATGTCTGTCCAATTGAGTAGGTAACATTGAAAGTGATATACTAGTTATAGAGGGAGGGGATTAGAACATACGGTAACGGATACTCCTTCATTCAATGTGACTTTTAACCGATTAATCACACAACTTATGTCATTACAACGGATTACGTTTAAGCACACTCATACTGAGGTGCGTCCCCATCTTCAGGATTTGGTTACCGAAAAACTACAGACACTTGATCGATTCTTGGGTGGTAAAACTGATGTAAAGTGTGAGGTAGAGTTTGCTAAAGTAGCTCCAAAGCGCAATGGCGATATCTATCGGGTTGAAGTAAATATTTCGAGCGCCGGTATTTTGCACCGGGCTGAAGCGACTGAGGAAACATTTGAACGAGCGATAGATGTAGTGCGCAGTGAGCTCGAATCAGAGTTGCAACGATCGCGTACCAAAAAGCAAAGTCTCTGGCGAAAGGGTGCGCGCAAGATGAAAGACATGATGCGGTTCGGGGCATAGTATTGTATGGCCGAAATTTACAAATTTACCCCACAAGGTGGTCAGGAGGAACGTGAACGGCGCCTGAAAGAGCGTGAACAGAAAGAAACAGAACGATTGCTTGAGGAGGCTGGGTATGGCAGAGCAGATCCCGCTCTCGTATTCCGAAATCTCGAGACCGGACCTATGTCTCATGTGGTAGCACTGTGGATGCGGTTTTGTAACGAGAATAATCTAGAAACAGTTCCACTGGCAGAGAAACCAACCGAATACGACGGGGTAGGCATGGCTGCCGAGGCAACTTTAGAACAGGTGCGCCAAGCTCTGGTCCATCATTTTCGTCAGATTGAATTGTTGCCGACAGTTGCCGAGCGTCAACAGTACTGGAATGTTAACCCGGTGATATACCACTATCTGAAAATAGCGGCTGAATAAATACAGTATCCTGCAAAACCTCACACAATACGTGTGGGGTTTTGCAAACGTATCAGTCGAGACTACGTTCTAATGGTTCAATCGATTGAACCATTAGTTGAGGTTGCGGAAGGAGTGAGTCCAATCCTGTTCGTTTTTTCCCTCGGGAATAATACGAGTGATTACAAGTCGTCCATCTCCATCAAGATGAGCGTCTTTGATTTTGATACGTTTTCCGTTATGAATGAAAAAAGTTTCAGGCCAACCATCGAACGCGCGAATTTTAAGGAGTGTTTGGTAGGCTTCGCTTCCGGTCGGTAGATTGTATGGGTCGAGTGCAAGTTCACTCATGCTCTTATCAATTTTGGTGCAGAAGGTAGCGGCGGTATGATCCTGTTCTGTTGGGGTAATCGTGCCGGCAATCCACTGCGGAATCGTTTCTGCGAGTAGTGTGCCGCCTTGGTGTGCGAGTCGCTCATCAAGCTTGTGACCAGGAATCGGCCACTCGTTTTCTGTAATGTCTGCACTAGCTTGGGTCAATATCGGTCCATGGTCGAGTTGCGCATCAAGGAGCATGACGGTAACGCCTGTCTCGCGAATGTCTTGCAGGATAGTGCTACGAATTGGACTGGCACCACGCAGTTGCGGTAATAGTGACGGATGGAGGTTAATCGTTTTGTGTTTAGGTAAATCAAGGAGCCATTGTGGAATCAGTTCGCCATGGAGAGAATGGCTTCATCGTAAAGGATAGATCACCTGAAGAAATTGCTGCAAGACTGATGGAATTGTTAGCGGACAAAAACCTTAGAATAAAGTTAGGAAAGAAAAGCAGGGATTTATATGAAGATGGTTTTACAGAAAATAAAATGGCATTAAGACTAGGAAATACTTTTAATAAAGTAATGGAGGC
>JANPGF010000041.1:0-26086 GCA_031423775.1 Candidatus Kaiserbacteria bacterium | reverse complement strand
CACTAATCGAGAGTGATGTCATGGTATCTGAAAGACCAGTCAAAGACGCCGCTTCAGCGGGACGGATTGGGAAAATAGTCACAATCGTGACTGCGATGACGAGGAGGAGGCTGAGGGGTTTAGTGAGGGGGTGGTTGAGAGTATAGAGCGACATGACGAAAAAACAAATTAAGAACGAACAAGAGTGGGTGAACTCAGTTATGAGAATATCATGTTCGTCTGCGGGGACACACGTTCGCCTGTGAAGAACTTTTTTTAATTGTACGTTTTCAGTAAGTTATGGAATATAAATTATTATCTGTAAATGAATAGTTCATGCAAAGACTCTCTTTTATCACAAGAGTATATTCTTATTCAATCATTCGAGGTTACAATTACCACTCGAGTATTTCAGTACGTACTATTCACAAATTTAAATGCACTAAAAAGCGCCTGTAACTGTGTAGGTAACCTGGCTGTTATATGTACCGGCTTCGGTATTGGCAGCAATATTTGCAACGTAACTCACATTGAAAATTGAGGAGACACTATCACCCGCCCCTGTTGCGATAGTATCAGGGAAAGACGACGTAGCAAACGCATACTGATTGGTGGTGGCATAGGGGGCCGCAGCCAGACCAGTGCCGGTAGCCGTACTGACCCCGATGCCGAATTGCTCCGCACCGATACTTGGAGAAAGTGCGATTGATCCTATGGGATTAATAGTATTCGCTCCTGACGTCAAGGTTGAGCCGTTTACCGTAATCACATACCCACCCGTCGCATTGGTCGACGCTGAAATGGTGTGTGCAGTTGCGTAGAGTGTACTGCTGCCGAGACCATCATTTGTTGCATACCGCGACGCAAAATTCGAGAGAGAGCCAAAACCAATCGAGCTGCTCGAAATAGACATGGTGATAGATGGTGGGGCTGCTGGTAATGTAACTTCTTGCCACGCGACATCCATTGCGTAGCGTGCGCCGACGTCGCCGGCGGCGGTCTCTTGATACAGCGCGATACCTTCTCCGGGGAACAATACGAAAGGATCACTCGATACAAATTCTCTATCACTGACACCGATTGATTCTTGAATTACTCCTGGCGATATCACACTAAACAACCTCGAAGAGGTGGCCTCTCCGTACGTAACTACAATCCCTGTGGTGCGGACTTGGGCAGTAGTGAGTGTTGTACTTGAATGTTGTTCAGGAATATTTGCCGCCGTAATGAGGGTCCCGCCCGTAGCTCCCGTAATACGCCGGAGTGAAAGATTTAGATAGCCTGGTGGAGTTAATGTACCGGTGCGCGTTGCCCGAATACCCACTCTCGACACCACATAGAGGAGGCTTGAAGTGGCAGGATTAAACAACGAAGCATAGACATATCCTGCAGTCAGAGAACCGGTAACTGGACCGACCGACATCAAGTGCTGTCCTTCGGTTGCTGGTGTACTCGTACCGACTACCTCCTCCCATTCGAGATACCAATACACCCGATGATTAGCATTGGCCGCAGCATTATTATTGAGCACAATCCCCTCTCCTGGTTGTAAAATAATCGGTTCATCATTTTCAAATGACATCTGACTCCAACCAGTTTGACCCAGTGCCGTAGCGGCGGCCACGGCACTGGGCGTCTGCACTGCTGCGAGCTGAGCGTCAACACTCTGGCTATAGGTCGCAGTGACGGTAGTATATCTAATTTGCATAGCACTGTTTGTGGCATTGGTATCTTTTTTTGGAATGTTCGCAGCAACAATGAGAGTACCGGCGGACGCAGCACTAATACGCTTCACTTGGATTGGTGAAATTGTCGCTGCAGCAGTCGTATTCACCCGCACCCCCATTT
The DNA here is from genome assembly GCA_031423775.1 of Candidatus Kaiserbacteria bacterium. Taxonomy (GTDB): domain Bacteria; phylum Patescibacteriota; class Minisyncoccia; order Phycocordibacterales; family UBA918; genus OLB19. The sequence continues at coordinate 24,259 of JANPGF010000041.1, read as the reverse complement.
GTTTAATGATGGCAGTTTTACTTGAAGTTGCGGGATTAAAAAAGGTCGCGTAATTATTTGATGCGCCGGTGCTACCTGGGAGCGCACCAATATCAATGGCATACCGATTGGTAGTTGTCGGAGCACTATTCACCTCTCCCCATTCAACACTAATTTTCACATAGTTATTAATGTTACCCGCTACATAATTCAGATATACACCAACCCCTTCCCCTGCCCGGAGGACGAGTGGTTCACTTGGCATAAATACAATTTCATTATCACCGTGAATTTGCCCCACAGCACCAGCTCCTAACACCTTCATAATGCCGGATTCAGACGAACCGGCCGCTGCCACACTACGACCTCCAACGTACGTAGCAGTAATGGTCGTAGCACACGCGGCTCCACACCAGCGCAACTGCATACTACTGTTACTCGAACTCGAATTTTTCTTTGGTATATCAGTATTGGTAATTAAAGTACCGGTGGTTGAAGTGGAAATGCGTTGGACGTTAAATGTTGAATAGGCAGCCGCAGCATCTGCATTCACCCGCATAACAATTCGTTTAACCACCGCTGTTTTACCTGATCCGTTTGGATTAAACGCGGTATAAAAGGTAGTACCGAGAGCAGCCGCCACTTCGACTCGACTGGACGACCAGAGGTACTCACCTTCTGCAGCAGGAGTATTCAAAACGGGAACTTCTGCCCACTCGACAAACATGCGTGTTAATTGATTGGCATTCCCGGCCGTATCAGCCATAAGTGCAATCCCCTCACCTGGCTTCAGCACTATCTGTTCATCAACGGGCCTTGTATTAAATGTCATCCATCCTTGTTGCTCCCCGGTCGTCCCGCACGGTGTGACATTTAAGAGTCGTGCGTCAGTACCTCCAACTGTGGTCACCGTTACTCCAGTATGACGAACATCCATCACACTGTCACTGCTGTTAGTATTTTTTTTTGGAATATTTACCGTAGACACCAGGGTTCCTGCTGACGCAGCACTAATACGACGCACGACCACGTTGTTGGTATACACTGCAGCAGCATCACAGCTCTCGGTACCATACCAAATGCGTTTTATTACCGCGCTTTTGCTCGAAGTAGAAGGATTAAAAAATGAGTTATAGACATAATTGATACCTGCCGCATTCTCAACCCGAGGGAGCGCCATCAGGTATTCATTTTGTGCGGTTGGTGTCGTGTCAACCTCAGCCCATTCGAAGGTTGCTTGCACGCGTTCATCAACATCGCCAGCCGCTTCTTGATACACCGCTAAACCTTCTCCGGCTTGGAGCACAATTGTTTCATCTGTACCCGAAAACATAATCTCTCGGTAACTATATTCAGACCCAGTTGCACCCGGCATTGGTTGTCCCAAGAGTCTCGAATCAGCCGTTCCTGCAAACGTAACCGTCGGACCAGTACTGCGGATATCAGCTATGCTATCTGAAGATTCAGTATTTTTATGAGGGATATCTACTGCAATAATTTGCGTACCAACCGATGCTGCAGTGATTCGTCTGACTGATAAATTAACAAAGTTAGCAGCTGCCGCAGCGTTTGCCCTTACCATCAGTCGCTTAATGGTGATGGTTTTACCCGAACCAGACGGATTAAATATTGACGCATATACGTAATTGGCACTCGTCGATCCGGGAACCGGGCCTACAGTCAGATGAAACTGCTCATCATGAAAATCAGTTGACGCTTCGGCATGTCGTATACCGACACCAAAATTATCAACTACATTTGGGTTGTGACGAGCGAGATGAATACGGTCAACGATTTTACCACTACCAGTAGTCAGTTCTTCTAGAGTACGCACAACACCATCGAACTCGACATGAACGAGCGTCGTTGAGACAAGCAGTAGCAGCGTGATAAAAATTTTACTAAAGCGCCGTAACATAGGTATAAATCTCCGAAGAAATAGTTTTAAAGAGAGCAGCGGCATCTGCTTCGGTTACGGCACTTTTTGGATCTCGCTTCTCAAGCATAACAGTCAGTAAGTATGGCCGCTTGGCAGCATACACAATACCGGAATCAGCCCAGACGCCTGAATCAGCCCGGATACCTGTTTTATGCGCAAAAGTGGTCCCTTCTGGCAATCCATTGCGTACATATTCATGACCACTATCAGTTAAGATGGACAAGAATTTTTCAGAATTTTCAGGCGAGAGATATGTTGCGTTGTACAGGGAACGGAAGAAGACCGAATAGTTTTTAGCCGTCATTCGATTATCTTCAGTTTGAGCATTTGGTGAATTTTTAAATGATGTTAAAAAGTCATCAAGCCCGAGATGGAAAAACACGCCCTCTAGTTCTGCAGCGTCAATATTTCGCAACAACACAAAGTGAGCTGTGTTGTCAGAATCGACAAGTGTCGCATGCAAGAGTGCTTCAATGGTCATCGTCGTACCGGTTGGCTGTTTATAGAGCTGGCCAAATGAAGCATCTTTGTCTTCATCTAAAATAACCAGTTCATTCGACATTTGCCAATCACCCTGTTCTACCTTTTTCATAGCGGCCATAGCCACCGGAATTTTAATTAAACTAGCTGGCCACATTGCTACGTCGGTGTTAACCGAAATATTTGAGCCGGTTGGTAAATATTCAAAATACAACCCGATAGTAAAGTCAGGATTATCCTTGTATTCCGAAAGTAATTTTTCACGTAGGGGTTGAAACCGGACCAAAAGATCATTCTGCCGAATTTCGCCAGCTCCTGGGTCAAGGAGGGGGAAGGGATTCTGAGGTGTATGTGGTATGAAATGTGGAACTGTCCACATAATGATACCGCCAAGGACACAACCAATACCGAGACTCATACATAATTGCCGTGTTGTAAACGAGTGATGAATCATAGTGCGGGTGATGTAGTACTTGTTGAATTTGCTGAGCTACTGCTTGTACTTGCGCTCTCCATAATACTTACTTTCTCGGCAGTACTGGTACTGGTCGGGCTAAATGTATCTTCTCCTTCAGAAATAAAAGTACCACCAATTGTCTGAATACGATCAAAAGGTAGAGCATGTTTCAGATTAAAATAGGTAAAAAACTTACTAGCAGAATCTGTATTTTCATCCTGGAATACTTCCCCAGTTTTTCGTGTGCGGAAATAAAATGCATCACCACGCCAAATCACTTGCCATGAGGTAAACGGGAACGTCAGCACATATTCAGCCCCTGCTGGCAAATTGCCGACAAGCATCATTTCATGCAAACTTCCCGCTGTCCGCAAATCATAGGTATAAATCGTATTACGTTCTGCATTGAGCCAGAAAATCATCCCGTCTTTACTACCAGCTTGCATAGTACCAATCTGGGCCTTCCCTGAACCTATACGATGAACGAGATGATCCGTCATATCAAATAGCCACAACTCAGTAGTCGAAGTGCTGACCAGTACACTCACGAGAACATACCGCTCATCAATTCCATGTACTTTCGTTATACGATTCACAAAATCAGAAGTGGTCATATGTAATTCTGATGTCGATGCAGCATCCGTAGCAGGTATAACCACATCAGAAATAAGGGTGTCAAAAGGTGAAATCGTTGGCACAATATCTGAAATACCATGTACACCAAGTTCACCAAGTGGCGCATAACTCACCTCCAGCCATATTGCATCAAGGTAGACAGGTTGCATCGTGTCGAAATTGAGCAGTGGCGTAACAGATAATTTTATATGGGAAATATCATCCAGAGTTGGCAGAACCTCTTTCGGAAATTCTAACCGTACATCATTGTCAACACTCGATACATATCCCAAAATGTGCCAAAGCGTTCCATCAAGGGTGTACTGCACCACGAACTGCGTTCCGTCCGGAGTCACAGTAGTAGACAAAGACACAGCATCCGCACTGGTAGCTACAGTATCTACCACAGTATTAGTCGCAGTTTCTGTACCTTGAACAGCCGACTGAGTAGAAGTAGACGTGTGTTCAACAGAACTGGTCGAAAGTTCTTCTGCGTGCGCATAGGTAGGTAGTACCCACGGCCAGAAAGAAACGCTGTTGGATGCTGGAGTAGGCACTGCTTCAGGCGTTGAAACTGGAGATGGGACAGGTTCTAGTTCAGCCTTAGGTTCAGAAGATGGAGTCACCGCCTGATCTGGTTCCGAACCAGAGACCGTCGGTACGGTATTGGTCGTTGTTGCTGATTCTGACTCAACAGGAGTTGTACTGCTCGTAGTATCGAGTGGAAGTACCGACGTACTCGTACCTATCACACCTTTCGGTAACGTTGTCGAAGCAGATTCATCAGTAGTTGTACTACTTGTGAGTGAACTGGTAGCCTCAGATGTAAATTCCGACGAGGTTGTTCCGAGAGAACTCCCGGACGAACCTCCTTCAGAAGTAGCTTCAGTTGTCGTACCGGTACTTGTACTCATATTGGTAGACTCTGTTTTCATATCAATGAGTGCCGGTAGCGGTAGTGGCGATTCCTGCTTCCAGGAAAAACGCACCATTACTCGAGTATGATACGTCTCGGGAGGCAGTGTGCCAGTAAACTGTCCACACAAAATTGGACTGGTTTTATTTTCGAGGTACGCTGAATTTTCCTTGGTGTAGTTTATGACTGTAGGTACCGTAACCTGGGGTTCGCCGGCAGCCAGTTGCACACCGTCCCAACCACCGGAACACTCACTCGCATAAAAATTAACCATCTGAGCATCAGCCACTTGTCGGTGCGCGCTAAAGGCCGCTATCAGAAATAGCACGACTGCAACGGTCAAAACCGTACCTGGCCAAAAGAACACACGAAATATCGCACGTTTTGTTACAACGCCTTTCATGGTATTAGTATATCAGAGTAGTTCTTGCTTTTCGCACATACTATACTACCCAGCAACTACTGCAAACTAAATGTTGTACGGACAGTTACCATCACATCTTTCTGCATACTTGTTGTGTCATACGTACCGTAATCACTAATTTCTACTCCGTCAGCTGGCAGCACCTGTACAACTCCACCTGCAGCATTGCGCAACTGTCCGACCCCACGTCCAGAATTTGTAGCAATTGCTTCAGCCCGGGCTTTAGCGTCAGCAATAGCCTCTGTGAGGAGAGCTACCCGCATCTCATTTAATTTACTGTACGTGAGTTCAAGTCCACTCACATTCACCGTATATCCAATTCCGGTAAAGGGCTTCGAATCGTTTGCAAGTGCCTTCAACCGTTCAACATCTTGACTACGAATCACTACACTACGAGTAACAGTATACCCAGAGAGAACTGGTGCACTATTTTGCGGATAGTAGTAATCAGCATTTGTGTTTCCAGCTGGTAATTCATACTCCGTCAGATTCTCTTTTTTCAAAAAAGTCTCAACTATGGTCAATGCTGCTGCTAAACGCGATGATCCTGTCTCTACGTCAGCAACACCAGTCTTTGCCTCGAGCGTTACCGTAAGTCTACCAGTATCTGCAGTTACGGCTTTTTTTGCTGAACCTGTCACTTCAATCGTGTCACTCGCTAATTTAATTTTATAGACAACTTGCGTTGCATACAGTGTCAAACCAATAAGCACGAGACAAAATACGGTAGTTGCAGCAACAGCAGGCACCGAGTAATCAAACAATTTTTTAATATACATATGACCTAAGTATATACCGTTTGTATACCGCAGCAACAGTAACCCTACACAGATATCACTTTTATTTTATAAGGGTTTTGTCAAACAAACGACCAATGTCTACCTTTGTTAATCCTACTTTTTTACCGGGATTTAATATATTGAGCGGGTCGTAAATCTGTTTAATCTCTGCAAAGACCGCAGTTAATTCCGGCCCATAAAATTCTGCCAAAAATGGGGTTCGAATAATACCGTCACTATGATCAGCGCTAATATTCCCATGCAACCGTTTAATGACGGCAAACACATCGGTCATCAAACCAGTAATATCATCTATAAGAGTTGTGCTATGTGTATCAAACACCGGAACAATACGGAGTGATCCATCACCAATATGACCGTGAAATCCATAATGGATATTCCGTCTTTCGAGTATTTGACCAAGTTCAGTAATAAAAGCAGCCAGCACTGGCACCGGTACAATCACATCCTCAATACAAGGAACCGCCGCAAATCCGGATGGATTATAGTCTCGCATCAGCAGGAACGAATTACGACGGACCTCCCAAATTGACGCTGCGTCTATTTCATTCGTCACCTGAGCAACATGATATCCGGCCGCAGATAGAGCCGCACAACAGCTAGACGCCTTCATGTCAGTTTCCACTTTGGTTGCTTCACTAAACTCTGCCAACATAAAGAGGTTCGCATCAGTATCAACATACGGAAGCAACCGATTAGCATGTTCACCTAGGTGCTCACGCGCCTTAGCAAAGGTATTTTTATCAAAGGTCTCGATAGCTTCCGGATGCCATTTGAAAATTTCGTTTACCATCACAGGAATATCCTCGAGGTTACGGGCAGAAATAACCAGGAGCGACAAGTAAGCCGGTGTCGGCACCAGTTTGAGAACCGCTTTTGTAACGATACCAAGCGTACCTTGCGCGCCGCAGAATAACGGAACCGCATTAAAGCTTCCATCTTTGAGTACTTGATCGAGACGATATCCCGAAGCAACCTTCTTTACTTCCCCTACAGCTATTCCGAGCGCAGCTCCATTCGATTGCGCAAGTGTCAGAATTTTTTTCTCTCGCTCACCTAACGTTGCGTCTACTGGTTTTGGAGTGAGCGTGGTAATTGTCCCATCAGCCAGCACTACCTCCATCGACAGTACATTATCACTTGTTGTACCAAAACGAATACTTTTCTCCCCCGAAGCGTTATTTCCAATCATGCCCCCAATGCCGCAAATTCGGCGTGATGACGGATAGGGGGCAAACATGAGTCCATGTTTCGCTGCAGCGTCTTCAATATCGCGGAAATAGGCTCCGGCACCGACGGTAGCAGTTTGAGTTATTGAATCAATCGCCACACTATTCATGTGTCGTGTCATATCAATCACGGCACCAGTACCGAGTGACCCTCCACTCATACAGGTACCGCCAGCCCGAACGGTAATGGACATCGCAGGGTTAGATTGTTTCAAATGCGCCGTTCGTTCAACGAGATACACTACGTCTTTGACTGACTTAGGATAATAAACCGCCTCTGGTTCTGCGGCAAAAATACTAATATCGCGTGAATAGTTCGCCAGTGTCTCGGCATCTTTTGCGACCTCACCACTATAAATCCCTTTACGAGCAAAATAATACGCTACCAAAACGATGGCAGTCAGGGCTACTAAAATATAAAACGTTGTCATAAGTACCCCAGTATACACCTGCACCTGAAGACCGCTGCAAACCTAGTGTAGAGAATTACTCGACAGACGGTGGAGCGAGCGCGAGAAGTGCCTCAACATCAAGCGGCTCTGTCACCATCGCAATTGATCCATCTGCTGTATACTTCCATTCACTTCTTGGACGATCCACATACAGTTCGACCCCATTTCCGTCGGGATCATCGAGGTAGATCGCTTCAGATACACCATGATCAGCAAAACCAGTAATGGGATACTCCGCATCAATGAGACGTCGAAGTGCAGTAGCCAGTGCCGCACGATCGGGATACAAAATCGCGACATGATACATACCCGCATGACCACGCGGAGCAGGAGGCACTCCAACTCCCTGCCACGTATTTAAACCAATATGATGATGGTATCCACCTGCCGAGAGAAAGACCGCACTCGGACCATACCTGGTGGTAATTTCAAAACCTAAAATTCCTTGATAAAAAGCCAGGGCTCGATCTATATCTCCAACAGTTAAGTGAATGTGTCCAATGGTGGTTTGCGGTGGGATTATGTACATAAAAAATGCTTAACATGTATAGTATAGTATAGTATAGTATACCTCTCATCATTTGGCTACGATACCGTTACACAAAATCCTCATGTCTACTATGACAGGAGGATTAGTGCTAACAAAGAATTACTTCTTTGTTTCTTCTGATTTTTTAGTAGGATCTGTTTCTATTTGTTCTACAGGAGTTTTTGAACCCATGTCTTTTTTCTGATCTTGCATATCGTTATGAAAGGTTAAGCGAATAGGTTGTCATGGATTCAGCACAACCTGGAAACAATATTCGGTATAACGAGTTCCAGTATAACCTACGTCATGACAACTACTTTTATGCCGCGGACACGACTATTTCATTACACAAAAAAACCGCCTCTGGCGGTTTTTTTGTGTAATGGTCACAGTAGTTATGACTTCTTTCCAATTTTAGCGACAGCATCACTCACCGCGGAGTCAGCTTCGTCAGACAAATCAAGTGCATCACTATATTTTTCATCGTCATAGGCAGCCTGTGCATCATCCATAAGTGAGGCCGCCTGTTTCAATAACTTCTTGGAAAGTGTAACGATCTTGCCATCATCAGAGGCGGTTGCGATATCATCTTTTGCACTATCGTAATTGTCTTGGGTATTAGCAATCGCTTTACTCGCACGAGTTTTATCAGTAGCACTACTGATAGTTGTATAGGCAGCATTCGCACCTTTTTTAACTTTTGCTAGCGAGTCGGTAGTAGCAACCAGGTCGCCAGTGAGATAGGCACGCACTGCAGTAAACATGTCATTTTTTGCTGTCCCGAGTGTCTCCGTAGCAGTCGTGAGACTACTTCCCTTTGCTCCTTTTTTCACTGCCTTATCTGCCTTGGCAATAAGGTCAAGTACCGTCAGCATACTCTTCCGTATAGATACGTCCGATGCCGAAGTAGTACTGGTAACGGGAGTAACTACGGTAGCATCTGTTGTCGCAGCTGGAGTAACTGCAGGCAATGTTGCAACTGGTGTCGCAGGAACCGTATACGGCTTCCCTGCCGCCGCCGCTTCAAGTTGGGCTTTGAGAGCAGCTACTTGCGCAGCGAGAGCTGCGTCAGGATCAGTTGTACCTGAAGATGCCGGCACTTGAATCAAGGGTGCGCTAACTGCGGGTGTTCCAGCGCTTGTCGCGAGACTAGCCCCACCATTTTTAAAGAAGAGTCGTGATTGAGCACCAAAATAACCAATAGCTGGTGTAAGTTTGTTTGCCTTCTGCCATTTAATGACAGCCGCCTCTGTGAGCGTCTTATACTCACCCGTCTCATGTCCTACAGAGCCCACGCCTGAAGCAGCAATCACAAAACCGTGAGTGTTGAGAAATTTTTGTAAACACTTTACATCATCCCCCGTCACTCCTAATTCTAAATCACGAGTGAATGTGCATTTTGCTGTAGCAGTTGTAGCAGTTGCCGCAAACGACACGTACGGTACAAGACTCATCCCCAATCCCAACACACCAGCCACGATTTTAATTGTCTTCATATTATATTGTGTACTCATTTTCATATGCGCTCAGTATACCGTATCCATGTGCCTCCGCCTATATTCTCAGAGAAACAGAGCGTGAAAAACTACTGCATGATCATCGTTCCAGAATTTGATTTAAGTCCAAGCTGTAATTCACCCTTGCTGGTAAATGAATAGGTATTCACCTGACCAAGAGCATCTGCAAACACCCCTTCCTCGGAACCGTCACAATACATTTTAGTCATAGCCATCCGACCAAATAGTACGCTACTTGTGCCAGCTGTTGTATAGGGACCGCCGAGACTGTTGCAATCAGTTGTACCTGACACCTTTCCATCAGTGCCGAAAGTGAGTGAAAACGCAGTAGTCTTATTTGGGACAAAGACACGACCATCAGTGTAATTAGTACGTACCCACTGCCATTTTTTTTGCGTTAATTTCAGTATGCTTGGATTGGCTTCACCGGCAAAATTTGGTTCTACAGTGCCAAACTGCATTGTGGTCGGATCAAATTTGAGTAGTAAACTCTTTCCAATTGTGGGTGCCACTGCAAAACTATCACTAGGGGCGCGGTCAGCATAGGTCACTTCGACAACCCCCACTCGACCAGGTTCACTACTCATTCGAGTCGACTGTGGTGTAATACGATCACCTAATCTCACTCCTTCTGAACCACGATATCCAGAGGTTGTATTTAAGGCTGCAACAACATAATAAAACACTCCAGTACCACCAGTTGATTGAGTAAGGAGAAATACGGTATCCATCCGACCGTCGTTGTTAAGATCATACGTGACCTCATTTCCAAAGTAATTAGTCTCTACCATTGATGCAGAACCAGGCACAGTAGGAGTTTGTGCTGAACCGTTTACGAGAGTGACCGGGATGCCTTCAATACTGTACGTTGCATTTTTAGGACTACCAACTATAGGCGTTGTTGTTGCAGTTGGGCTCGGTTCAGGTACTATCACTGGTGTCACCTGTGGAGTACGATATAAAAATGCCCAGAGCACTACTGTCAGCAGTAGCAAAAGTCCAATACCAATGATCGTTTTTTTCATAGAAAGTAATGTTAAAAAAAGTAATGTAATCTCCACGCCTCACCTAACTCGACCGCGGGTCAGAACGCAAAAGCGCTACCGCTTGTTCCATCGAACCCGCCGTCACAATTGCACCGTCATTAATAAAGAATATTTCATCAGCATCTTCGATTGTACTCAAACGATGTGCAATAATCACCTTAGTTGTTGTAGCTGGTAATTTAGAAATAATCGTTTCGAGTAATTTTTCAGTTACGGTATCAATATTAGCGGTCGCCTCATCCAAGATTAACAACTCTGGCTTGCGGAGAAGTGCCCGCATAAAAGCAATCAACTGTTTTTGCCCGAGCGATAGCGTGTCATCTAACGTTACAGCCCCAGACAAACCGCCTTCAAAGCTTTTCACAAGTTCAGACAAGCCTGCCGCCGCAATTACTGTCTGAAGTTCCTCTACACTATGCTCATGATACTGAGGGTTACCATATAAAATATTATCTTTGACTGTCCCAGAAAACAAAATAGGATCTTGGAGGATAAAGCCAATTTTTGCTGCCCGCTCGGTATTAGCGTACGTTCGAATATCACGCCCCCCGAGATATATCGTGCCCTCAGTTGGATCATAGAGACGAGCCATGAGAGAAGCGGTGGTTGTTTTACCGCCACCGGTTGGACCCACTAGTGCATAAGTATGCCCCGGCTGGAGTTCCAGATTAATGTTCTCTAATACCACTTTCCCTGTAGTGTAGGCAAATGATACATTTTTAAAAGTAAGTAGTGACTTCGTCTCTACTAAGGTATCTAACGTAGCAGGCAGTATCGTCATCTGATTTTTCATCTGTAAAATAACCGAAATACGATCCCATCCAGCGAGTGCTATCTGAAAATCAGCCCATAACGCGGCAAGTTGTCGTAGTGGATTATAGACACTCGTCACGTATGAGAGGAAGCTCACCAAAAGTCCTAAAGTAAAGTCCCCAATTGTAATGAGATACATCCCGTACGCGAGCACAACGAGTTGTGCCGCGTTAGCCGCTAAACTAAACGCAGGTTGTAATACCTGATTTGCAATCCCTGCTTTAACTGCTGCCAAAAAATTTCGTTCGTTTGCAACCGCAAACCGCGTACGGAAGAAATCGCGACGATTAAAAGCCACTACCACCTTAAAGTTTTGTAGACTTTCGGACACTTCAGCCGCCAAGTCTCCCGTTGTTTTAAGTGAATCTGCATTCATTCGTTTCACCCACGGCGAAACAAGCAGGGTAAACACCAGAATGACCGCCGCCGGAGCAAGCGCTGCCAACCCCAAGAGCGGGTGCAACACAACTAGAAAAATCGCAGCACCAATCATGCTCGCCAAACTTCCAACAAATTGTACAAGCGTGCGTGAGAAAAACTGATTAAGTTTATCCGTGTCATTATTAATACGGGAAATAAGATCACCAGTCTTGTTTGCGTAGAAAAAAGCCACCGGCAATTCTTGTAATTTAGTAAAGATATTCCCTTGTAAACGAAATAGTAATCGCCGCCCGACACCACCCATGAGCCGAGTCTGTAAATAGCTAGTAATAAATCCAACCATGTAAATACCGAGAAGCACGAATGCATACGGCAAGAGCCCTCCAAACTGTAACTTGATAATATGCGTATCAATGATGTAGGCAATCAGGAGTGGTGCGGCGAGCGTAATCCCCGAGTTAAGCAGCGTTGCTATCACCGCCCAAATAAGGGGCGTGGTTTCTCCAGTCACGAGAGGTGCAAGCGATCGTACCGCAGCAACAGTCGACTGTGTATTCTTGTTTTCTGCTGCATTAAGTTCGTAATTCATAAGTATGAGTGGAGCGCTGCGAATTATAAATGAGCTGATAATCTATAGAATTACGCAAAAGTGTCGTATGTGTACCCAAAGCTGCCACCTGTCCATCCACCAACAAAATAATCTGATCGTACGATTCAATTGGTGCAATTTTTTGAGTAATCGAAATCAAAGTAAGATGCGGATAATTCGTGCTAATATTTTCAAGAATTTTCTGTTCTGTCACCGAATCAACTCGGGCGGTAAAATCATCAAGAAAGAGAATGGTAGGATCCTGCGCCAAAGCTCGAGCTAACATAATTCGCTGTTTTTGCCCACCTGATAATGACGATCCGCGTTCTGACACAATGGTATCCAGGCCTTGCGGAAGAGTATGTATAAAATCACCCAACTCCGCTGTCTGAATTGCCTTAGCTAACTCGGTATCTGTGACTGACGTGCTGAATGCAATATTTTCCCGTACCGTGGTATTGAAAAGCACACTATCTTGGAAAACTAGACCAATTTGGGCATAAAATGCTGTCTGATCATAGGTAGTACTTTTCACTCCATCATAGGTGACCTGACCACTCTCTGGTGAGGTAAGCCCGGCGAGGACTTGTAACAATTGAGTTTTACCAGAACCCGTAGGACCGATAATGGCCGTTCTACTGCCAGGAGCGACCGTAAAGGAAACTGCTGAAAGGACCGTTTTATCACCAAACGAAAGTGAGATATTTTCAACCGCCAAGGCTCCGGTGAGCGGTGTTTTTATCGTCCCTAATTCAAGTACTGGTGCAGCGGACAAAATTGTATAGAGACGTTCATACGAAGCGGTAGCCTGTGCAATAATAGTACTAATAAATCCCAGTACCAGAATCGGAAAGACTAAAATAGCAATGTAACTCATAAAAGCCACAAAGGAACCAATTGACATAGCTCCCGTTGTCACAAAATATCCACCTAACACCACGACGGTGAGCACTCCCAGGCTCGAAATAAAAGTAATTAAGGGCACCATAAAAGAAAACAGGCCAAGTATCTTCATACCAATCGTGCGAGACTCAGTATTTAACAGTGCAAACTTTTCAGATTCGGTTGCAAATGAATCAAGCACTCGAATGAGTGCTGCGCCAACAATACTTTCATTAATGACTTTATTGAGTCCGTCAATTACCGCTCGTCCCTCCGTGAATAATTTTCGTACGCGTTTTAAAATGATGAAAAATGTGGTGCCAATAGCTGGAATAATGAGCAATACTGCGAGGGCGAGTTTCCAGTCAATCGTCAGTAAGATACTGGTAGCCCCAATGATAATCACGCCGGATGAAATCAGTGACACAATCGCTTGGGATACAAATTGTTTAATTGCGTCAATATCTGACGTTATATTGGTGAGCAATTTTGCTGGATTCTTATCAGATACAAACCGAAAATTTTGGTGCGATATACTATCCACCAACTTCATGCGCATATCCCGAGCGACCCGTTCCGATGCGTAGGTCTGTACAATTGATTGCACGTAGGTAAACACCATGATCCCTAGCGTAAACACAATAAACCATACAGCGAGCGTGATCGAATACTGACCAGTCATCGCATATGCGTCAATTCCCTCCGCAACCAACTTTGGAATATACAACGTAAATGCATTTGCAACTATTCCCAGGAGTACGAGCCATGTGATGATACTTTTATACGACGAAAGTAGCCCAAAAATACTTGGGGCTTTTTCTTCAGTCAGAGTTGGAGATTGGGTATGATCTGCCATATTGAATGTCACTCAGTATACGCGAAGATGGGTCGACACACACCCCGTATGTGCTAGAGCCGCATCACTTCACATTTCATGACAATGTGATAAAACACTCACAAAGCATGTGTACGTAAGGGGTTGGGATTCCTACTCGCCTGTAACAGCACTCCCGCCAATTTCTTTCTCGAGTTCACGAAATTCATTTTCAATTTCTGCAAGACGGCTTTTAGAGGCAGTAATGAGGGTGGCCGCGGCGCGGACTTTTTCAAGACCGACTTCCACGTCTACATTACTCTGATTCTCAAACCAACTTACAATTGCTCCAAGCTCTTCGAGCGATTTGGTCAAATTTACCGCGTTTGATTTTGTTGCCATAATGTATGTTTATTCTAAGCTTTTAACTTCGGATGTAAAGCGACCGTCAACCAGCTCTGTAGTGAGGACAGTGCCCGGAGCGACGTCAGACACCTTACGTACAACAATGCCATTTACATACGTAAGGCTGTACCCGAGCCGGAGATTATAGGCAGGATCAGCCACTCGGATGGATTTTTCGTACGTTGCAAGCTCGGCTACTTTTGTCCGGAACCTCACCTGACTCCCCTGCACGATTCGGTCCGCACTCTGTAGTACGTCCACCCTGGCTGCAGTCACTCGAGTAAACCCCTGACGAACAAGACTCGGCATCAGTTCGGTCAAATGCGTATCCATGGTGCGAAGTGCGTTTTTCATTGTTACTGTTGCGCCGATAACGGTACTTGCAACTGAGGTAATACGCTCCTTGAGTCTGGTGAACGCTGTTTGCACCTGATGACTCGAGGTCTCTAACACTGAATGTTGCTCATACACCATTTGCTCGAACCGCCTGGGGATACGAGTGCCTACCGTGTCCAACCCCCGATCGAGCCTGGCAAGAGCCCGATCAAATGCACCATATACCTTGAGTTCAGCCGACTGGAGTGCTGCTGCCAAAATATCCCAACTTTCATTAAGTTTCTCTGCGACAGCCGTTGGGGTCGAGGAACCAACATCAGCTACCAGTTCTGCAAGTGTCACATCAACATCATGACCAATGCCGGTCAACACGGGTTTGGGGAAACTCGCAATTGCTCGAACCACTGATTCCGTATTAAACGCCTGGAGTGACTCCCAGGATCCACCACCTCGCATAATGACTAGGATTTCTATATCGGCTTTCGCCAATGTTTTTAATGCAGCGAGTAATTCATGGATCGCATCTTTACCTTCAACTCGCGAATCAACCAGAGAAACCTGAAAACCATACCGCCCCAAATTTGCACTGAAGTCCTGAATTACCACCCCCGACCGTGAGGTGATAACTCCGATCCGCTGTGGATACTGTGGGAGCGGTCGTTTCTCTGCAGGATCAAGCAGTCCTTCGGCAGTTAATTTAGCCCGGAGTTCATCATACGATCGTTTTAGTTGCCCCTCTCCAGCGTATTCAATGGTACTCACTTTGAGTGAGAATGTGCCGCGGGCTGCGTAAATTTCCGGCGTGCCACTTACAATAATCGCATCCCCCTCTTTGAGTGGTACACCGTTTTGGTTGTACGTTGTCCGCCATACGACACAATTGAGGAGCGCATCCCGGGTCGTATCTTTAATCGTAAAGTAAATAGCTGTCGCATAGGAATCTTTAACACTCGTCACTTCCCCCTCAATTCGTGCATACTGCCGCGATAACGTCGCATTAATCCCGTTTAAAAAATCCGCCACCCCTACAGGAGCTGCAGTTTTCGCCAATTCCGCTTCTTCACTAAAGGTGATCCGCATAAATATTCATATAAATATACACGATACATAGCAGTTTTCGAAATACAAAAAACCAGCGCTCGTGCGCTGGTTTTTACTTCACTGATTCTTTGAACTAGAGAGTAGTTACACTGGCTGAAGCCGATGGTGTTGAAGTACCAAGTACGTTCCAAGCGCTTACTCGGTAGTAGTACGTAGTAGTCGATGCAAGGCCAAAGTCGTTGAAGCCTACAAATGACTGCTGACTGACAATTGAAAATGATATATTATTGAGACTTCGTTCAACAATGAACTTTGTTTCATTTGATGAATTATCAGTCCATGTTACTGAAGTGCGCGTAGAAGTAGTCGCAACCGCACTCACCGCAGATGGTGAATTTGGAACAGTAAGCGCAACACCTACAGAACTGGTTGCGTAGGCTGAGTCACCAGCAGCATTTGTGGCTCGAACTCGGTAGTAATAAGTGCCCTGTGCAAGACCGAGATCTTGGTACGCACGAACATTAGCAGTTGTACTCGCAATAAATGAGAACGATACGTTGTCGATACTTCGTTCAACCTGGAACCCGGTTTCATTAGTTGCATTATCTGTCCATGCCAGAGCAACGCCAGTGAGTGATGAAGTTGCTGCGAGAGTCAATGCTGATGGAGCATTTGGTGCCGTTAGTACCGGTGTGTAGGTAATCACTGTTGCCATACGACTGAGGCGGAGACCACGGTTGCCAGAGGTGTAGACAGCACCTACTTCAAGCGTAGTTGAAGCACCTTTTACCGTTGAAAGCCCTGCAAAGTTTGTTGCGGCAAGAGCAGCTGGAGTTGTCCCCGTTGGCAAGCTGTACGCACCAGCGTCAGCACTTGACACACTATTGAGTTTATAAAACACATTCATTGTAGAAGAGCCAGAGCCAGTCACATTTCGTGAAGCGCACGGTGTAATAGCAATAGCAGTAATGGTTGCGTTTGCTGGCACACTTGCAAGTGACACTTGATACGAATCACGTGTTCCAACAGTGTTTACTGACACATAGTCAGTAACCCCGTTACAAGCTGCTTCATCAACCAAGGTGAAATGAGTAGTACCAGTGCTTGGTGTCCAAGCCAGATTACTTCCTTCGGCTGTTGGCAGAAGCGCTGCAGTAGTGTCAGCCAAAGCCGCTCCTACCTGCACCGTAAACAGTGACACCAATAACGTTGCTCCTACGAAATATTTTTGTGTAAACAAAGATCTCTTCATAACAATGAACTAATTGAATAACTACGCGAGTAGTGTACCGAGCTAATAAAAAATGTACCTCCTGTGGATACTGTGGACAAGTTATAAAAACACTGGCTTCCTGACTAGTGTTTCCCTTTATATAGTTTTATATTCCTGCCAAAGTAATCGCAAAATACATAGTGATAACTCCAAGTACTGTCATGATAGTCGTGAGCGCTTTTGGATGAGTATGATAACTTTCTGGCAACAATTCACTCGCACCAATATAGAAAAAGAAACCGCAGAACAGTGCGAGTAATATACCCAGCATGGTATCTGATACTGTCACAAATGACGTTGCAATGATACCGAGAACAGGCGCCAGGGCGTCGAGAGTCAACCACCCGTATGCTTGTTTTCGTGTTCCGCCATTTTTTAACACCAAACTTACAGTATTAATCCCATCTGAAAAATCGTGCATCAAAACCGCCGTCGCGACGACCGCCCCGACAGCCGGTGACACCTGAAACGCAAACCCAATCCCAATACCATCCAGAAAACTATGGAACGACAAACTGCCAGCACCAAATTTCCCGCGGTTGGTTGCACCTTCTGTATGATGATAGGCATCATGATCATGATGATCGTGTGCCTGACCATGGAGATCACTCGTATGGGCGTGAGCAAACACAAACCGATCGAGTCCAAGGTACACCAAGAAGCCAAGTGCAACGACAGCTGTCACGACACTACTTTCGTACGCCCCCTTTGTGAGTTCAAGTGCTTCCGGTAAAAGGTCAAAAAACGCTACTCCGATGACTGCCCCGGCACTAAAACCTAGCACCAGATGCAACCGATCTCGGAGTCGTAATGCGCACAAACCTCCAATAAATGTAGCGAGAAAAGCAGCGAGAGCAATGAGAAAAATCATAAGTACGAGGGAAATTATTTCTTGATAGCGCAGCGTGTACACTGGCCAAAGAATTCAAGGTTGTGTGAATAAATACTTTTGAACTGGCGCGAGGTAATCAGGAGCTGGTCTTCGAGTCCGACAAGTGTGCAGTGTTCGAGTTCCTCGACCGCACCGCACCCGTTGCAAATAATATGATGATGATGCGGGCGGGTGGGCGTATATTCAAAATGCGCTGTTCCGGTACCGAGATCAATTCGCTGCACAATTCCGGCCACCTGCAAATCAGTCAATGAACGGTACAGTGTCGCAATATCAGGGGACTTAGTTCCCTGCCATTTTTTAGATACATCCTGTACCGAAAGTGGTGTACCGGCAGCTTCGAGCAATGCCAACAACGCCAAGCGTCCCGGCGTCACTCGAAATCCTAAGGAACGCAGAAGTGCCGCACTATCAACAGTTGCAGCAGACCCTCCTCCTGTATGCGCATGAGTATGCTCGTGAAAAGATGGCTTTTTTATCATAACGCTACCTATGGTACACTAACGCAAATTATTTGCAATAGTGTTCCCCTAGCCCCATACTCGGTGTATACTTGTGTCCATATGACTTTTCAAAAAATCCTATTAGCAGGCACGTACCTGGTTTTGTTAACGAACTTCACACCAGTAGCCCTGGCAGAGAGCGAGGTTGTACCTGACCAGGTCACCATGATGCGTGGCCGCGTACTCGATATCAAAAAAGAAGCTACCGAAGCAGTGCCGGGCACTGACGCAGTCAGCACCCAGCAAACGATCGATGTGGAAATTTTAACTGGGGCAGAAACTGGCAAACACATCACGATTGATAACGATTACCTCAAACTTGATGTTGGGGAAGTATTCTATCTCACTCATACGGTGAGCACCCTCGACAGCATCGACACCTATGCAGTTAATGACCCCTACCGCCTCCCACAAATAACGTTATTGGTTGGTCTCTTTGTTATTCTCGTCTGTATCTTCGGCGGTAAGCAAGGCATCCGGGGACTGGCGAGTCTTGTTGGTAGTTTCGCCTGTATCTTCTTCTTACTTCTGCCGGGGATTTTGCATGGCTACTCACCCTTACTAATGACCATTAGTATCGCCTCACTGATTATTGTGCTCGGTTCTTATATCACCCACGGTTTTACTCGCGCGACAACTGCCGCGGTCGTTGGCATGATTGCCACTGTTTCAATCACCGGACTCCTCGCATACTTTGCGGTTTCATTTACCAGATTGAGCGGCTTCGGCTCTGAAGAAGCGGTATACCTCAATATTAATGCGCGTGGATCAATTGATATTATTGGACTTTTGCTCGGAGGAATTATTATCGGACTCCTCGGTGTGCTCTACGACGCAGCAATAGGTCAAGCCGTAAGTGTCGAGGAACTCACCCGCATTGCACCCCATGTACCACGCCGCACCATTTATGCACGCGCGCTCCGCATTGGTCGCGAACATATTGGTGCCCTCGTAAATACCCTCGCGATTGCCTACGTTGGTGCAGCCCTCCCCTTGATGTTGCTGTTTTACCAAACGGCATCAGCCAGCATTGGACAAATTATTAATACTGAAATCTTTGCCACAGAAATTGTTCGTATTATGATCGGCAGTATTGGTCTCGTTCTTGCAGTCCCAATCACTACCCTTGTCTCTGTCTTCCTCCTCGTAAAAAAGCCCTACGACCATACGGATAGTCACACTCTCGAACACGAACAGCACGCACTCGACCACGCGAGCCACACCCATTCACACTAACAAAAGAGTCTCCCTAGGGAGACTCTTTTGTTACTACTTTCTTTACAACAGTTTTACATTCCGTCTCCTCGAATCATCTTAATTGCCTCTTGGACGGTTGTCATAAACTGCGCCGGGAAAATTATGGTTGAATTTTTCTCAACACTAATTTCTGCCATCGTCTGAAGAGTACGGAGTTGGAGAGCAACCGGGTGTGCCGAAATAATATCCGCTGCCTCACCCAGTTTTACTGCCGCCTCAAATTCTCCTGCAGCCGCCACTACCTTTGCCCGTCGTTCACGTTCCGCTTCGGCTTCTTTAGCCATCGCACGCTGCATGTTATCAGGGAGAGTGATGTCTTTGATTTCCACAACCGTTACTTCGACACCCCACGGTTCAGTATGTGAGTCGATCACATCTTTAATCTTTTGATTAATTTCTGGAGTTTGCGACAATACTTCATCGAGCTTGAACTGACCAATAACATTACGTACGGTTGTCTGACTAATTTGATTGACCGCTTTGTAGACGTCTTCAATCGCTACCACTGACCGCTGTGCATCAACAACATGGTAATAGGCTACCGCAGCAATATCAATCGAGACATTGTCTTTGGTAATAATTTTCTGTGACGGAATATCCATCGTGATGGTACGGAGGGCCACCTTGGTCATCTGTTCGAAAATTGGCACTAGGATAATAAGCCCCGGACCCCGAACGCCCGTACATTTTCCCAAGAAGAAAATTACGCCCCGATCGTACTCCTTCACTACCCGTAATGAAAAGACTAGGAAGAAAATAACCACACCCACGACAATGAAAATAAGTGTCATACAATTAATATTATATATGTATACTAGCACCGTCTTTTCCAGATAGCTACCGTTGTAGCAAAATACAAAATTGACTGGGTACATACAAAAAACCGCTTCAGATGAAGCAGTTTTTTGTTGGTCTTATTGTGCCGTAGTCGTTGTAGTAGGCGTAGTATTCATATCACTATCACCTCGAGGACCATGCCCTCGGCCTTCTCCCATACCATGTCCACCCATCATTCCCATTCCTTTGAACCCAGCGTCACGTAGTTCCTTGCGGAGCGTCATGGCACCAGCCCGATCACCTGATACTTCAAGCGCGTGAATCTTTACTAATTTTGCAAAGATGTCAGTCGTCATTGCACTAGCGTCGGGACTATTCGCAATGAGTGTCGTAAAGGCAGCATAATCGTTATTGGTGAGCGCCGTGTCCATCGCTTTTAGCTCAGTATCACGATAACTGTCCATAGCGGTGTGCATATCCTTTTCAGTAAGTCCGGCCGCAGTTAGTACCGCCTTGGCTTCCACATCGGCCTTGACGCGAATATCATGCGCTTGCGTTAGTGCTGTTTGCTGTGCCGCGGTAAATTTAGACAATACTGCCGCTGGTAATTGACTCGGGGTAAAGTCAGCTAAGGCAACTGATCCCGCTCCAACCAAGGTAAGCCCGAGTAAAAGTGCCGGCAACACGGTTTGTTTTGTCATGTTCATAGATATACAGATTAGCTTCTAATTCAAAGAGGTCGTACGCCCTCAGCATGAATTAGTACGCTCGAGCGTCATATTTATTTCACCCAAGATTGATACCCGTATTTACCCAAGTACGGGTATTGCCGCTACCGCTTGTGCCAAACGTTCTGCAGGACTACCGGAAACAATAATGTACGGTTGTTTTGTTTCTTGTAAACGGGCAATGAAACGCTTGTGCATATCATGTCGAATGTGTTCACCATCCCGGAGGCCATCCTGAACAAAAGGGATCTCGTCACCCGTCACAATTGTCAGCGCATACGTCCGTTCCGCCGCTAATTTCTCGACCGCAGGACTCAGCTTCCCCATATACCGTTCATGCCAGATACTGGTAGCAAATGCATTTGTATCACATATAACGAGACCGTTAGACGCCTCCGCCATGGTATCTTCGAGTACATTTTGCGCACGAGCGATAGCGGTAAATTCATCACTACGCCAGGCCGCGTGTGCGTCACCAAACATCTTCCCTTCAGACACTATCCGTCCATATTCAGGTACCCACGTTGTGTGGAAATGTTCAGCCAATGCCTTTGAGAGTGTGGTCGTACCAGTTGATTCAGCTCCTAAAACACAAATGCGCTTTGCAAAGTATGCCCGCACGCATGGCTCTAAAAACTCTGCATACTTTACCGGGTTACTACGTACCATTGTGGCGCTAATGGGAATATGAGTACGATCTTTGTCTACGAGCACATGGACACACCCCATAAATGATGCATACGCATCACCATAGGCTTCAGAGGTAAATACTGCATCCGGGGTAAACCCCAACACAGCGAGTGTGTTCTCAGCCCAACCAGCTGAATCATCATCAGTTAAACGATCATCGTCTAACAACTTTACGTGCACTGTAGGATGAATCTCTTGAATCCACCGCGCCCGTTCTACACCTGAAATCTCCTGTCCTTTCTTCCAACACACTATCACGGTCACCTCCTCCGAGCGCGCTACTGCGGTATCAATCAAATATTTGTGACCGCGGTGTGGTGGATAAAATTTACCAATTATCAGTCCGTGTCGAAACATAATAGTAGTATTATTGATGAGTAATATGCAGCTCCTGACGCCATGAGCGAATGGCAAAGACAGCATGGATGAGAAACGCTACGTAGAGTGCCAGTACCACATATGCTCCAGAAAGTACAAACAATACAACCGACAAAACATTAACCGGTCCAAGCCAGAGGTACCAACTTTCCAGTTTCTTTTGACCAAGGAGTAACTGCGCCACCACACTTGAGGCCACCACAATCGAATCCAAAATCGGATAGTGCGAGGTGGGGACAATAACACTAATGAGTGCATAGACAACGCCTGTACCGACCACTACAGCGAGGAGCATACTAACCCACCCTCGCACACTGAGTCGTGAAACCGGTAGAGGTGTTTTGTTAGCTCCACCAAACGCCCAGTACGGCCAAGCCCAGATTTGCATCACCATGAAATATCCCCAATTGAGCCACTGTTGACCTGAGAGGCCGATCTGCATAAAGAAGTAACCGAGACTCGCTGCACTCACAATCCCCCAGGGCCAACTGAGAATATTTTGTGTTCGCGCCAGCCAGACAGTCACAAGTCCACTCCACGTACCAATGCATTCAAACCAATTAAACTGAAAATCAGGGATGAAATACCATGAGAACGCTTCATACATGAGCGTAACCGCCAGCATGGCCAGTGTTACCAGGATATTTTCCAAATGTTCAGCTTTATTCCCACCCAAACGAACCATCCAATGTATTTTTTGAGACATAGCAGTGTTGTATAAAATGAATAACATAGTTAGTGTATGCTATACACTAATAAAAGTCAAGTGGTGCTCACAGAGAAAAACCGCCATCACATATTGTGACGGCGGTCCGATTTTTCGCTAGAACGCCAGTGAGGCCAGTAGGTACACGGCGTATCCGCCGAGCAGGTACTGTCCATGACGCTTGCTGATGGCTTTGTAGGTAGAGAGTACATATGCCAATCCACCTGTCGCAACCAGCATCATAGGGTTATGGAAAAACAGTACATCGGTAGGAGCTGTTGTCGGCGCAACCACGCCGGTCACACCGAGAACCCCAAAGATATTGTAGATGTTCGACCCGATAATATTACCGAATATCAAGTCGGGAGCATTCCGTTTCGCCGACTGAAGCGATGCCACCAATTCCGGCAGCGATGTACCAATTGCGACAATCGAAATGCCAATAAAGCTCTCCGATACATGAAGCGCTCGCGCGAGCGTCGTTGCCCCATCAACCAGGAAGTGTCCGCCGAGCACCAAGAGTGCGAGACCGGCAAGCGCAGACACAATTGGTCGTCGCATCGTCGGATCAACCAATACAGCCTTCCACGGCCGGGCCGTCACTACACCTTCACTACCAGTTTGACCTGCATCATTCTGCCGGAGCTGCCACACATAGATTGCCAAGACCGCCAAATAGACCACACCCATTCCCCGCGTCAGCGGAAACAAAAACGTCGAGGCGACATACCCCACCATCAAGGCACCGAGCACCAAGGTATCCCGCACCACCCGGGTGGAGGCCGACAATCCGTAGAGTACGGCCGTCACCCCGAGGATCAGGCCGATATTGGCAATGTTCGAACCGGTGACATTCCCATAGGACAGCCCGGGAGCACCTGACCAGGCCGCCAGCACACTCGTTACCAGTTCCGGCGACGAGGTACCAAACCCGATCAAGACAACCCCAATAAAGAATTGTGACAGACCAAATTCTTTAGCCAGTCGCACCGAGCCCTCAACCACCAAATCACCACCATACACCATCATCGCAAGTCCTACTCCGCAGAGTATAAGCATAAACAAGAGTTCCATTGGAAGTCCTTTCAAAGACCATTGAGCGAACGATACAATACCATATATTTACAAAATTACAAGATACTGTATTGACAAATTATTAATCTATGATACATTCCCTGTTAGTAAATTTGTATCACACCCTATACGGAGAGCCCCTAAAATGGCAACAAAATCGAGACTGTCGACCATTCTACACACTGCACTTTTGCGTGCAGTTGGGAGATATGCAGAACACATGATCTTCTACTCTATGCTACTTGTCACCGGACTGGTTGTTCTGATGGGCGGCTGGTGGTTCCTCAGTGACTGGATCAGCAGCTGGATTCCACACTTTGGCTGGCCAGGCTTTATG
>JANPGF010000040.1:0-12762 GCA_031423775.1 Candidatus Kaiserbacteria bacterium | reverse complement strand
TCTATTTACTTCATGTCAC
This sequence comes from Candidatus Kaiserbacteria bacterium, assembly GCA_031423775.1. Classification (GTDB taxonomy): domain Bacteria; phylum Patescibacteriota; class Minisyncoccia; order Phycocordibacterales; family UBA918; genus OLB19. The sequence goes on along the minus strand of JANPGF010000040.1, from coordinate 12,743 downwards.
ACCCGCGCGTCTTTGACCGGGTACAAGCCATGAAGCGAAAACAGCTAAAGGACCTCTTTAGCCGCCATAAGCAACAGAAATATACTTAACCAAAACTCCCTACGGGCCACACTAGTGGCCCGTATTTTTTATAAAAGTATTCGAGAACACCAAGACAAGTACAACACTACTCGGCCATACTGAGGGTGCTAATTTGCAGCCAGGTACCATCTACAAACCGTCCGAGCACTTTTCCGCGTGAGATATTCTGAGGCTCATAGCCTTTACCTGTTGCATAGTCAAAACCAATCGTCTGATCAAAATACGCCACATCAACGGTAGCGGCTCCCAACTTATTTACAAAATATTCTAACTGCACGAGCATCCCTTCGGCTGTCGGCTCAGTCAGACGAATCTCGAGTGATCTAATTTTTCCTCCGACTTCTTTCCGATTTGTCTCGGCAAAATTGTTGGTACCACAGATATCCGCTATCGTAGAAAACACTAGTTCTTCTGACGGTAGATTTTCAAATGACTCTGCAACAGGAACTGATTCGGACATAGTATTTATGTTATTGATTAATCAAGCAGCCCCTTCCCCGCTAAAATGGCAGGGGTACATTTTTCGATGCGAGCCGTACGGGTTTTTGCCTGTTTCGCACCAGCAAAATGGAGAAGGTACGCCCGCTGACGTCCAGGAGTGAGTTCGTAGAAAGCAGTTTCCAAGCGAGAACTCGTATCAAGTGCCTGCTTGAATTCTGCCACAATTTCAAAGTCTTCAGTTTCTTTATGAGGGACTTGTAGCCCCGCCTTTTCATTTGCCATTGCTTCCTTGATATAGGCTTGTATCGTTGGTGCTAATTTCTGAACCTCAGTCACATTGGTAAAACGAATTTGTCTAGCATCCTGCACATTTTTCGTTTGTTGAATCAAGACACCTTTTGAATCTTTCAGGAGTGCACCCTTCATGAATAATACCGCACAGTACTGCTTGAACCCATGGAGCAAAAGAACATTTTTGCCATCGAGGGTATAACACGGCTGTCCCCATTTTAGTTCTTCAGTCAAACCACACGATAAAACAATCGCCCGCAACGCGACCATTTCTTCATACCAGTGTTTCCCTTTTTTAAAATGAAAATCTACTTTTGGGTTCATATACGTATCGTAAGTATACTGCCGATTTTACAGTGTGCCAAGAACCACACTACCCACGAGCAAAAGAATACGGATATGCTTTTCACTATACTTCGTGCGAATTACCCTAGACGCTGCTTTTCCCATAACTCATAAAATCTTCCACGTTTTGCAGTTAAATCATCAAAACTACCTTCCTCTACCACGCGGCCGTGTTCGATCACAATAATACGATCCATTTCACGAATTGTTGTTAAGCGATGTGCAACGACAATGGCTGTAACGTTCTGTAGAAACTCGTGTAATGAAGTCCTGATTTTTTCTTCCGATTCGACATCAAGGTGTGACGTTGCCTCATCAAGGAGAAGCAGCTGCGGGTTTTTAAACACCGCCCTGGCAATACCCACTCGCTGCCGTTCGCCACCTGAGAGTTTAACCCCCTTTTCTCCAATAGGCGTATCAATACCCAGTGGCAATTTGGACAGAAAATCCTGCACATGCGATACACTGAGCGCCTTCTCTAATAAGGCTTCATTTTGTGCTTGTTCGTTGTTGGCTAACGTAATATTTTCCCGCAACGTAAAACTAAATACTTCCGTGTCTTGTAATACTACCGCTGAATATTTAAAGTAATCTTCTTTATTGATACTGGCGAGCGGGACAGAATCAACTAGTATTGCACCTGAGTATGATTCATGTTCTTTCAATAACAGTTTAAAGAGGGTTGATTTTCCTGCTCCAGAAAGACCTACAATACCAACCTTTTCACCCCTCTTAATATCAAATGAAATATCTTGTAATACTGTATTGTGTTCATAGGAAAAGCCGACATGTTGCAGCGAAATAGTCTGCCAATCTTGAGGAAACGCTTGTTTTCCTTCTTCTGCATCAATACGCACTGGTTCATTCAGTACGTCAGTCATGCGTTTAATACTAAATTTTGCAATGATGAAATCCTGCGTAACATCAGACAACTCTGCCACCGATTGCGTAATGTTACCAAAATATCCGTAAAAAAGAATGAGGAAACCGACTTCAAATCTGCCGTGAATTATTCCATACACAATAAAAGCTAACATACCGAGCCGGAAGAGTTCCGCCCAAACGCCACGTACAGTATTGCCGGTTTGAAACCAAAAAACACGCGTGATAATTTTATGGAATAGCTCGTCGGAGGTGCGAATTATAATGTCCAAAAGTGCGCCAGCCATACCTAATACTTTCACACTTCGAATATTATTGAGTGCTTCAAAATACACGCCTTGTACATGCTCTTCATGGGTATTTACAATCTGTGCTGCGTGAGCTGCCCGACTACGAAACATTCGCGCTACTAGGTAATACGTTACCAGGAACACTATCGTAAGCATCGCAATCAGTGTATCAAAATGAATAATAACGAACGTGATACCAATAAAGTTTATGATGATCTCGATATAATTATTAATCCACATTCGTAGAATACGGTCTATACTTTCGCCACCCCGAACAATTTTTTTTAACTTATTACCAGTATTTTCGCGCTCATGCCAGGCTATATCGACTTTAAACATATGTGCAATACCAGCCACCTGTACGTCCAAACTCACCCGCTCACTCACTGAAAGCATCAGCCGTTTAGCAACATACTGTGAAATATATCGAACACAAATTACAGCCGCAAAAGTGGCTACGATTTGCAGGAGTGGTGTCAGAGACTCACCCGCGCGGTACGTAGTGAGAAAATTCACCATTGAGGCAAGTGCATACGCCGGATAGAGCCATGCTATATCACCCACTATACGAAAAATCGTCGCACTAGCGAACTTGATTCTATATGGTTTTACAAAGACAGAGATGTCCCGTATGAGCGCCCAGTTTGAATATTGCATAAAATAATTACTTTAAGCGTATGCTTTTACCGCTACTCCATTTCTATTCCACTCTACTCTTATATTGTTGCCGTGTCAGTAAACACTGTCACTAAACGCATTTCCTGCAACACTCCTGCTGGAACGACCGGAAGTGCAGACTCCCCTGCTTGGATCTGACTAATATACTCTCTTTTATTTTCTCCTAGCGCAAATACAATCGCCGCATCAACACATATCCGCAAAAAGGTATTCGTCACAGTCACTCGTTCGGTGTAGGAGTTTACAGTGGCAGGCACAGTATAGCCAACCACCCACGCGGGACCATTCATATCAACGGTGTACGTTCCTGGCAAAATACCAGCCGTATGTCCATCAGTCCCAATTCCCATGGTAGCAATCACAATCCCGTCAGGGTTTTCCGTCTTCCAGGTATAGAGTGCCGCTGCAAAGCTATCACGCACATCTTCGATAGTTTCTTCTGGAGTGACCCGTGTCGAAATGGCACGCGCTCCTTGGGCTACACTCGCACTATAAAAAGCCGTTTGCTCAAGTTGGGCAAAATTATTAATTGCCGGATCAGTCGAAAAACGCTCATCGAGAACTGTGACCGTTACGCGCGAACCCATATCATCAGTACTGACTTCGTCAAGAAACGACAGCGCGGAACCGCCCGAGAGCATAAGCAGAATGGGAGTTCCCGCATGCTCTGCCAGTAATTGTGATAACGCCCCCGCTGCATCACGCTTCGGATTACTCGATACAATTACTTCCATACTATTCTGATGAAATTACTTTGTGACCACCAAATTGATTGCGCATCGCCGCAACGAGTTTACCGAGGTACGACGGTTCGACACGTGTGGCTTTTCGTTGTGCAAGCGCCGCCTCGAGAACCTTCACGGTACCAATGGTTGTAATATGCTCCATTTCAAATTCTGTTTCACCCTGAGGTACTTCTCCTTTAATGGCATCAATCTGTCCTTCAGCATACGCAGTTGCGAGCCAAGACACGAGTTTGCTCGTGATGATACTTTCGTGTTCATAGGGTTTTAGCACCTCCGCCAGATCAATCCCAAACGCTGCTTCATGTTCATGGAGGACAGTCATCCCTTCAGCAATCGCACCCATCATACCGTATTCAATGCCGTTATGGACCATTTTCACAAAATGTCCGGCGCCCGCGTTACCAACTCGTGCGTATCCGTCCGGAGCAGCTAGCGTTTTAAAAATATGTTCCTGTGTTGCAAAAACGTCAGCTGAACCACCCACCATAATTGAGGCCCCGTGACGTGCTCCCATCATGCCGCCTGACGTACCGCAGTCGAGGTAGTGGATACCGAGTGCAGAAATTTCTGTATGTCGGCGAAGTGAATCTTTATAAAAACTGTTACCACCATCAATAACGGTATCGCCGGGCGCGAGGAGTGGTAGCAACTCTGCCAAGACAGTATCAACCGCACTACTCGTTACCATAAGCCACACGGTACGTGGTGCCGGGAGCGACGAAACGAGATCCGCGAGCGACGATACGATTTCAATACCACCAGCCGTCGCTTCGGTCCGTGGAGTGTCACTGCGATTGTATCCAACCACCCGATACCCCTTTTCCACCAGATTCAATGTCATATTAAGCCCCATGCGGCCGAGTCCGATAAATCCAAGTTCTTGTTTCATAACAGTTATTTTTATTCGTTAGTAAGCGGGACGTGACTCCCCTTCTCATATTCATTGAGCGGCAGATTTTTGAACGACTCGAGAATCGGAGTAATAAATTTCCAGGCAGCGACGACTTCGGGACCACTCACGAACCTGGTCTGATCACCAACAATACAATCGTACAGAACTCGTTCGTAGGCTTCAGGCGACCGGTATCGCTCACCTTCATACGATGCGAGCACTAGCTTTCTTTCATACAGGACAAACCCAAATCCTGGTTCTTTCACCCACATCGAGAGCACCATATTTTCGTCCGGCGAGAATTTCATCCGGAGTACATTGCGGTGATAATGAGGTCCTGCTTCTGAACCGCAGTTACAGACATCAATTGGCCGAAAGGTAATCACCGCATCAGCAAATGACTCAGCCATAGCCTTACCGGACTCGAGAGTTACTTCAACATTATGCCAAAGTGCACTATCGATATGCGTCCCGATTTTAAAGTATGTTTCAGTATCACTTTCGGGCAGTACGCCTGGAGTCTCGCGATAGCCCTTATACTGACCACGCACCCGCACATCCGTGTCATGCATTACGAGTGACTGAATGGCTGAGAGTCGACTAGCTCGCACAAATTCAGCTGAATGCACATCTGCTGGCTCCATAGTGAGGAGTGCGAGCATTTGCAGCATATGATTCTGTCCGACATCACGGAGTGTTCCAATTTGATCATAAAACGAGCCTCGAGTTGAAACATCCTGTGACTCAAACAGTTTCAGCGCAATTGATTCAATCCGCGTTCCATTCCATGAGTCTGCCAAGATACTATTCGCAAACCTGAGCGACATAATGTTCTCGATACTTTCTTTAGCTAAATAGTGATCAATACGATAAATCTGATCTTCTGTAAATAACTGGCAGAGCTGTTCTTCGAGCGCAACCGCAGTCGCAAGGTCGCTCCCAAACGGTTTTTCCACTAGGATTCGTGACCAGGAATCATGGCCGTTACACAAGGCCATTGCATCACTCGATTTCAATTTAGCGAAAATTTCACTATAAAGATTGGGTGGAACCGCCAAATAAAAGAGCTTACTCGTACACTGTCCAATGCTCGTATCAAAGTCGAGCAATTCCTTTTTGATCTGTTCATATGATTCATCTGCCACAAACGTACCCGAAGCAAATCTGACATGTTCACAAAAGCTAGTCAAAAGTGACGAGTCGGTTGCCGGCAGTTTGGCCAGAATAGTATCACGAACAAACTGCTGATACGTTTCGTGAGTGAGTTCCCGTCGCGCCAATCCAATTATCACAAACTGTGGCGGCAGCATTTGCTGCATGAATAAGTGAAAAAGCGCTGGCAAAAGTTTCGTCTCAGCTAAATTCCCTGTTCCTCCAAATATAACTATCGAGGTCGGCTGCAAATATCGTTCAGACATGTCACTATCATACACCGCCCGTACTACTTGCGATACTCTTTCGAATTTGTAGTAAAAAGTAAAGCAGGTGGTAAAAGTTATACACTTTTTATACGTCCTGTTTTCTAAGATTCATATACAAAATAATGAGAAACGCAAACATCACCGCTGACAAAAATGGAAATGTGACAAACCCAAATTCATTGATTACTTTGAGGCCACAGTCAGCACTACCATCTGCGAGGCATGGCAAGATACTACTAGATAAAGGATTCGTGGCAATTGGCGCCTTTGGTAACATTTGATCAATGTAATGATATACCGCAACTGCAAGTCCGAAAAACGACAACGCCATGCTATACAGCGGATAATACACGGACTCTTTCGTCTTTACTGCCATCAGTGAAAACAACGCCTGCGGATAGAGTGCAATACGCTGCAGCCAACAAAGTGAACAGGGTACGAACCCGAAATACTCCGAATACAATAGTGAAATCGCTACACCCGACACCGTGGTCGCAACAAGGATATGCCACACAAATTTCTGGATCCAGTTTCGATATAGTGTTCTTTGTCCAAAGAAATAATCCGCATAAAGAACGAGCGTGACACCGAGCATGACCAAGCCAACGATTGCAAACAAAAAATTAATTAAATTAAGGTAATACATACATGAATATCTGAATTATACACTTTTTATTTTATTACCAGTGACAACGATATCTATCATTCGCGGAGTGTTCAATTGTAAATCGCATTTTACAATCATTATTGATACTGAATATAAATCGGTTTTGGGTGTAGCTGCAACACCTCTGTCGGACTGAGTAACCCGGTACTAGGGGCCTTCAAGTCATTTTTGTAAAACAATTTGATACCAGCAAATTGCACGGGTTCTGGTTCAATTACAGTAGCGTACGTACCACGTTTCAAATCCTTTGAACCCCATCCATCCATAATCATCACCACTTGCACTTCCGGCGTTGGCTTTATCTGACTCACGCCCGTTACCATATTTTGAGTAAATCGATGTACAAGCAAGACCTTTGGTGGCAATTTATTCTCACGCACAATCGTCGAGAGGTAGTTAATGACGTAGTTAATATCTGCTGCATTGTGTGTACCTATGACAGTACCGGGCTTCTGACCTCCTTTCATTGAAAACTCGGGATCAATCGCCAGGTGGACATCAGGACGTTCCAGATACTTTTTAAATTTCGGTACTTCACGTTCTGGTGTACTCAAGCCTACCTGTAAATCTAAAATCAAAATACCCTTCGCTTTGTGTGCGAGATCATACGCTTTGTCAATTTCTTTGTCTGGCATTACCGCCCGGTACATACCATCAGCTCCTGCTGAACCTTGAGCGACAATGGCGATATACTCAATGGCTGGCAGTACCGGTGTTGCCGGGTCAGCCGCTTCCCATTTTGCCGTTGTACTCGCCAGGCGTCGTAACACCTCATCTGGCTCGTATTCACCAAGGATCCCCATCTGACGTGAATAAAAGTTTCCGTAATAAGCCAAGATACGTTTAAATGGCAAAATTGCTCCACCTTCTGGATATACAGCCGCCTTTGGCCACAGCTTTCCTTTTACCGTTACATTAGACGTACTACTATACACGAGGGGTGACAATGGTGTAACAAAAGTGGTAGTAGTCGCGCTCGTTGAGGCAGTCTTTGGCACAACCACCGCTACGGGTTTCGGTGACTCATATCCAGACAATATCAAAAGTCGTTTGTCGTACTCTGCGGTATCAAGAGCGAGCGGCCAGAGCGGTTCCATAATTGGTTCAGCAACTACTGCTGGTGCAGTGTCGGCCTGTTGTTTTGGTGTACCCGAGGCACTCGCAGTTTGTTCACGTGAATACGTGACTGTACCAAAACAATATGACCCGACCACAAAAATACCAATCGCAAGGAGTGCGATACTAGTAAAAAACAGGAGCGAATGCTTCCAATTCACGTCTTTCATGTGCACTGATAATACCACAATACCATTAATTATCTTATAGTATTCCGAAACTATCTGCCTAAAAGCAGGCTATACGGACAGCATACTCTGTACTGAGCAAATTCCTTACTCATGCCGAGTGAGCATACTGCTCTCGATGCGGCGATTTTCATTATCAAGATAGTACAGATGATTTGGTTCTGCCGTGAGACGAACATATCGTATCTGCTGCCCCACAGGCTGCTGCCAATTAAGAACATACACCGTAGCGTCAGGATCATTTTCATATCCACGCTCAGTGTTTAAATCCCCCTCCCGGACCAGACCGTTCGTCTGCAATCTATAGTGAGTATAGTCTGCTTGTTCAAATATCACTTCAACACGGTCAACTCGAGCACTGTACCGCTCAGTACTCACCCAGGTACTAGGTACTACTGCTGTCGTGGTGCTCATGGTAACTGTCGTAACAACTCTTCGCTCAGATATCAAATGAGTGATTCCAAATGCAACGCTAAAACCAATCACTACTACGACACCAATAGGGAGTTTCTTCATCACGGTAGTATACCGAACAATACGTTTTTTGTAATATAAATGCCGCGGTATGAGCCGCGGCATTATGTCACTCTTATGATTCAAAAATGTACACTGCGGTAGTAAAAACCGCCTTCATTTGGCGGTCTTTATTTTCTACTGCAACAGCTTAACGAAATACCCCGTCGAGTGTCGTTTTTTGTTTATTAAGTGCTGCCGTTTGTCGCGTCGTAGTATATGAGTTTAAAATTCGTGTTCGTACCGCCTCGGTAACCACAGTGCCTGGTACCACAAGCGTATCAGCAGAATATGTTCCCGTAAACGTATTGATTTTTTTACCAGTCAACCACTGTACTTCATCATCTACTTTCAAAAGCTGGTCGATATCTTCACACGCATCCAAATAATCCTCGTAGTTGGCGCAGCTTACCTCGAGTGAATACTCAAAAGGTAATACGTCATAACTAGTGTAATACACAGGAACTCCGGTCGGCACACCTCGCACCTGTATCCCCTTATCATATGAACCAACCACAACGGCTTTAATGGCATGAGGATTTTTGAACACCCAATTCACCTGTGAGTATGAAGCCAGAAATAAAATACTGGCATCAGTGCTCTTGGAGAGATCTACGATGATATCACGATTTTCGTTGGCGCTTTCATAGACACCAACATAGGTATTCACTGCGCCTGATGTCACCTTCTTAAGTTCACTGGCTAAATCTTCACGACTCCACTCTTTTACTTCAGGCATCACATTCATACTGAAATCAGTAGTATGCCAATTATTTACAAACTCAACTTCAATTGTATAGGTCCCTTTCGTCAAATAGATTGAGGCGGAATCGTTCCCCTGAGTTTTTATCAAACGATGATTAATGATGACACGAGATTCACTCCAAGATTCAGCCGTAGTCACGAGATATTTTCCATCTGCTGGGACTGAAATTTGGCCAATCCAAAATCCACCAAAGTCTTCGGACTTAATCCCGATATCACTCCAGGCATAGGATATAGCCACCGCTGGAACAGTTTTCGTTGAAATAATCGTGGCTGGGGCATTGGTGTTAAAATAGTACGCTTTGTACGCATCAGTTGGGATCCCAGTTGGATTTATCTTGGCTGACCAGGGGTTTGTTGCGATGGGAAAACTCTCCAGTGTGGGTCGTTTACTTACATCAACCACGCTCGGCACTGTAGGAGTGAGAGGACGCATCACTGGTACATACGGAATATCTGGTTCGGGTTCTGAAGTTGACGAGAGAATTTCTGCTAGTTTTTGTTGCAACAGTGTCAGCTGCTCTAGGAGTGCCGCAATAAGTGATGAATTAGCTGCCGGCGATGACGCTTGCGCCGGGGCGCCATATAATGAAACGCTCACAAAAATAAACAGCAAAACCAAAATACGATATTTCATACCAAACTATTATGAGTTATTAATATAAAAATAATACCATATCTAAGTATATAAAAACTGCCCCCATTGAGGAGGCAGCTAATGATTTGACGTCCAATCCATCACTCGGCAAAGAAAATATAGTGTCCAGTTGCATAGCAGAGCTGACTGCTGAATTCGGGTTTTTCTTCATCATCCATTGATTGATCATATTCGCCTGATTCAATGAGACGAAGATTGCGTACACCATCATCAAAGTTGGTGGTTGCATCATAATCACCATTGTTCAGCGAATCATAGAACAGGGTCGCGATTTCATCCCGCTTTGCAGTATAGTCGTGACCACACTTCAAAAGCGCGGCAATAACTTCGTCAGCTTCCGGATAATCCACTTGATACTCCTCACTTGCTACAGTTGCAAGTAATAACTATACATACGTAATAAGTTTTGTCAATAGACTCTACCCCTACTTCAGTGATGTTCAGGTGGGGTATAGTTGTTCAATCACTACAAATTTAAATCGCTACGCCAGCGCCGAGATTCAGGTCGGCTTTATATTTCTCGATGACTTCGGGATGCTTCCCGTCAATACAATCAACTTCAAACGCGTCAGCACTTTTGGTATCGGCAAATCGCATATACTCGAGAGCCTTCTCACACACTACATTTATATTGAGTTTCGCTTGTGGCATACCAGCACCAGCAACATCAAATGTCTGCAACGGTTTCCCAGTCATGATAGTTTGAGCCTCGAGATACCCGAGACTATAGTCAAAATCCCATCGTGGCGGCAACGCAAATACATATTTATTATTACGAGCTAGTTCACTCGCCTGAATTGGAGCTGCAGAAATTGAGAAGTGTTCAGCGGTATAAGAATCCCACTCAGCGAGCGTAAACACCAGGATTGGTAGATCCTCATAGGGCGCTTCGGCTGTCCACTGAGGATGTCTGACCAGAATTTTAGGACCACTGGCGGTGGCGACACTAGTTGGAGAAGTTCCAGTCCAGGTTGTTTCAACAATGCTATACCCCAGCCAGGTAGCCGGGAGTGCAAACGTAAATCCGTACTGGGTATTTTTGTACGAAATCGCGGTAGCAGTACTAGTACCCACCTGGGTCGGCATAGCTACAACAGGAGGGGTTGTACGTGTTGAATAAAATACCAAACCTGCACCCACCACCAGTAATAGAGCGAACACCAGGGCTATATTTTTATTCATACTGTATATGTCGTTACATTATGGTAATTATTACAGTTACTGAGACACAAAAAACACCTTCAGTTACAAACATACTACAGCAAAACTCTCTGTACTATGTCACGACCGTATACCATGGAAAAATACAAAATAAATAATCAGTGCCAATATAATTCCCCCTCCAAACAACCGTGCGAGCGCATACGATGCTAATGCTGTTATCATAGAATTTTGATGGATGAATATAACCTTTAAGATACTATTCGAAACTTGTAATTAAACTATTAACAACAAAACCAGTACTCTATTTCTAGAGTACTGGTTTTCACTTACCATTTTCCTTAAACTTTGACGACTGCCTAAAAAATGAATAGGCTTGTGTGGACACAACCACGGGTACACCGAGCGATCCTATGACTATAAATACCCGCCCCCTGCCACTAAAGTTACTTGGAGGGGAAAGAAAATTAGTGGGTCATCATAGTTTCATCACTTTTCATTGTCGTTGAAGCATCTTTTGACATCATTTCGCCATCAGTTTTCATCATCATTACGGAGTCATCTTTTTTCATCATAGTTTCTGTCTTTATCATCATATTCGACATGACTCCACGAGTGATTGGGCCATAGTAACCAGTTGCCGGAACATCGACTGACATTTGATACTTTTGTAAAGCCGCTTTTGTTAATGGACCAAAGTACCCTTTCATCACACCTGCAGGAAACACTAGAAAACTATGAGTTTCAAGAAATGACTGTAATGTAATAACTGCCTCGCCCCGCGATCCAAGCATTAGATCCTGAGAACCAGACATCAGAGTACTCGGTTGCATCATCATAGTGGTATGCCCCATGGTAGTAGTAGACATACTTGGCATCATCGAGTCATTCTTCATCATTACAGCATCATCTTTTTTCATCATGCTATCTCCAGTTGTCATTTCCATCGCCTGTACTGTTCCCGTTGCAGCCATTAATGCAAAGACTGACATTACGAGTAATAAATGTAAATGTTCTTTGGTGTTCATACTATATTTTGGTTATCAGTTAATAACCATAGTATAAATTGATTGGATTTAAATGTAAAGTTAACTTTACATTAGTTTTGTTGATAGTTATTGGAATCGGTCAGAATAAAATCGTGAAAGCAATTTTACCACTACCATTGTAGCGAGCGTGAGAGAAATCCATGGATCAATATGATGCGCAAGTCCCTCGGTAACGAGTGCCACCGTAAGGAGTACAATCCCTGACAGATACGCCATCCGCCCAGCGTTCATTCGGTGCACCGCTTCCCGTTCATCCGGCGCCCGTTCGTACATAACAAAACCCGCCCATACTGCAAGGAGTACTGCAGCTCCGAGAAGAGCCGCCATTTGCGCCCCCATTGGCATCCACACCATAAACGGGTCAGAAAGTAACGTAAGGCACAAGATGAGAAGCCCAGCAATACTTATCTGCATTGTTTTATTTTTCATAGCTAATGCGAAATATATTTTCAACGGGTACTTTGAAAACTAATGCGATTTTGAGTGCAAGCAATACTGAAGGAGTGTAATTGCCCTTCTCGATTGAAATTACCGTTTGCCTTGTAATATCAAGCTTTGA
>JANPGF010000039.1:0-3903 GCA_031423775.1 Candidatus Kaiserbacteria bacterium | reverse complement strand
CCTCGATTGCCAGGCGTACATACTCAACCATATTTTTGGGGAGTGCGTCTAGCGGAAAGAATTGTAAATCGTCACACTTGTGTGGTTCAGTATTCGTGATTGTGCCGGTGTATTTCGTTGCTGTCATGAAGAAATCAATTCGTTCATCATGTGTCGCCTTGCGATGCATCACATGAACAACGGTCATATCTTCTGGCGCAATCGTCACTCCAATCTCTTCACTCACCTCACGTGCCCCACCGGCCCGTGCCGTCTCTCCCCCATCTAGGTGTCCAGCCGGAACACCGTAATTACCATCTTCGTACCCAGTTTGAAAACGACGCTGTAATAGGATTTTATTATCCTCAATTAAAAATAAGTAAGAGGATCCAACGTACGGAAAGTTTTTTCGCATAACAAAACTAAAAGTTACTAATTATGATTTTCTGGTTTGAATACTTCGAGAAACTTTTTTACGGTCACAAATAAATCGAGCGCAAGGGCTTCCTCTTTAGTAACAAATTGAATCGCTTCGCACTCACTTGATGGAGTGAAATCGAGATTCTCTACTTCAGTCTCAAACAGCACATTGGCTGTCCATCGCCTATCACTATCACGCTGTGCGGTTGTGATATACGAAGGACGATCAGCAACATGTGTTACTACTAGACCCATCTCTTCATGAATCTCCCGTCGAATCCCTTCAGCTGGTTTTTCTCCCCAATCGAGTCCGCCACCGGGCAATTCCCATTTTCCATTATCTTCTTGAGCGAGTAAAAATTTGGTGCGGGTGGAATCTAGGATCAGAGCTTTGATGCTGAGGCGATAGTAGCCGTTTGGGATATCTTGCATAAATTGTATTTTAGCATAGTTGAACGGGGGCGGGCTCGGTCATGTACTACTAATGACATTCAAATACCATTGTTTCACCAAAATACTTAGTAGCTAAGTTATTGTACGAATCGCACTCATCTTTATTAGGTTCTGAAATATGTTTTATAGTTAATTTTGCAAGAGTTTTATCACCCTGAAATAGATCAAAAATGTAATAGTTACTACTTACGGATGTGAATTCAAGTGATTCACCTACGCAAATATCTTCATTTGAGTTGTAAGTGAATCTAATTTTACTGTCTACATTTTCTTTATTATAAAGATCACCTCTCTCATAACAAATTTTTTGACGATCTAATCCATACTCTACTTTTCTGTTTAACGCTAAATTGTTTGACCAGACATAAATTGCATAAGTAACGCAAACAGTAACTACCAGCAGCAACCCCGCAAAGACAAAATACTTATTCATAATGTTAAAAATATTATAGCAGACAGCTTGGGGGCGGGCTCGGTCACCAGTCACTAATTATAATTGTTCGCTACGCTCCAATTCTAATAAGTGCTGTCGACCCCGGCTCGGCTGTTTTTGCTCTAAGGAGAGCAAAAACATGCCTGTGCCTTTCGAGCCCGCCCCGGACGACGCGCAGGCGTCGTCCTCCCAAGCATATACAAAAAGCTCCCAGTAGGGAGCCGTTTTAGATGTGCGTGGGGGCGGGCTCGCACCGCCGACCCCGTCCTCGTCAGGGCCATGCTCTACCAACTGAGCTACCCAAGCAGGTTCTGCCACTGACCCTTATTCAGGATGAGTAGTCAGCATTGTACCTGGTTTTTTAGTTTTTTCAATGACTAGCGTGGATTAGATGGGTTATTCCGCAGTAAATCAAGTAATTTCTGCGCATTATCGGTTGGACCTGGGTTATTGGTTCCACCACCCATATCGGCTGGTAATCCTAGCGTAGTGAGATATGAATTCATAAAATATGGCAGAAGTAGGAGTGGCAATATAAATAACACAATAAACCAGATTGCTTTGAACCATATTCCACGCACATGACGCCGCTCCATTTTTTGAAGGATCTCATTATTGGCTTTGAGTAACAGATTATTCTCACGAAGGAGTGTCAGAGTTTCGGCAGGATGAATTTCAGGTTCCATACACATAAAGTATACACTACATACACACACTATAATTGCGCCCCCGCCAGGATTTGAACCTAGATTCCCTCGTTAGGAGTGAGGAGTTCTATCCAATTGAACTACAGGAGCGTAACGTCTCATCTTTTATCTGACTAACCAAACTCATAATTACTTTATGATAAAAGCTGCTTTTTTTTACCATAATACGACAAATTCCATAAGTGGTTTTTGTTTTATTTTGTGTATTATTGTGATTATTTCTAATTGCTGTTTTAGATAAGTGTAAAGTTTTTGCCCAGTAGCTAAGCGCTTTCTCAGGACTTATTGGATCAGATGTACGAACCAGCACAGTTATATCACGATAGTCTATGTTTAGCACGGTATGCAAAAAACAAATATATATACGTAGCATATCTGGATCAGTATTAGTAAAAACAAATTCTTTTTTATGCCCTTCAGCCCAATACAACATAGCTATTAGTTTTGACAAGACTGAATTTTCACCATGCCTGATTTCGAACGCAACTTGTTCTGCCTTATTCAAATCTTTAGTTTTACGGACACGAGAACCTCCACGTCGAGCTCGCAGAGTAGCCATAATTTTATCGTCCAATACTAGAGCATGGACATGATGCCAAACTGTAGTTTTGGGAATCCCCGTTAGTTCTACTAATTCAGTTATTGTTTTCCCATTTTTTCGTAATAACATTAATGTTTCAATTTCTTTGTTTGAATACCGAATTCCCATACAAATATTTTACGTCAAATGAATTTATAATTCTGGAGTCATGAGTCTATACAATGAAAAAAGCTCCCCATAGCTGTGGGGAGCTTTTGTTGTTTAGCTGTCCGCGATGAGAGCAGTCACCAGCCGATCAGAGAGAGCCTCGGTGATACCAATCAGCGTAAAGAACTGCATCAACCGAACTTGGTGGCTTCGAGCATGCATTTCAGCCACCCCAGAAAGGTACATCGAAGCCTCTTGCTGGCGAACAGCGCGATTCGCTGCAAGGCGCGCCTGCCGTTCAGGGGAGAGGCTTGATGGGACTGACACTGGCGACGAGAGGACGAGGGGCGGAACTTTCGTCCTCATCCAGTCAGCGTGTGCAGATACAACCCGCTGTACCGAATCCTCAAACTGAGTCACCGCAGCGGACTGCAACACCGTAGCAGACAAACCTCCCTGCGACTTCAAGCGCAGCACTGCCTGTTCGAGAGCTTGCGTGCGCAAGTGTTCAGGAATATTGTGAGACATGAGGACCTCCAAAAGAATGAGCGTAACGGCATTTTTTATACCATTAACATATGCCGATTGTCAAAAAACACCCCGGTCGTTTTTGACCGGGGTGTTTTTATTTGTATACGTGATTACACACCAAGCAATTCCTTCACCTTCCCTTCGTCAAATCCAATTACTACATCGTCTCCGATACGGATAACCGGCACACCCATCTGTCCAGTCATATCAACCATCTCTTTTCGCTTATCCATATCACTCGCAACATCAAACTCAGTGAATGCAACATTATGATCAGCAAAGAAATCTTTTGCCAAATGGCAGAAGTGGCATACGGGAGTACTATAAATGGTGACTGTTTTGTCCATACAAATTTTATTACAAAGTAATTACTTAACAAGTATACCAGTATCCCAGCCGGATGCAAAAACACTTACAGTACTTTAGAGTTCGATAGAAGCCCCAGATGCAAGGCCTGAGAAGGCGTTGGACGCTTTCGCAAGAAAATATCAGGAGGTGTGCCAAACCTGCTCTAGAAACATGTTAGTTACTGCGCGGATAATTCGCCCTAGGGCAAGGGGCGAATTACTCGCATAAATTCAGAATAGTCGCTATGCTCGTTTCTTCATTCCACAACGCAGATGAGGGGTTAGTTGATGATCTCTACCGGACGGGGACTTGGGTTAATATCTCAAACATCCGTCCACCGTCTT
>JANPGF010000038.1:0-35558 GCA_031423775.1 Candidatus Kaiserbacteria bacterium | reverse complement strand
TTTAAAATAGTGATTGCTGGAGCTAAGTACATGCTTGATGATGTAGTGACGCACAAACAGGAGGCGAAGGAAGAGATTAAAGGCGCCCTTGTGGGACTCCTGATTATTCTTGGAGCGGTACTGATTTTAAATACGGTGAATACTGATATCACCAAGAATATGATTGCTATCAATCCTCTTGATAATACTAATAGTTCTTCGACGTTACAGGAATTACTCGCTCAAGCCCAGAAGGCCAACAGCGATGCAAAAAATCTCTGTTCATTAGCAGGCTCAAACTGTGTTAATTATATTTGTGAGGGAATAGAAAATGATGCAACTGCCAATGAGTCTGGTATCGATACCTGTAATCGTATTTGTAGTTCCGTGTTACAGGGTGTTTTTCAAGCTAATACCATGGGGGTATATATGAACACGAGCGGAGATTTTGGAGCCCATTGGGAATGGGGAACCGCCCCTGCTGTTTGTATTTACGATAAATCTAAAGCGGCATCTTGTGATATTAACGGGAGTGCTACTTGTTGTACCCAGGTACGTGGCGGCACTTGGCTTAGTTCTAAAACCTGCGAAATTGGTGATGCGGTAGCTAGTTCAACAGGCAACCCTGAAGCTGACGAGGCGGACTGTTTGGCTCGCGGGGATGGTGCTATTTGGGACTCCGTAAATGAGGTTTGTCGTTTTAAAGCATTATGGGACTACAAAGCATTCCCAGACCCCCTACCGGAAGCCTATACGGGTGACGGTGGTAAACAAGCCTATTGTATTGCAGCGTACGCAAGTGACTACGACGCAACGAAAGACGCCTGTAAGGTAAGTACAACGCCAAACCTAGGCTTATAAAAAACAAAAACACCTTGAGAAATCTCAAGGTGTTTTTGTTTTTACTTTACCGGTGCTTCCGGATGAAGAATTCTTGAGTGATGGTCACGAGGTTGCTCACGACAAAGTAGAGAGCGATAGCGGCAGAGAAGGTGTAGGCGATAAAAGTAATCATGACCGGCATTACAAACTTCATTTGCAGCTGCATGTTTCGAGCAAAATCATCTTTGAAACTGTCGACCGCGCCAGGCTCTTTTTTTGCTATCGCAGGCATCGCAAACCACGTGGCAATAAATTGAGTGATTCCAGCAAGTCCCGCAAGTACCACACTCTTGTGGCTTATATTAAACATGCCAATAAAATCCATTGATACTACACTCGGGTGGGGAATAAAGGAGTAGAGGAGATCAAAATTTATACCAGGCAGTGCCACGCCACCACCTTTCGATACTGCAAAGTAGAGAGCAATCAGGAAAGGGAGTTGCAGGAATACTACAAGAATACTCGCAAACGGGTTCATACCAGCGTCTTTATATGCAGCCATCGTCGCCTTAGCAGCTGCCTCACGATCGTCTGGGTACTTTACTTTAATCTCCTTCATAATCGGCTCAAGCTCCTTTTGTAGTTTCTGCGTCTTAACAGCCTTTAGTGAGAGAGGGTAGAGTAGCACCTTTACTACGACAACCGTTGCAATAATAGCGAGGCCAACGTCTCCGCCTGGCATATGCTCAATAAAAAACACCAAAACGTTGTACACCGGATCGAGGCAGAAAGAGTGCCAAATATATGAAAACATAGTGGGGCTATTCTACCGTGATTTAAGGGGAAGTGCGAGGAGAGCGACAAGTTCGTCAGATAAAGCTGCTCGAGTATACGTAGATGTAACCGGTTTAGCTATAACAATATACGTACCAGAGACTATCGCATTTTCTGTAAACGAACGACGCATCTGAGCATAAAGTCTCCGGCGCACCAGATTACGACCTACTGCCAATTTAGACACCTTTTTACCAACAACAGTAGAAACACCCAATTTCGGGGTAGGGGAATAGATTAGGGTTAAAGCTGGGGTTTGAAACCGTCGTCCAGATTTAAAATACTCAGTAAAAGCCGCTCGAGATAAACGTTCTTTAGCATTAAACATATAGGTGAGTATACCGCGGACGAGATAATTACAAAATAGTAACAAAAAACCGCTTTTTAGGCGGTTTTTGTAGAATAATTCCTACTGTGGTTTTGAAGGCTTTACAGTTAATCGAGCGCGACCTTTGCGACGTCGAGCTAAAATAACCTTTGCTCCTGCGGCTGTAGCCATACGAACGAGGAAACCGTGAGTGGTAGCTCGCTTCTGTTTTGATGGCTGATATGTTCGT
The DNA here is from genome assembly GCA_031423775.1 of Candidatus Kaiserbacteria bacterium. Lineage (GTDB taxonomy): Bacteria > Patescibacteriota > Minisyncoccia > Phycocordibacterales > UBA918 > OLB19. The sequence goes on along the minus strand of JANPGF010000038.1, from coordinate 33,366 downwards.
TTACTCATATGAATATAATTAGTGGCACAACTATACAGGAATATATCCTTTTTGCAACTAGACCCACACTGAAACCCTACCTACTTCGTTAAATGAGCAAACGAGCGTAGCGACTATTGCGAATTTATGCCAGTATTTTGCCCCTCCCTAGGGCAAAATATCGGCGCAGTGGTAAACCTGATACCAAAAGTCGTTTCAGAACTTTTGACTAGGAGGGGCAAAAGTTGGAACTAATCAAAAGCATACTCGCTTCCGCTCGTTGTTTTGCTTAATCGTACGTTTAGTACGGCTCGGCCTTCTACTCCTCCGCGCCTCGTATCTAGGATTCCAGAGTGTGTCTAGAATAGGCTAAATAAATTATAACAATTTTAGACAGTGGTCTCATTACATACCCTCAAGCGTCTGTAGGAGGAGAATCTTTAAAAGTTTATCCCCAGATTGTCCACAGTTGCGAAATTTACAGGATAAAGAGGGGTACTTTTTTCTCGATTTTTTTTCGAAGTTGTTTACAGTTTCGTACGACCCGGTATAATGCTGGTACTCGATTGCAAAATCTTCCATGCCTCCTCTAACACACCCACATCAGACCAATAGCATCGTTCGCACAGAGCAAATTGATGTCAAACAACTCTGGGATAATGCGTTAGTAAAAATTGAATTATCTATCACACCAGCCAACTTTAAAACTTGGTTCCGTGATACACACATCATCTCACTCGAAGACGGCACCCTCACTATTGGCGTCCCTAGTGTATTTGTTCGCGACTGGCTCGCTGATAAATTCCAGTCAATGATTCTCAAAACTCTCCGTGAGATTACACCATATGTACGAAGTATTGAGTACGCTGTGATGCAGCGCAGTGATCGACGTGGCGAGACAGCAAAGACTCAGACCATTAATGCTGCCCTTCCCCTCGAAGACTACTACATCAACAAGAGTGACAATCTTAATCCAAAGTATTCATTCGAAACATTTGTGGTTGGACCATACAACGCACTCGCTCACGCTGCTGCAAAAACAGTTGCAGAAAAGCCTGGTATCGCCTACAACCCACTCTTCATTTATGGTAAAACCGGTCACGGTAAAACTCATCTCATCCAAGCAGTAGGGAACCAAATTAAAAAGACTGGTAAGAAGGTATTTTATGTTACCAGTGAACGATTTGCAGTTGATTATTTCAACTCTCTCCAGAGTGGTACCGCTAACAGTTTCAAGGATAAATACCGTCAGTATGATGTATTGATTATGGACGACGTGCAATTCCTGGCAACAAAAGAAAAGACCCAAGAGGAACTCTTTCACCTCTTTAATGCCCTCCATGATACAAATAAGCAAATTGTATTCTCTAGTGACATGCACCCAGCCCTCCTCGCAGGACTCGAAGACCGACTCCGTTCACGGTTTGGACAAGGAATGATTGTCGATATTCCAGCACCTGATACCGAATCTCGTGCTGCTATCCTACGGGCTAAAGCTGCTCAAAATAGCATCTCACTCAGTGATGACGTGGTTGAACATTTAGCTCACACCATCGAAGGCAACATCCGGGAACTCGAAGGAGCCCTGAATACCATTATGTGTCAGTCGCAGCTCTTGGGACGAACCCTAACAATTGATGAAGTAAAAGCTATTATTAAAAATAGTAGCCGCCCACGTAAAACATTGGCAGTATCTGATGTAGTAGATAAGGTGGCTCGTTTCTTTGACATAGACCAGGCGAGTATTTACGAAAAAACCCGCCGCAAGGAAGTGGTTAAACCTCGCCAAATCATTATGTACATCCTCCGCGAGGATTTCCAGGTATCCTACCCAGCAATTGGTAAAAAACTAGGCGGTCGAGACCACACAACAGTCATCCACAGCTGTGAAAAAATCAAGAAGGACCTGAAAACTGATCCTGATCTGGAAGAGGAGATAACCCAAGTTCGTTTACTTCTTAAATAAACAAAAGACCGTACTAGTACGGTCTTTTGTTTACCCACAGCCACCTGGGGAATACTCTGTAATAAGGTACCTGTTGGTACGGTACTAACACTAGTATAAACTCTCAAATAGTCTTTTTTGTGATCTCAAATCTGGGTATAAATAGTGTAGTTATCCACGCCTTTAACTACCCCTTCGAGTTATCCCTGTAGAAATTAACAGTATCCACAAGCTAATGCACAGGTATTTTAGAAAGAAGGGTGCTACAGTAACCTTATAAATACAACATATTTTTAGCTTATGCACACTTCCACACCCCTAATAGAGGAGAGTAAAATAGAAAAAAAATGAAAATAACTATCAACCAACAAAAACTTATACACACACTTGGACTTATCACTCGAGTAAGTATCAAGCATGTAACGTTACCAGTACTCCAATGTGTACTCATCACCGTAAAAGACGGGATCGTCACTTTCAAAGCAACAAACCTTGAGATTGGTATTGAGGTAACAGTGGAAGCTTTTGTGGAGCTGGAAGGGGTTGTGGCAGTTTCTGCCAGTACACTATTGTCTGCAGTTCAGTACATTACTAAGAAAGAGGTGGTACTTTCTGTTGTGGAGGGAGTGCTTACGGTTGATAGTGGTAGTGGAAAGACAACTATTAATACTATTCCTTATGATGAGTTCCCTTCAATTGCAAAGTTAACTGCACCAGGAACAGCGATTCAGAAAAATCTTTTTGCACTCGGTATTAAAACAGTTGCGTTTGCAGCTTCACAGTCATCAATTAAACCAGAACTCGGAAGTATTTATATTCAACAAAAGAAAGAACACTCGCTTACTTTTGTGGCGACCGATTCGTTTCGCTTGATGGAGAAAACTGTACCTCAGAAGAATTTCATTCTCGACCAAACATTATTGATTCCACAAAAAAACGCTATAGAACTCGCTAGAATTTGCGACTTACTTGAAACTGACCCAATGTTGATTATAAATGAAAATCAGTGTGCTCTTTCGTTTTCAGAAGGGGTCTACATCACCTCACGATTGATTTCAGGCTCGTTTCCGGACTATGAGCAGATAATTCCAAAAGAATACGTTACACACACAACAGTGCTTAAAAATGACCTTCTACAGGCATTTAAAAAGACTCATGTGTTCTTGAATAAGTTTATGCAGGTAACGATAAAGTTGGATGGCGATAATTTGGTGGTAGCATCTCAAAATGGTGAGATTGGTACTACTACCGATACTGTTAAAGTGCATACTGAAGGTCAGGAATTAACTCTCAACTTCAATCAACAGTATTTGATTGACCCACTTGGTCACGTTAGTGATGAAAGTATCGTAATGCATTTTGCAGGTATTGGTCGACCTCTCGTTATACAAGGTTCGTCAGATACAACCTTGCGGTATCTGGTAATGCCTATGAATAAATGAAATGAGCAAATGCCCTACGGGCATATTGCGAATTTTCTCGAGCAATTTTTCCTTCCAGAAAAATTGTCCGAGCACTACCAGATTGTTTCTTTAATCAATAAAGTAGCTCGTATAATTTATTTAGTTCCCGATTTGCCCTTCTTTGGGTCAATATCTGGAACGTTAGGGTTAAAAAATCAACTTCAGTGAGAGTTGGTACTTAAGGTAAATTGTCCGAGCACCATCAATTTGTCTATTTAATAAAATTCCTAGTTGCTCGTCTAACCTCTTCTTCCTAATAACAAACCTAATGTACCCTAACACCCCACCAAAACCCCAAAGACGTGGTCGTCGTGGCGAGGTCACTAAAGTGAGTGATCTTTTTGAGAAGTATAAAACACTCTTAAAAGCTCCCCAAGGGACCGTGGTAAAAGAATTTATTGAGGTTGTACAAGATCTATTGGGGATAAAAATTGACCGGAAGTATATAAAATACTCGGTTACTTCAAAGACTATTTCACTGACAGCTCCGAGTGCCTTAAAACAAGAAATTTCACTCCATAAGAGCGAAATCATGTTACATCTAAAAGCCCGATTGGGAGAAAAAAGTGCCCCTAAAATAATATTTTAAAACACCCCAGTCAATGACTGGGGTGTTTTATTTTTTTAATGGATGTTCTCTAGGATGGTAGTGTCGATTACGGGTGTTGTAGGGGTGGTGGTAGTGCCTATAATACTTGGCGTTGTGGTGCTTAACATTGCACTGTAGGTATTGTTTTTCCAAGCCTGTACTGCGTATTCCCAGTTATCAAACTGATCGTCGTTTGCTGGGTTGCTTGGGTATGGCCCTTGTGGGTCGTCTTTCTTTACAAAGAAGAGGATGTCATGGATGTTTCCGAGCATACTACCCATGTTAATTGTTGAGCTGCCGGCCTGTGCTTGTGACACTAGCATATCAGCATCTATGTAATCACCACGAATGATTGGCTTTACTCCCGCGAGGTCAATTTTTGGTTGAGCAAATTTTTCATCAGGAATTTTTGTAAGTGCATAGTCCATGAATTCTCGCCACATTGGCGTTACGATCAAGCCTGAAGTATTACCGTTCATTGGTTTGTTACTATTGTTTCCAACCCAGGCTCCAACTGCGAGATTTGGCGTGTAACCCATAAGCCAGGCGTCACGGAGGTTATTGGTACTACCTGACTTAGCAGCTACGTCACGGTTGGCAAAATATACCAGTGAATTTGGTCCCCAGAGTGGCATACGAGCATTGTTGTCTGAAAGGATATCACTCATCATCAAGGCGACATTTTGATCGAGCACCTGTTTTGTTTCTACTTTACTTTCAAAAATTGTTGCACCGGTTGAGTCTTCGACCTTTAAGATGCTTCGTGGTTCTGCTCGTGCTCCTTCGTTCGCGAACACACCATAGGCGTTGGTCATGTCCAAGAGGCGGACCTCGCCACCACCAAGTACTAATGTGAGACCATAGCGGTCTGGATCATTTAACGTAGTGATACCCATGTCTGCTGCTAATTTTAATGAGCTTTTTATTCCTGAGAGATACAGAGTCTTTACTGCTGGAATGTTCAGTGATTGAGCTAGGGCGTTTCTCATACTGATTGGTCCAACAAATTTGTGGTTGTAGTTATTTGGTGAATAACAAGGTGACTCTGAACTAGGGTCATCTGCTTTACATTTAGGTGAGAATTGCGTCTTTACGTCAAAAAGGATGGTGTTTGGAAGATATCCCTTCGTAAAAGCGGTTGCATAAATAAAAGGTTTGATTGAGGAACCTGGTTGGCGAGAGGCGAGGGTGATGTTGAAGTTTCCGTCAATTTCTTTACTGAAATAATCTTTTGAACCAACCATGGTGAGGAGATCACCGGTTTTTGGATCAGTTACAATCATTCCAGCGTTGTCAGCATCAAATTTAGTAAGATTGTACAACGAGTGTTTTGCCACAATTTTTTCAGCTTGTTCTTGAAAATCATAGTTTAATGTTGTGATGACGCGGAGTCCTTGGCTTTCGAGAGCATCTTCACCGAATTGTTTTGCTAGTTGTTCCCGGATGTACATGACAAAATGAGGAGCTCGAATTCCAGAAACTGCTTGTGGAAGGAATTCCACCTTTTCATCCTTGGCTGCGTTGTACTCGTCTTGGGTGATTAAGGTGTTGCTGAGCATTCGTGCGAGTACTGATTTTTGTCGTGCATCAAGAGCGTCTCGGTTGTTTCCGTAGGGTGAGAGATAGGTAGGAGCTTGCGGTAGGGCAGCAATGTAAGCTGCTTGAGCCAAATCAATATCTGCTGCATGTTTGCCAAAATAGGCTTGTGAAGCTTCTTCTACGCCGTAAATAGTTCCACCGTATGGTGATTCGTTGAGGTAAATACCCAAGATTTCATCCTTTGATAACACCCGCTCAAGTTTGAGTGAGAGGATGGCCTCTTTAATTTTACGGGTAATAGTTTTATCACGCGCGAGAACAGAGTTTTTAATTACCTGCTGTGTAATAGTTGATCCGCCTTGACCGCTCCCACCACTCACGATGTTAGACCAGGCAGCGCGGGCGATACCGCGAATATCGACGCCGGGATGACTGTAAAAACGCTCATCTTCGATGGCGATGGTGGCATTTTTTAGGTAACGTGAAATATGATCGTAGGGTACTACGGTACGTTTTACGTCTTGGTGAAGGTCGTAAAGGAGGATTTCGCCAGTGCGATCGTAAATTTTAGTTGATTGGAGAACGCGTCGGTCAGAAAAAGAAGATAAATCAGGAATTTGGAGGGTGGATACCCAAATTAAAAGACCGCTTACAAGAACGACTCCTAGTACAAACAACACAATAAACGTGTCAATAATGAGACGTTTATAATTTTCTTTCCACCAACGTTTACTCTGTAGTTTTTTGAACATATATCAAGTGCGTATAGTGCCAATATTACCATGATTTGTCTAGTGAAATGAGTCGTTTCGTGTGGTACATTATCAGTATGAAACTTTCAGAAGAATTGCAGTTGCGCGGTTTTATTCATCAACATACTGGAGAGTCTCTCGCTGAGATTTTTGATGGCGAAAAACGGACCATTTATCATGGTATTGACCCGAGTGCTGATTCTGCACATGCGGGGAATATGGTGATTTGGATATTGTTGAGGCATCTCGTAAATGCCGGACATAAAGTCATTTTCCTGGTTGGTGGGGGGACCGGAATGATTGGTGATCCAAAACCTGATTCAGAACGAGTTTTGCAAGATATTTCTATAACTGATGGTAATGTCGAAAAAATTAAAGCCCAAGCACAGCGGTTGATTGGTGGTGGGGCAGCGACAATTACCTTTGTAAATAATAAAGATTGGCTTGCCAAAGAAGGGCTGCTTACTTTTTTACGTGATATCGGAAAGCATTTTACAGTGAACGAATTAATTAAAAAGGATGCAATCTCAAAACGACTAGAAAGTGATAATGGTATTTCGTATACGGAATTTGCATACCCGCTCCTCCAGGGCTACGATTATTTAGTCTTACATCGGGAACAAGACTGTACGGTACAGGTGGGGGGCTCAGATCAATGGGGGAACATCATTTCTGGTGTTGATCTTATTCGTCGTAAAGAACAAAAGACGGTGCATGCTGTTACCGTTCCTCTTGTGGTTGATAAAACCACCGGCAAAAAGTTTGGCAAAAGCGAAGGGAACGCAGTGTGGCTAGATGCTGCGAAAACAACTCCCTACCAACTCTATCAATTTTGGCTTAATACTAGTGATGAAAGTGTCATTGAATATTTAAAACTATTCACGTTTTTATCGCTTGATGAAATCTATGCAATTGAACAGCAACATGTAGCCGATCCGGCCGAGCGATTTGCTCAGTACAAACTCGCAAGTGAGGTAGTTCGATTTATTCATACTGAAAAAATTGCTGAGATAAGCAATAAGATTGGAAAATTCCTATTCGGAACTAGCGAAGAGTCGATACTGGAATTATCGCCGACAGATACTGATTTATTTAAACAGTACGCTCCTATCTCATCAGTAAAAAATGGTGATTCAGTTGTAGATATACTGATTGTTATTGGTCTTGCCCAGAGTAAACGCGAAGCACGTGAATTTATCGAAAACAAAGCAGTGGCTATTAATGAGGTTTTCATCACTGATGTTGAGGCAGTAGTTTCTGCAACAAAAAATAACTCATTAGCTATTATCCGTCGCGGTAAAAAGAATCGGGCTTTTATTGAAATTATGTAACCATTTTTTGTTAAACAAAAACACTGGTCTTGAGACCAGTGTTTTTGTTTTTAAAGCTCGTCTACGTCGTCAAAGGTGTCAAACTCAACATCTTCTGCGTCTTCTTCGAGTGATTCATCACCCTCCTCATCTTCATCCTTCTCTTCTTCGTCGTCATCTTCCTCTTTAGTTGGAAGGATTCCGAAACCTTCGAGTGTGTCATCTTCCTCTTCGATTTCACCGCCGACTACTTCATCAAGTAAATCATCAGCCAAGGTTGCTTCATCATCACTCATTTCATCCGGCTCCTCCACCTCTTCGTCATCGTTGTGGCTAACAAAATTATTGATCATACATTTTTCTTATAGGTAATGTTGTAACAAAGGCAGAGAAAATTTGCAACCCCTCCCCGTAGTGTCATCGTTTTCGATATGTAGGGCACAGAGACATAGTGCAATCCTAGGCGCCGAAGTAAAATTGAACGAAACGTACTTGTGTACGTTGAGTTTTATTTTACGCCCGGCAACAACGGAATGCGCGGTGTATATGCGCCCGGTGATAGTACTAGTTTCGTCCGTGCTGAGCAAGGCATGTTATACCTACGGCTATCGCGTCATATTCGTCGTCATGGGCTTTTGCGGGTACATTGGGTACTAATCTCGTTACCATGTCATAGACCGCCCGCTTATCGCTATTTCCGTAGCCGGTCACTGCGACCTTTATTTCTTGTGGGCCAAATTCATAGAGAGTACAGCCAGCAGTTTTTGCGAGGTAAATGATAATGCCGCGCGCCTGGGCCACGCCGATGGCGGTCGTGATATTTTTATTAAAAAATAAGGTTTCAATTGCGATTGTGTCGGGGGCGTATTCTGTAATGAGTGCCGATATCGTATCGCCAACAGTAACGAGACGATCAGAAAGAGCGGATTTTTTATCGGTCATGACACAGGTGGAATAATGCAGGAACTCTTTTCCATTCTGGTAAGTCATAATAGCCACACCTAATCTGTCGTAACCTGGGTCTATGGCCAAAACTTTCATAATGGAACTAGTTTACCATTATAAAATAAAAAGCGCCTGATAGGCGCTTTACATTATTCGGTTTCTTCCTCAGGGCTGTCAGCTGTCGTGAATACTTCCTGTACGTCGTCCTGGTCTTCCAATTTTTCAATGAGATCGGCCAACTTCTCGCCGTCTTCGTCCGAGAGTTCTACGGGGTTTTGTGGCACGTATCCATCGGTTGTTTTGGTAAAAGCCCAACTCGCGCTCCCGGGTCCACCGAGCGCGAGGCCGGCTTTGGTAAAGATGTTACGAATTTCGGGCGCAGTGCGGTTGTTATTGTCGGTGACTGTTGTAATTAAAATTGCGGTGCCACCTGGACCAAAGGCTTCGTACATAATTTCTTGGAGAGCTGCACCGGTTGCCCCAGCTCCTTTTGCGACCGCCCGGTCGATATTATCTTTAGGCATGGAATCGGCTTTAGCCCGAGTGATAACAGCAGCTAGTCCAGGAGAAGCCAGGTTCCCACCCGCTTTTCGAGATTCCATGGCGATGAGGATTGAGTGCTTGGAAAAGATTTTACTCCTTTGCCCGTCTGTTGCGGCTTTCTTATGTTTAATTTTTGACCATTTATTATGTCCACTCATATTTTATAATTTATGAAATTTTTTCTAAATGACTGTACGCCAGAGCACTGGCGATTCTACCGCGAGGTGTCCGCTCGAGGAGGCCTTGGCGGATGAGGTAGGGCTCTATCACATCTTCAATAGTTGACTGTTCTTCACCAGTTGCAGCGGCTATCGTATTTAATCCTACTGGTCCACCGTTGAATTTGTGGATAATGGCTTCAAGGACGGCTCGGTCTGGCGACCCGAGACCGAGGTTGTCGACACCGAGGAGCGCAAATGTACGGTCGACAATGTCGCTCGTGATACTCCCTTTTTCGAGTTGTGCGAGGTCGCGACAGCGCTTCAAGAGATAGTTGGCCGTTCGCGGTGTAGCCCGGCAGCGCATGGCGATACTCTCAAGGAGTGGTCGCGTAGTCGCTACTGCAAGGAGTTCAGCTGACCTTTGTAAAATATCTGCAATCTCACTGTCTGAATAAAATTCGAGTCGGAATGTTCCCCCCGAGAACCGACTACGCAAGGGTGCTGAGAGTAGGGAGATGCGAGTGGTGGCGGCAACAAGGGTAAACGGAGGGAGTTCTAATTGCACTGTACGGGCGGACGGTCCTTTACCAATAATGATGTCGAGGACACCTGATTCCATGGCGGGGTAGAGGACTTCCTCGATACTTTTCGATAAGCGGTGAATCTCGTCAATAAACAGGACGTCACCAGGGGAGAGGTTGGTGAGGATGGCGGCGAGGTCCCCGACCCGCTCAATCGCTGGTCCTGAAGTCGTGCGCATATTCGTTCCAAGGGTTTTTGAAATCAGGTGAGCGAGCGTTGTTTTACCTAAACCAGGCGGCCCATAGAGTAAAATATGCTCCGCAGCATGCCCTCGTTCACGGGCAGCGGTGAGTAAAATACGTAGGTTTTCCTTAGTTTTACTCTGTCCTACATATTCTTCCCAACTTTGGGGGCGAAGGGTCTGGTCGAGGTGTCCCGATTCATCACGAGTGATATTTGATTTGGTTGGTGGGGTGGTCATAATAGGGACAGTATAGCAATTTAGGCTACTCCCTGCACCCAGAGAAGTGGGGTGCTTGACAAAGCTAAATGACTATGCTAAGATAGTAAACGTTCGGGGGAAAGCCCCCACGAGCAACAGCTCTCTCACACCATATTTGACCACAGAATCGCCCTTGCGGCGGAATTTTTTGTGTCGATTCTAGAGTATAACTCTCTAAGCAACTTGAATACGTTGCGAGGATCACGTGGCGCCGGCCTTGAGCCGGACTGCTGGGTGACCCCCTTAGCGCGGTATTCACTTTCAATGCGGAAGCCTTGCTTAGAGAGTTATGCGCTCGAATTGAGCATCCCTATCAACGAACACCTGCTATAACTGCGTTCGACTATAGCATAGCTACTATAAAATACAGCTTGACCATCATCCGTTTCCGCGTTCGGATAAAGTAAAAACATCACCCTGTTCACATTCGTGAACAGGGTGATGTTTTTGTCTAGACTACATGACTGAGGAAGTCATCTGTTGGAGGATTTACTTCCGGATCAATCACTTCCTCATTTCGACCACCACCTTTGGTATTAGTGAGGTCAACTACACGTTCGAGCTCATCGAGTGAAGTGAGGCCGGAAAGTACTTTTACAATCCCGTCTTGGGCCAGAGTAGGAATCTTCTGATGTTTAGCGGCTTGGAGAATCGTATGTTCACGCGGGTCACGGATGACCGCTTCTTCAACTTCATTATCAATAACAATTGCTTCAAAGATACTCGTGCGTCCTTTGAAACCGGTTTTACCACACTCACTACAGCCGACAGACCGATATAACATCAAAGGAGTAGGAATTTCAATTGGTTCTGGATAATCTTTAGCAATATTTTTTACCAGTGTTGCTTCACGTTCGGTGGCCTCGTAGAGCTCACGACAGACAGTGCAGAGAACTCGAGCAAGTCGTTGCCCGAGCATAATGTTGATTGAGCTTCCAATGATGCGAGAATCGACTCCAAGGTCTATGAGGCGGGGGAAACCACCAACTGCACTATTGGTGTGGAGAGTTGAGAACACAAGGTGTCCCGTTTGAGCTGCGTGAATAGCTGTTTCAGCTACCTCTCGGTCACGGATTTCTCCAATCATAATGATGTCCGGGTCCTGTCGGAGAATCGCTCTCAGACCACTTTCAAAACTATAATCAGGACCGACTTGTGTTTGGACAATGCCATCGAGTTTATATTCCACCGGGTTTTCAATGGTGATAATTTTCTTTTCAGAATCGTGGACTTCACGAAGGAAGGCATAGAGTGCGGTTGTTTTACCAGACCCTGTTGGGCCGGTAGTAATAATGAGACCGTTTGGTCGCTTGAGTTGTTCACGCATCACTGCCTCAAGCAGAGGGTTCAGTTGGAGTTTACTCATACTGAAACTAGCTACTCCTGGGTCAAGGAGACGCATTACCATTGATTCACCGCTTGCACCCGGAATAATAGAGGAACGAACTTCAATTTCGCGTTCGCCGAACACGAATTGGAAACGACCGTCCTGGGCTTCTTTCTTTTGGTTGAGAGTCATTCCTGATAGGAGTTTCAGTCGGGAAATAATACGGCCACACAACATCACATCAAGGTCGAATATGTCGAGAAGGACGCCGTCGAGACGGTAGCGCAGACGGATACCCGCTACTTCTGGCTCGATATGAATATCGGACGCCTTGAGCGCGAGAGCTCCTGCGAACATGAGTTCAAGCGTTTCAGAGATTCGACGAGGGCTGTTGATTGTACTGATTTGAGTGAGAGCTTTTGAAACGTCAGCGACGGTCTGAATTACCTTGGCTGACTTCATGATGTCTTCTGGATTAATATCGAGAACACCTTTTTTACTGGCGGTAGAACTTTTTTGGTCAGCGTAGCGAGCATAACCATGATCGAGGCTAGCTTCTGAGCAGAGATAGATTTGAATAACGTACCCCTGAGCGCGGAGCGAACTCAGAATACGCTCTGCAACTGGTTCGTTTGGTTTATTGGTCGCTACGGACAGTGCTTTACGATTGAGTTCGAACGCGAGGATATGGTTGGCTCGGGCATCTACTTCTTTAATCATTCCAACTGCTTCTGGATTGATGGTAAAACCGCGTAGGTCAATATACTGGAGTCCATATTGGGGAGCGAGAGCCTGCATCAGTTTTTCCTCACCCCGTTTACGGAGTTCAGCAATTTGAGCATTTGTTGTTACATCATTAAAATCAGCCATAGTGTTCCGCATAGTATATCACTAGGGTGTGCGAGGTGAATGAGAAAAGGTGTATGCTCGCGTGGAGGTGAGCAATCGGGTACAATGGCCAGAACTATGGAGACTCTCACGTACGACATTACTGATACCACAGACCTGGCGATAGCAGCCGAGGCACTCCTTGATCGGGCTCGAACGGTAGCCGAAGAATTTCCAAGTGAAGCGGTTGTGCTCGCACTTACGGGTGATTTAGGAGCAGGTAAAACAACCCTGGTCCAACTCATCGCGCGCGTTCTAGGGGTAGCCGATATGGTAACCAGTCCCACCTTTGTAGTCATGAAACAATATGAGACAAAAAACGATACATTTTCCCAGTTGGTGCATATTGATGCTTATCGGATTGAGGATGTTGATGAAATGAGACCACTTGGATTCTCGACTCTCCTTGCAGAACCTGGGACACTGATGTGTATCGAATGGGCTGAGAGAATCGAGACACTTTTACCAACGCACACTATTGCGACTACTCTGACGCTCAATCGTGACGAAACACGGACGCTCACTATTAACTCTTAACGTACTATACTATGGCCACTAAAAAGAAATCAGACGGAAAGACGCTGGTTCTCCTCGACTCCCATGCAATTTTGCATCGAGCCTATCACGCACTTCCTGATTTCTCGTCGCCGACAGGTGAGCCGACGGGTGCTCTCTATGGTGTGGTAGCTATGCTCCTTAAAATTATTGAGGATTTTAAACCAGATTATATTGCTGCCTGTTTCGATTTGCCGGAACCAACCTATCGGCACGAAGCATTTGCCGACTATAAAGGTACCCGGTCAAAAACCGATGATGCACTCATAGCGCAAATCGAGCGGTCTCGAGATATTTTTGCGGTGTTTGGGATTCCGATCTACCAGCATCCAGGATTTGAAGCAGACGATATGCTTGGAACGATTGCGCACCAAACGCGTGATGATAAAAACCTCACAGTGATTATTGCCTCGGGTGATATGGATACACTCCAGTGTGTCGATAAAAAGCGTGTGCAGGTCTATACCCTGAAGAAAGGAATCAAAGATACAATTCTCTATGACGAGGAGGCGGTCAAAGACCGATTTGGTTTTCCGCCTAAACTAGTGCCTGACTATAAGGGTCTACGGGGGGACACCTCAGACAATATTCCGGGTATTGTTGGTATTGGTGAAAAAACTGCAACGGAACTCATTACCCAATTTGGGAGTCTTGATGATATCTATAAAAAATTAAAGAAAGATGAAACCGCGTTTCTGACAGCTGGTATTAAAGCTCGTATCATTGGCTTGTTAAAAGACGGAGAAGAGGAAGCTCAGTTTTCGAAGATGCTTGCCACTATCAGAACTGATGCGCCAATTACCTTTGAAGCGCACGAAACACACTGGCAGGAACGGGCTGATACTGATGCGATTTTGAAACTGTTTGGGGAGCTTGGATTCAGGACCCTTGGTGCCCGTATCAAAACATTATTTGCACTCGCGGCTGATGTACCAATAGATCCAGCTGAACGCGGGGTGAGTCCAGCAGATATTACTAAAGCCGCTGTTTTATTATGGCTTCTCGAGTCTGAGCGTACAAATGCTAGTTACGCAGATATTATTGAATATGGCCAGTCGTATTTTGAGACAGCAGATTTCACGCAGATTACTCAGAAGCTCGAAGAGCGAGTAATGGCCGAGCCGGGGTTGGCATCTGTCTATACAACTATCGAATTGCCACTCATGGAGGTACTCAAGCATATTAACGCGACTGGTATTACGCTCGATACGGCGTATCTCGCATCTCTCTCAAAGACAATGCATGCAGAACTCACAACGCTTGAACAGAAAATCTATCAACATGCCGGCCGAGAATTTAATATCAATTCACCCAAACAAATGGGGGAGGTGTTGTTTGATGAAATGGGGTTAAAACCTAAAAATCAAAAGAAAACTGCTGGGGGGCAGCGTTCAACCAAAGAGTCTGAACTCGAAAAAATGCGCGAAGATCATCCAATTATTACTGATATTTTACGCTACCGTGAACTGCAGAAACTAGTATCAACCTATATTGATAACTTGCCGCCACTAGTTTCTCCTGATGGTCGGCTCCGAACTACCTTTGTACAAACTGGTGCGGCAACTGGTCGCATGGCGTCTCAGAATCCTAATTTACAGAATATTCCGATTCGGACTGAAGAAAGTAAAGCTATTCGACAGGCGTTTGTGGCGACTCCGGGTTATTCGATTGTTTCAATCGACTACTCTCAGATTGAACTGCGCATTGCTGCGATACTGTCGCGGGATGAAAAGATGGTGGAGATTTTCGCTCGGGGTGAGGACGTTCATACGGGGGTAGCAGTACGTGTGTTTGGGGTGAAGCCAGAGGAGGTGACTCGAGAAATGCGTCGCAAGGCCAAGGTGATTAACTTTGGTATCCTCTACGGCATGGGGGTTAACGCACTCCGGGGGAATCTCGGGGAGGGAACGAGTCGCGAAGAAGCCCAAGAGTTTTTCAATGCCTACTTTAATACCTTTACCCGCCTGGCTGAATACCTCGAAGAGACCAAAGCTTTTGCGCGCAAACACGGCTACACCGAAACCCTCTTCGGTCGCCGCCGTCATTTCCCCGGGATGCAATCAACTGCGCCCTTCATTCGTGCCCAGGCGGAACGTATGGCCATCAACGCCCCAGTCCAGGGGACTGCAGCGGATGCAATGCGAGTTGCTATGAATCACGTCTATACCTACATCACTACCGAAAAGAAAACTGACAGCATCCGTATTCTTCTCCAGGTGCACGACGAACTATTGTTTGAAATTAAAAACGAGGTGCTCGAAGCCGAGATTCCAAAGTTGGTCGAATTGATGCAGGGGGTGCTTGAAGGGTATGACACTAGTGGTGTGCCGATCAAGGCTGATGTGGCAGTAGGACCAAATTGGGGGACTCTCGTAGACAGATAGAAAAACCCCGGGAACTGTTGTTCTCGGGGTTTGCGGTTATTCGAGTTGGGCATTAGTGATACTGTTTAGGAATGCCGTAATGTTGTCCAATATCTGACCGCTTTTCATGCTGAAGTGCGCAAAAGAAAAAGTGCTAGGGATATGAGACGCTAACGTAAGCGTCTCTCCACCCGGGTAGCGGAATGTCGGGGCAGCGCTGTGCACATAGGTGGGGTACACTTTTCTCGCTCGCAGCATGGTTTGTAACACGTCAATTCCATTACCGTCTGGCATTTGCATGTCCGTGATGACGGCATCAAAAGTATGGTCACTTTTGAGCAAAATCTGAATAGCAGCACGGCCATCTACTGCTTCAAGTACTTCATGTCCGGCATCACTAAGCTCCTCCGCAATATTGAGACGGATCAGCATGTCGTCATCAACCACTAAGATTTTCATAAGAACTCCTTTTTTCGTTCCAAAACACAATACTGATTAAAATATATTTAGTCAACTCAAAACATATTCCCGCTACCCAAGAACTCTTTTTCTTTGTTACAATACATTCCAATATGCTTCATCTGTATTATGGGAATGATTCAGTCACTGTCCGTGAACGAGCGTTTACTGCGGCGGACAAACTGGCTGCCAAAGAAAACGCTCGAATTACACGTATTGAGGTAAATGATTTTGCGCAGGGAATGCTTGCGAACCTGCTCGGTGCTGCTTCACTCTGGGGTGAGCGGGAGATTTATGTGCTCGATACACCGTCTGAAGACGCTGCATTTTATATAGAGGTCGTAAGTCATGCGGCAGAGATGGGGGAGTCAACAAATCAGTTTGTGATTATGGAAACTGCCATGCTTGCGCCTGAGCGGAAGAAATTTGAGAAATATACGGCAGTACTAGAAGAATCAAAACGCGAGGCAACTGCACGTTTTGATGTGTTCCGAATGGCTGAAGCGTTATCAAAAAGAGACAAGAAATCGCTCTGGGTCTTGCTTCAGGAAGCGAAACGGGCTGGGTTGTCGGCTGAAGAAATTGTGGGGACGCTTTGGTGGCAATTAAAGTCACTCCGCCTAGCTACCCTCACAAAATCTGCGGATGAAGCAGGTATGAAATCGTTTCCCTACGATAAGGCAAAACGTGCAGTATCTTTATTTAAACCAGGAGAGCTTGATGCGACTTCTGCGAATTTATTACGAGTGTACCATGATGGTCATGGGGGAGTAAGGGATATTGATGAGGGGTTGGAGGAGTGGGTTCTGAAAGGATAATAATATATGGACACAGAGCTCCTGCAGGTTGATTACACGTTACGTCAAGCAACTGCAGAAGACGTGGCCTTTTTATTTCGCGTCTCTACAGATGCTATGCGTCCAGTAGTTGAGGCCTTGCATCCTGGCAGGTTCTTTGATAGTGAAACTGAATTTAGGGCCTATCAAGAGAAGTTTGTACCGACAGAGATAGAAATCATTCAATATAAGGGAGTCGATATTGGACGTTTGCGAATTGTGAGGTCGCTCGAATCACTGTATGTAGGAGGTATTCAAATTTTGCCAGAATTTCAAAACAGAGGTATTGGAACAGCGATACTTACAGATCTGATCCACGAATCAAGTGAGATAGGTGTACCAATTTTGTTGGAAGTACATGAGGCGAATGTGAAGGCCCAGAATTTTTATAGAAAATTTGGCTTTGTAAAGGAGGAACAGAAAAAAGGAAGCTGCATTTGATATATAAGCAAAAGTAGAAATTAGTTAATCTGAACAGGTCTTGCCTGTTCAGATTAATAAAAACCACCCCGAAGGGAGGTTTTTTGTTTGTGCGCCATTGCGAGATGCTCACCGAACTTTTTTTTGGGGGAAATGGTTGGAGTTAAGAGTCAAAAGCGATTGTTGTCGAAATGTATCGGCGGTTGTTTAGAGTATAACTACTAACTATGACTTTGAGTGAGCAATAAAAGACAAAACAAGAGGTCTCTAACCCATAACGAAGTTTTAATCAGTGGAAACTGTCTTGAGATCAAGACTGATTGAGCCGTCAGCGTTTACTTTCTGGAAGCTTATTTCCAAAGCAAGTGGCCAGTTATTTGTAATTATCGGTTTTTCGTTCAGTGAGATTGTTTGAGTACCGATGCCTAATATCGTCCGCCCAGTCACTCGAATGGTATGAGTATCTTTGTTAAGATATTCGATTCTGAATCCTCCCTTCGTCAGATTTCCACTTTCTTGTAATCCTTGTAATGGATCTAGAGTAATTGATGAAGGTAATGAATTAGGAAGGATTTTTATATTTTGTATAGGAATAGCAGTTGCGGTACATAGGGCTAAGATATGAGAGCGAGTAATCGTATCTACTTTACCGGTGGCGGAAAGCTTCTCAGCTGCTTGGAATTGCTGCACGTACTTTTCAGTGATCGGACCAAAAATACCATCAACAAAATTGGAGTCAGTAATTGAAAAGTATTGCACGAAGAAGGTTTGGAGATTAGAAACTTGTCCCTTGAAATACTCCGGGCCGTTTATTTTTTCATCAACCGAACCCATAGTTAAATCGTTAGTAATATCAGGACAGACATAATCCTTTCGTAAAGTGATCACTGATTTAGTAGGTGTTGGATCTGCGGGGCTTGTTGTTGCTTTTTTCGTTTCAACCGGTTGAGTTGGTAAAATTGTTGAGACGTTATTCTCAGCATTTTTTCCAGATTGGAATACAACATAACCAACACCGAGCGCCATCAAAGATATAATTATCAATCCAACCGTTGTAGAAATATTGCGGTTCATATTTTATTAAATTAAATTCAACTATGATTGTATCATTAAAAATTGCTGTGTCTGTGGTCACAAATCACTAAGTATAATCAGGCGCTACGCTCCAATTCTAGTAAGTACTCGCGACCCCGACGTGCCGGCCCAGAGGGACCCCGGCTTGCGTCTTTCGATCCCTGGTGGGCGCTACTAAATACCAGCCCCAAAGCGAATGCTTTAGTGCTGGTATTTAGTGCCCCATCGCGAGACACTTACCGAACTTTTTTGGATGAAGTCACTATTTTTACGACAGCGTCGACAAATAGACGGTAAGCCGGACGGTCTTCTTTTTCGTAGTTGATTTTAATACCAAGTAGATGACCTTGTGGGCAGAGTAGTTCCTTTTTAGAAATAGAGACAGAAGGTGATGTGATTCTATCGATGTACATACGGCGGAGATTCCCGGGGGCCGTCCTTTTGGTAGTTGCAGATAAATAAATCACATTTTTCGCAAGTGATGGTATGCGTGCTGGAATAACCGCCACGAGCTTCTCGGTATTTGTCGGAAGTGAGAGACATGGGTAAAGTATAGTAAAGGGGCACGTGGTGGTCACCAGTCACTAACTATAATTGTTCGACTGCGGCTCCAATTCTAGTAAGTGCTGTCGACCCCGACCCGCGGTTTCTGTCCTTAAGGAGGACAGAAACATACCTGAACAGGTCTTGCCTGTTCAGGTTACATGTGACACCCGCGACGGGATGGAACGGTACGGGTGTCATATCGTACGAGTAAGGGCGCACTTGTGGTCACGGGTTACTAAGTAAAATATTTCACTATGTTCATATTTATACTAAGTACCCGCGACCCCGACTCGTCCGTTTTCTCCTCTAGGGAGGAGAAGAAAACATGACTCCGTCTCGCACTCGAGCCCGTAAGTGACGCAGGTCACTTACTAAACAAAAACACAACACCTTATATAAGGTGTTGTGTTTTTGTTTGCTCGAGTGCGCCCACCAGGGATCGAACCTGGGACCTTCTCCTTAAAAGGGAGCTGCTCTACCGGCTGAGCTATAGGCGCATGTATGTGTTATGTGCGGACGCTTCTCGTTAATAAGGGCAAAGTGCATAGGATGCAGTTTGCGCGGACCGAGGTGAGCTATAGCCGCATATATTAAATTGTGTTTTGACTAAGCTCCTTAATTAAGGGGTAAAACAGTCTGGGAGACTGTTTTACCTACCGGCTGAGCTATAGGCGTATCTGGTAACCTTTCTGTATTACAAAAAAGTTCCTGCACTATACCACAGTAGAGACAGTTTACAACATTACCATAAAACCAAAATATAGACTGTTGTGGGTAAAAAGAGTAGCAATAAGTGTAATAGGCTCCTACAATGAGTTCATTAACTCATTTTATGAATTCTTCTAAAAACATTATCTATGGTCTGTGTGTTGGGATTATCCTTGTCGGCTTTTCGAGCTACAGTTTTATCAAAGCCTATGATGAAAGTGTCTGGTTTCCGCCTGAAAGCGGGAGCGTTCCTCCACAGAATAATGTTGCAGCACCATTAAACGTAGGGTCGAGTACACAAACTAAAATCGGCAGTTTGGGGATTGGTAATACACTCGGATTATTTGGGGATAAACCTCTTGTGGTTTATGTTAATTCAGACACGGCAGTCCCTCGGTGGGTGACTGCAGCTGTTGTTGAGACGCCAGGTATATCAACAATGAAATTTCTATATGATCGCGATAATAACGGTTCGGTATGGAATAATAGCAATGCAATTTTAGAATTACATGCAGGTGGTAATGGTGCTAGTGATTATGCGCAATTTTCAAATAGTATACGGGCGAATAACTACTGTGATAAAAATGGTGATAATTGTTTCGATCCTTCGGATCCAGTTTCGTCCGAGACCGACTTATCAGCGATTCATACCTATTCAACGCTGAATAATACTCGTAATGTATCAGGTGCGGCATGTAGTTGTAATGCGGGAGATTACTTGACTAGCTGTAATGCTTCAGGTCAGCCGATGGTGAGCAGTGACGCAAATGCGTGTAAGGATTCTGAAATATCCTCGGATTACAATCATCGTCCAATTTGTACGTGCCTCTCAACAAAACCTACCCCTAGTTTATGTGCGGTCACAATTAAAGGTGATATTTATAATACTGGATATCAGGCCCGGGAAGCCTTTAATATGACTAAAACAGTCACTATCCAAGTTCCCAAAGGTGCTCTGATAGGTGTTGGTGCTTGGACAGATGTAAATTATACGTATCGTGACGCCAAGTTTACTGGTGGTGATCTGCTCTATGTACGCCAAGACTATGACGATAATACAAATACAGCAGTTGGGTATTGGAATGAGTCAGATTATGCAGTGCAAGGGCCAGCCTTTGTGGATTACTTCATGACACACAGTATTACAGGCGGTGATCATTGGTTATGGGGGCATCGTAGAGGATTTATCGTAAAGCCGGGGGTTGGGCCACAAACCGTTAGTGTCGAAAATAATTGGCAACAAGATGGAAATGGTTCGATTCATCGTAAGATATTTACTCATCTGGGAACTATTACTGCAACTGTGGGAACCTGTCAGTAGTCCTTTGAGGGAAAGATAGCTTTTACAAGCCCACAAGTACGTGTATATTTCATAGGTTAGTATATGAAATATATTATTCTCCATAATATTCGGAGCAGCCACAATGTAGGGGCGATTTTCCGGTCGGCGGATGGGGCAGGGGTGACGAAGATTTTCCTGACAGGGTACACCCCCGCACCGCTCGACCGCTTTGGGCGGCCGGTGGCGGAAATTGTAAAAACGTCACTCGGAGCGAGTGCGATGGTACCCTGGGGACAATCTGTAGATATTGCCCCAGTGATAGCGCAGCTAAAAGCCGAAGGGGTAATAGTTGTAGCTATCGAGCAATCTGAAGCAAGTATTTCGTTATTTGATTTTAGACCACCTGAAAAAGTTGCGTATATGTTTGGCAATGAAATAACCGGAATTACGCTGGATGTACTTACACTTTGTGATCACATTGCAGAAATTCCGATGGCAGGACAGAAAGAGTCACTTAACGTGTCGGTAACCGCTGGTATTGTTTTATTTCAGAAGCCGCTATGATCACCCGAGAACGGTTGTATGCCGAGTGGACTCATCCAGGCTACCTACTGGCGATAGTGTCGGGTATCTGTCTCGGTATCGGGTTTGTCATACCCTTTTTATGGTTTTTTGTATGTATTGGTATGGCATGTTTGTTCCGTATCACCGAGCAGGCTGCTCGGGTGCGCCGTCTCGTTCGTCTCGGACTCATCTCGTGGTTAGTGAAGTATATGTTCGTGCTGTCGTGGTGCGTGAGTACGTACCCGGTTGGGTGGATTGGTCCGATGCCGGCACTGGTACAAATGTTTATTGTAGGCTGCTTCTGGTTTTCGGGAGCGCTCTGGTTATCGTTTGGGGGAGGAGTATTTGTATATGTGGCTTACCGATTCCGGCAGAGTCGTTTTATTTCCCGACAGCTCTGGTACTTGTTGCTGCCTTTTGTTTGGCTTGGTTCGGAGTTGGCAGCTGCCTTCTTTTTCTCTCTTATAACTGTGGGGCCGGGATCATACCTTCAGACCTATTTTAGTTTTGGTATGGCGGGGTATCTACTTGTTGAAACATGGCTTGGTATCCATCTTGCTGCTGTTGCTGGAGTATACGGTCTCAGTATCGTGGTGGCCGCCGGGGGGGTAGGTTTTTATATTCTCATACATCAAACGCGCAAGCAGCTCATTGTTGGTGTACTTGGGGCGCTAGTAGGTGTAGTCGGCTATGGTCAGATTGTTCAGTATACTCGGGTGCACCTACCCGCCCCCACTACTAGTGTGATTGGTATTGATGTAACGTTTAGTCCTGATACGGTGTATTCGAGTGAGGCAGTGACACACAAGAGAGATGTTCTGAATGATGCTATTAATCTGGCACTACAGTCCAATCCTAATTACCTTCTCTTGCCCGAGGAGTCACGTTTGATTTTTACTACATATGCTGGGCTGACGCCGATACAGGCAATGCGGCAGTTTGAATTTACACATGGTAATAGTAGTACTACGATTATTGATACCAGCAGGTTTGACCTCGGTGAGGGTCGGGCATACCTCAGAGCTACCATATTTGATGGCACAACAAAAAAACTCTATCAATTTGATAAACAGTATTTAGTTCCACAGGGTGAATACGTGCCGTACCTCTATGCCGCGGTTCTGCGCTTGGTTGGTTTAGGTTCACTGCTTGACAAACTTCAGTCTGAAAACTCAGGTAGACCAGGTCCGCTCACTCGAGATACGGTGGCAAATGTGCCGGCAGATATTCCAGGTATTATCTTCTGTTTTGAAAGTGTCTGGCCAAACGCGATTACAGCGCAGCAACATCACGGCCAGGTACCTTTTGTAGTCTACCCATTTTCCCATAGTTGGTTCCATAACCCTTTTATCCTTTGGCATCAACTCGACAGTATGTTGCTTGTGCAATCGCGGTATTCGGGAGTCCCAATTGTGAGTGCTGGCAATATGGCTGACGGAAAACTGTATCTTCCAAACGGTACTATCGAACCCGGTGAAGTGTTACAAACCGGTGACTCCTGGAAGCTCCGAAAATTCAGCTTCTAAACATGACCACAAAAAACCTTTCGTTTGAACGAAAGGTTTTGTAGTTATAGTTTTGCTAGCTCCTCGGTCACTACCTGAGCATCACTCCAGGGCTGTTTGGTGTTGTTTGGTCCCATGATGTATGGATCAGTCCCTTTACCTGAAATGAGGACATAGCCACCGTTTGGAGCTTTGCGGAGAGCGGCAGCTATGGCACTTCTTCGGTCCATAATAATTTCGAGTTTGCTTTGGTCTACGATGCCTTTTTTCATCGCGTCTACAATCGCGCGCGGGTTCTCGTCGTACGGGTCTTCATTGGTGAGAATAACGTGATCGCAGTATTGTTCAGCGATATGTCCCATCTCAGGACGTTTCCAGGTATCCCGTCCGCCTCCAGTGTTCCCAAGGACACCAACTTTCGGTACGTCTTTAAATGCGATATAGAGCTGACGGAGTGAATCTGGCGTATGGGCATAATCAACAATTGCTGTCACTTGTTTACTTGCACCAGGTGCGGATTTGAAATGTTCAACGCGACCTTTAATTGGCGGGAGGGTATGAAGGGCGCTATCAATCGTTGCGAGCGACACACCAAAGGCTCGGCTGATGGTAACTGCAGCGAGCGTATTATAGACATTAAAGAGTCCCACAAGTGGTACGCGGAGTGTGGTACCCTCGAGCACCATACTAAAGCCTTCCTTTTGCAGTGAATATAGTGAGAGGTCACTTAAGCCATAGGGAAGAGCATAATCAACCGGAAAGGCGAGGAAATCCGCACCATGTTCATCATCACTGTTTGCGACGATAATCCGTGGTCGTTTTGGAGATTCACTGACGGCTCGTGCGAGTTCTAGTTTGCAGGCTTTATATTTTTCAAATGAACCATGTGATTCAATATGTTCAGGTGTCAGATTGGTAAAGACGAGGGCATTCAGGTCGATAAATTTATGCCGATATTGCTTAGCTCCTTCAGAAGTCATCTCAATAATGGCGTAAGTGCAGCCGGCATCAACAGCTTCACGAAGGAATTTTTGAGTAAAAAATCGTCCGGGCATAGTCATTTTATAGAGATTTCGGCGGATTGTGTCACCAACTTTAAATTGAATCGTAGAAAGCGACGCTACTTTTTTGCCGTCCGTCTCTAATATATGGGTAATGAGTTCAGTGACACTTGATTTACCTTTTGTCCCCGTAACAGCAATAACGATGATGTTGCGACTCGGATGACGGTAGATAACACTCCCCGTCCACGCTAAACCATAATGATAGAGCGGGCGAATCCGGTCGAGGATAAACCGAGGGAGGAGGCGTTTTACGTAATACAGTAGTGAATCCATAAGTACTAGTATACGGCAGAAAACCAACCTTTGCCAAAATATAGGCATAACTAATCCTAAATTTTGCTACCGAGAGCATATAATGCAATCATATGAATGATAATCAGTCAGATGTGATCTTAAGAGAAAAGTGGTGTATTCCGCAATGGTTTAAAATAATTGTCAGTCTTTTAGTTGGCACAGGAGTCCTATTGGGAGGCTATTTGTATTATGTATCACATAAGCACTATCCGGCACTACCAACCACTAGTTTTGCTCTATCGGACGAATTAAAAGCAAAAGTAGATGCATTGGTAAAAGAAGACGCTGATCAAAAAGCGCTATTTGCGCAACTAGATGCAATAACAGTGCCAGAACCTGGTAATACAAATGAAAGTGATGCTGCGACGTATTTTGCCGCGATACAAGGTGTCTCAAGCACTACGCTCCGAACGGGGGTGGCGACGGATACCGCGGACCAGGTGTTTAAAATCGGTTCGACGTCAGTGAATGAATTTTTGAAATTGCAGACCGACCAGTCACGGCTTGGTGCATTGTTTACGCACCTGCATACCCGGATTCAGCAGCTAGGAGAAATGTACAAGCAGCCAGTTTTGGCAAATCGCATTACCGGCGTGACTGCAATAGGTGATATTCCAAAGGAGTATGTGTACCCCAGTATGCGTGTTGCTGATGGATATCTATTAGCTGCCGCAGCTGCTCTATTTGATCCAGATCACGCAGTGCAATATCAAGAGTCAGCAGATGATTTTGCTCGTCGCGGTATGCTGTATGGCTGGTATGGTCAAAGTGATATAGACGCAACCAAAGCTTATATTGATACCTATTTAGCTACCTTGTCGCTGCGAGAATATCTCATTCATTATTCAGATACAGAACAAACAAATTAATCTTTCTATTTATGCATATATCTTTACTGAAACAATCCCTACTGATTTGTATCTGTGTCGTATCTTTTTCATTTCTTTCAGTTGAAAAAGCAGAGGCTGGTTGGTTTGGTGATCATGTCTGTTGTAACAGTGGTTCTGCGATTGGTAGCGGAGACGGACGGGCCGGGGCAAATAATCAAGTGGGCGGGAGTAGTAGTGGAGGCAGTACAAGTGGGATCGGTTCATACATTGCTAACGTTTCAACTAGTCCCATTCCAAGTAATGCTCACTATACCGGACAACAAACAGTCAATGGTGTGACCTATGACGTCTGGTCATATGCCGGGAGCGGCACAAATTACGGACCGAACCTCGTGTCACGACCAGTTTCTAATGGTGGAAATGGAAACGGGGGAGGCGGTCCTTTCACAGGGGGTGGCAGTAGTCCAAAGCCGGCAACTGGTTATTTCGACGCAGTTACACCGTCAAATTGTTCCGTCTACGGGTGGGCCTACGATCCTGATAATACTGCCCAGGCAATTAGTGTTCATATTTACAAGGATAATCGTGCCGGCCAAGGTACGTTTGTCACCGCTTGTACTGCAGATCAAGCGCGCTCTGACGTAAATATAAAGGCACACGTGCCAGGGAATCATGGATTTACCTGTGTCCTCCCTGATTCATACCGAGGTACTGGTGATCATGCCCTGTTTATCCATGCCATCGATATTAACGGCACACCAAATGCGTTGTTGCAAACCAATGGAAAAGTCATGGGTTGTACGCCCCCACCTGTGCCTGATGTGTCGGTGCAAAACTTTGTTATTACCCATGCCTGTAGTATTGATGAGATGACAGCCAGTATTGTGTGTCCTAAAACTGATCTTTCGTTTACTATTCAAAATACCGGTAACAAGGCTATATCGTCCGGTATCAGTGTCCCGTATCGCGTGGAGTACCACTTACCTGCGGATGCTGCAACCAGTCCATGGCGACTAGCCAAGACAGGGTCATATACTAGTGGGGTAGACATAAATGGACAGAGTTCGACCATAACGCAATCAGTGGTCAATCTACCGGTTGGAAGGTCGGCAGTGCGAGTGGTGGTTAATCCTGCCCCTTACGCGGTGGCCTTGGCTGAAACGAATGTCTCAAATAATATCAGTAATTCCGTTCCACTCACGTATGTACCGGGGAACACCGACCTCTCGTTCCAGAGTTTTGCAGTCACGAGTGCCTGTGATACAGGATTGATGGCCGGCAATACTCCGTGTCCAGCTACAAAAGTAACGTTAGCGCTCCTTAATAAAGGAAATAAGAATGTACTTGTTGGTATGAATGTGCCATATCGGGTCGAGTATAAGGATGCTTCTGGTGTATGGAAAACGGCTGTGCAGGATGTGTATGGTGGAAGTATACCTGCAAAATCAGCCAGTGGGGCAGGTGTGAGTAAGAGTATTATTGCAGTGATCCCAAATCTTAAAATGGGTGCGACTGAATTGCGAGCGATTGTGAACCCAGTACCACGAATCAGCAGTCTTAATGAAGTGAATTTTACTGACAATGTAAGTACCGTGATTACTCAAACCTATGCGTATGCCGTTGGTACTGTCGAACTTATCCATAAAAATGAAGTTGTTCGCTACGGAGCTACCACTACCTTAGATTGGTCAATTGACGCAGATTACACATTTATGTGTAAGCTTCAGGGTACATTTGCACCAGGGGTAGGACAAGTACTTACCAATACTCCGGGGATAAAAAGTGTCGGCGTAGTGAGGACCGCTGGTCTTACGAGTACTCAGAACTTCTCTCTCTCGTGTACTCCAAAAGCTGGTCCTGGGGTACCGTCAGATGTGGTAACTAGAGCAGTAACGATTGAAGTGGTGCCTTCGGTACAAGAGATTTAGAACATAAAAACACTCACCAGTATGGCGAGTGTTTTTTATTACGACAATCTTTGTAAAGCGAGTTTTACGAGTGTGCTCGTAGTTTCGCCCTGGCCGAGTTCCTCGAGCACGCGGCGGACATTAACGGGGTTGTAGCCAAGGGTGAGGAGAGTATCAAAGGCATCGTTATAGGATTCAGTGGTGGCATCAGGGGTCGAGGTACCGGTTACAAACGTCAGTACCTCGATTTTGTCTTTGAGTTCGGTTACGATTTTTTCGGCTGTCTTTTTCCCGATACCGGACAATTTTGTGAGGTGGCTCGCGTCGCCTAAATTCACCGCCTCGATGATCAAAGTAACGTCAGCTGCATCGAGGATTTGCATAGCTGATTTTGGCCCAATTTTTGGAATAGTGAGGAGGAGTTCGAAACACTGTAGTTCCACATCACGCAAAAAACCATATAAATCAAGGGCAGTTTCGCGCACGGCGAGGTAGGTATGGAGAGTAACGGTGTCTCCGGCGAGGAGAGCAGCCTTTTTGTTGGTGTGTACTAAATACCCCAATCCGCCAACTAACACTACCACCCCTGACCCGGTTACGGACACCACTTCACCACTGACTAATCGAATCATAATGGCCATATTGTACCCTACCCTGGGGGCCTTAGGGAAACCGGTTGATTTATTTACGAATATACGGTACAGTTGCACCACTTAGATAAATTATATGGCAATTACAAAAGGAGCAAAAAAAGCAGTACGAAGTAGTGAACGCAAGCGCGTGTTCAATATCCGTACTAATAGCGCAATGCGCGATGTAGTAAAGGATATTAAGAAGGCAATTGTAGCCGGCAAAGGAACAGAAGCGAAAGCAATGCTCCCCGCAGCCTACAAGGCAATTGATAAGGCAGCCAAGCGTGGTGTTATCAAAGACAACACTGCCGGACGCAAAAAGTCTCGTCTCTCAGCGGCTATCAAGAAAGCAACAACTAAATAGTCACAAAACAAAACCACTTGCACCTGCAAGTGGTTTTGTTT
Organism: Candidatus Kaiserbacteria bacterium; assembly: GCA_031423775.1. Classification (GTDB taxonomy): domain Bacteria; phylum Patescibacteriota; class Minisyncoccia; order Phycocordibacterales; family UBA918; genus OLB19. Next base: position 5,457 of record JANPGF010000038.1, on the reverse strand, counting down.
TGTCTGTAACTAAAGTGGTATAGTGGTGGGATGACACTTACTACCGCAAAAAAGCAGTACTTCATAGCGGCAGGTATTGTACTTTTTTTGGTCGTTATTAATATTGGCGGTTTTTGGTTTTTCTTGCGCCCTCCGCTCCCGGCTAACACTTTCGGAGGTAAGGTGTCTGTTGTCGCTGACCATACCCTTTCGGTCGTGGACGCTCATGGTCGTACAGAACAATTTACGATTGCCTCAACAACTAAAATTATCTTTGGTAAGAAAGATGCTACGGAAACAGAATTAGTGGCTGGTGTGTTTGTGATGGTATCAGCTGAATCTCGTAAACCAGCGGCAACCGCAACAAAAATCCGTATTATATCGACCGACCCATTTAATCGGCCACATAAACCAATGGCACCATGAGTTTCCGTACCATTCTGGCCATCCTCCCGTTTTTAATTGGAGTAGTGGTGTCGGTTATCTTCTTTTTCTTCGTTGACGCAAACAGTATCGTTGATTATATTGGAACGCAAAATGCCTATATTCTGATGTATACCATGGCAACCTTGGGAGGATTGACCACCTTTAATACCATCCCTTATTTTTCTATTATTTTAGTACTCGCAAGTGCGGGAGTAAATCCGGCTTTTCTTGGGCTGGCATCGGCTCTGGGTGTGATGACAGGGGATTCCTTTTCGTATGTAACAGGAAAACAAGGTGCGACCCTGATTCCAGGTCGGCTGTATCAACTCTTTACTAAAATTCACGAGTTGGCCACTCGTCATCCGAAATCATTTCCTCTTGTTTGTTTTATGTATGGGTGTATCTCGCCGCTTTCGAATGACTTTATTACTATCCCCGCAGGCATGGCAAAAATTCCCTATTGGCGGGTGATGGGTCCTCTCGGCGCCGGGAATATTATCTTCAATATTACGTTCGCCTACCTCTCTGTGTATGCCTATGATTGGATGCAGGCAGTGTTCGTGGGATAGTAGTGTAATACATTTATGCGATTTGAATCACCTACTCCTTATTCTGATACGCCTCATCAAATAGGTGAAGGAATAGAAAAACGAGTCTATCGTCTCCCAAACGATGCCGCACATGCCACACTCGAATTTAAGTACGAAAACTATAGTAATGAACAAATACGCGGATTATTTTATTTTCAAAAAATATGCCACCTGCTTTTCCCTGCGCATATTGTCGACATCAGTCAGTCAGGCAATATCCCCGATGGGACAGGTGCGCGAGCGTTTGCGCGGACACCCCTCATCAAGACTGATGCAGATCCTTTACATAGTGAGATTCAAAACGCGTACATTGCTGCAGCTGGCGATTCAGAGAGTCTGACTGAAGCGGGTAGTCAGCTATGGGATCAGGCAGCAGCACAAAATGAACAGAACGAACCCGTGCAACAATTTTTAGACGATGCGATAAAAGCTGGTATATGGCATGCTTCCGATCCGTGGGGACCTCAGGATTGTATCCATGACGCCGCTGGAGGATTTACCTTTGTTGATACCCATGTGCCATGGATGGAAACGGTCGACCCTGTTACGGGGCAGTTAGTGAAGATACTACTGTTTTATCCCGACTGGCTTGAGCAGGCTATTAGTAAGTTACCAGCAGAACGCCAGAAACCTGCCCAGGTGTTTTTTACGCGTTTGATGCAGATTTATCGAGAGCGGAACATCCCCGACAAGAGTGATATGGTGTATAAACCGCTTACTCGGGCTGAACTAGAAGCAGAAGGATACTAGTTGTATACTAGGTTTATATGAACAAAATAACCATTTCAGCAGTTGTGGGTGGTCCAATTGAAAAGGTGTGGGAATATTGGATTGATCCGGTACATATTACTATCTGGAATCACGCGTCAGATGATTGGGAATGCCCACGAGCCGAGAATAACTTGACGGTTGGCGGGGTCTTTTCTGCCACCATGGCCGCAAAAGATGGGAGTGTCAGTTTCGATTTTGGGGGGACGTATACGAAAGTTGTACCACTACAGATAATCTCGTACGAGATGGGCGACGGTCGGACGGTAACGGTAACCTTTGAAGCTTTGTCAAAAACTGAAACGAAAGTGACCGAAGAATTCGACCCTGAAACTGAAAATACCCCCGAACGACAGCAGGAGGGCTGGCAGGCAATACTGAATAATTTCAAACAGCACGTCGAAATTGCATAAATTGTGTATAATTGAGGCATTCGCTGTGGCGGAACATAATACGTTAATTTTAAATCACCAATCTGTATGACTGAACAAAATAATACGCAAGTGCCGGCGGTGCCTACAATACAGGCTACCTCACCAATCCAAACACTAGCAAATAGTAATTTGATGATTCCTGTATCTATAGTAGTTGCTGGCGCCCTTATGTCGGCCGCACTATTCTTTGGGTTACAGGGTAACGTCAAACCAGGGGAAGATCTTGCACCGGCACCAGCCGTTGCACCTACTACTATCCCCGTAGATATTACAAAGGTACACACTGACGGTAATCCATTTATCGGAAAAGCAGATGCTCCGGTTGTAGTCGCTGTCTGGTCAGATTACCAATGCCCATTCTGTAAGCGCTTTGATCAGGAATCAGTTAAACGTTTGATTGCAGAATACGCTGACTCCGGAAAAGTAAAAATTGTCTTTAAGGACTTCGCCTTTTTAGGAGCTGATTCAGATGACGCGAGTCGAGTTGCGCGAGCAGTATGGGAAGTGGCACCGGATAAATTCGCGGCGTGGCATACCTCGATGTTTGCCAAGCAAGATGCCGAAAACGGTGGTTGGGGAAGCGAGGCGGATATTCTCGCGATGACAAAATCACTAGGCATTGATACAACAAAAGTGGCTGACCTCCTTAAAACAAAGGGTGAGGAGTATCAAAAATCAATTGATGCCGACAAAGAAGAGGGTGGCACCTTTGGTATCAACGGAACACCAGGCACCATCATTGGTACCGACATGCTGTCTGGCGCCCTACCGTACAGTAACGTAAAGGCGTTGGTTGAGAAAGCACTAGCTGCAAAATAGTACTAATTCGCACGGGAGTAATTTGAGATATACTAATGGATAGAGTATCCATTAGTATATTTTTAATTTATAAGTGCATGCAAAAAATTACCCCCTTTCTGTGGTTTGAACGAGATATGCCGGCCGTTGTAGCATATTATCAGTCACTGTTCCCAGAGACGGTAGTAAAAGCCGGCGGTGAACTATCTGATACTCCCTCTGGTACCGTACAGATGGCAACAATTGAGGTCTTTGGCATGAACTTTGATCTTATGACTGCGGGCCCGTATCTCCCTTTTAACGCAACTGTGTCGTTCCTTGTATCGTGTTCGAGTGCCGAGGAAGTAGATGTTTTGACGGCAAAAGTGATGAAAGATGAACACACCTTTCTGATGGAACTAGGAACGTATCCATTTGCAGAGCGATACACCTGGCTCACTGACCGGTACGGTATTTCGTGGCAGTTCATGTATGCGCCAGATATGAATTTGACGGCATCTGGACAAAAGGTTACTCCGACCCTGATGTTCTCGAACGATAACTGTGGTCGCGCTACAGAGGCGGCTGATTTCTACGCGAGTGTTTTCCATGACGCGAAGATTAATTACCTCCAGAAATATGAAGCTGGCGAAACGCAAAATGAAAAGGCTGTGGTAAAACATGCCGGTCTCACACTTGAGAAGGTAAATATCGCGCTCATGGATAATGGTACTACTCCAGCGTCATTTACGTTTGCGCAAGCTATTTCATTTGTCGTTACCTGTGAAAATCAGGCAGAAATTGATTACTATTGGGAGAAATTAACTGACGGCGGAAATGAAGTCCAGTGTGGGTGGCTAAATGATAAATTCGGCTTTCCTTGGCAGATTGTTCCAACCGCTATGAGCCGCATGATGTCTACGGGAACACCAGAACAAATTGCCCGCGTAACAAAAGCCTTTATGCAAATGAAGAAATTTGATCTCGCAATACTAGAACGCGCGTTTGCCGGTGAATAGAGATAAAAAACGCTCAGCTGAGCGTTTTTTTGTGCGTGGTAGAATGAACGTATATGAAATCACCAGATTTTCCCGAGAATGCTCCTACTGCGCACGAGGCTGCAACAGCCGCAGCTCGAGCTCTAATTTTAAATAATGTAGAATACGCACAAACTACTTTTGCGAAAGATCCCACTGCAGATACATATTGCTATGAAATTATACAAGGCGACAAAAAACTGGTATTTGTAGGGAGTCATCATACTAACAAATTCGAGGACTCCCAATTCGACCAAATTTATACGAGCTTTAATCAGGCTCGGCCCGATATGGTATATGTCGAAGGGTATACCAATTTAGCGGCGCGCCATGAAGCTATACGTACTCAGTTACTAAACAAAACTGCTGACGAGGTAAAAGCCGAAGGCGAAAGTCATTTCACCCTAAAACTAGCTGTGGATGCTGGAGTCGATTTTGATTCCCCGGAGCCACCGTTTAGCCAGGAGATTGCCGCGCTTGTTTCTGCTGGGTATGCAAAATCTGACATATTCCAATTTTACCAATACCGCATTGTGGTGCAGTACCAGCGTGAACATTATGATCACGATACAGAAGTGAGCGTTGCGGGATGTCGTGAGTATCTAGAGCCATTCCTAAAACAATTTCGGGAAGAGAGTGGATGGGGTGATACCGAGTTGCAGACATTTGAAACGAAGTTATTTTCAGAGTTAGACATAACCGATATCCAAAAATATAAAGACTTGGTAACTCCTGTGCCAGTTGATGGGCAGTATACGAGCGTCCTAAATGAAATCTCCAGCTACTCAAGTGATTATCGTGACGTTCATATTTTTAACCAGTTGGCAGATGGTCTCAAAAAATATAACTCACTCTTTATAGTGTACGGTTCTGCTCACGCCGTACGTCTGGAACCGGCTCTGCTAGATCTCATGCAAGATGCATAAAAATCTGTACAATAGGGTGATATGTCTATCACAAAATTATCAAACGAAGAGCGCGGAGTAAATGAAGCTGGCTGGTTGTCTTCACGATTTTCGTTTAGTTTTGCTAACTACTATGACCCGAACCGAATGGGTTTTGGAACCCTACGGGTGCTCAATGACGATGTGATAGCGCCAAGTAACGGTTTTGGTCTCCATCCCCATGCCAATATGGAAATTATTACGGTGGTGACCGGGGGTGTCCTCGAACATAAAGACAGTGAGGGGAATGGGGGACTCTTGTATCCTGGTGACGTGCAGGTAATGTCTGCTGGTTCAGGGATTGCTCATTCCGAGCGGAACGGATCTGATGTCGAACCACTCGCCCTCTTTCAACTCTGGATTGAAACAAATAATCCTAATGCAGCACCGCGCTACGACCAAAAAACCTTTACCTTTTCGAATAATGAGTTAGTACCTGTAGCGTCAGGATTAGGTGATATTGGTGCAATGCCGATTTATCAAAACGCCCGAGTGCTCGTCG
>JANPGF010000037.1:0-3205 GCA_031423775.1 Candidatus Kaiserbacteria bacterium | reverse complement strand
GGAATGGTAAAGAAGACCGCTACAGCGAGCGCATTCAAGCGAGTAACGAAGCCTAAAATGAATATGAGACCGAACAAAGACTCCATTGCGCCGGCAGACATCACAAATAAATAATCTGAGTACGGGAACCCAAAGAGTGCCATAAAATTCCAGTGGTAGTGGGCCAGGAAATTCATACCATATTCCGGCGCGAACATTTTTTCAGAAAAACCGAGGAAGAACAAAGTTGCCCCAGTACCAAGACGTAGTATTGATAAAGCGTATGGTTTGTAGTATTCGAGTTTCTTTTTGAAAAAGGATTTACCTAAGAGTGAGAAGTAGTCATTCCCCATAACGGCGATAAAGAGCGCTGTCGAGAGGACCCAAATATTTTCAATAGCAGAAATAAAGCCGTTTGTGTAGATAGACACGAGCCATACGAGCGCGAGCGCCATCGCGGCTGAACGGGTCGCCATACCAACCAAAAAAGCGAGACCTATGAATAGCTGCATAACAATCAAAAACGACGGCACCCCAGCACTCACCACTAAATTCGGTGAGAACAAATATTCATGAGTACCGGCGATGAGCAAAAATGCGCCTGTTACCATTGCAAACGTAGCTGCTGCCCGCTCATACGCATGATTGGCCTTCGGTTTTAACCACGACAACTGTAAGAGTTGCTGCTGCTGAAAATAGCATCCGACTCCTACTACCACCAGTGCAACAGTTCCCCAGACTGCGAGATACACCGAAGTCGGCTCAGTAGAGTGGTACGGTGGCAGTATCCCAGGAGCAAACCATTTAGTATGTGCCAGAGTAACGAGTGGTAAAAAATATGCTGCAAGCACTATCAGGAATTTTTTCATACCAGTAGTATTACGCTGATTAGTAACTGGCGCAATGAGTGAACAGTGCGTTGCGCAAACTGCCCGATAATGGTTTTGTAACAACAATAATCTAAAACTGCAATGGCAGTGAAATAAATCCGTACGTAATTCGTAGTAGTTAGTACGAGTGGCCGGCGATATAGGTCTACTCAAAATGCCAGATTATGCTAACCGTCGTGGCACGACAATACACCCTATTGTCGTCACGATACACATTCCTGTTACCTGGCACACATGTTCATTTGAGACGGTAGTGGTCCTGATTCAATACCGAATCGGCAGTCAGCTACTCTACTCTCACGCGAACCAATACCAATTTGTAGGATCGATTCAAAACTCGAAACGGTGGTCCTGATCTATCTAAACTTATCGGCAGTCAGCCAAATATGAGTTATCAATTGAAAAACTACAGACGTTTAAAACCGATTGCGGGTAACACCATGGTCGGTTTTATAATTTTATAATGGATAGGGATACGGGGAGCCGGCCACACGTATGGGTAAGTTAGTTCACGCAGTACCACAATACTAAATGCTATCGAACCCTGTATCCCAGCTCGTAAACGAAAAAACCGTTTCCAGACGGTTGTTTTTCGTTTACGAGCCGATAGCAGCAGCGAGGAACTTATTCAATAAAATCCTGCTGTTGAAATAAAGCATCCGATTAAATTATCTGAGTTCACCTCTTTCTGCACGCGCGTCAATTTCATCTAATGCAGCTTTAGTAAAAGATGGTTTTTGCCAAATAAGCTGTTCTTGGGATAAATAGTCATGTAGTTGCTGAGCAGACCAAGTACGCACAACTCTTTTCGCTTCATTGTAAATAAGTGGTTTGACAGAACTTTCAAAATCTACAGGCTTCTTAATATTAAGGAAAAATGCCAGACCAAGAAGGTCTGATCCAGCTACGGCTGACTCGTTCGGGCTCTCGTTTGGTGATACAGAGTTAACTTCTTGAATAACTTTATCAGACTCGTTATGATCAGTCCCTCCTACCACACGAAGCCACGCTGGTTTTTCTGACATATACAAATAGCATAACATATGTTTTTTAATTGGAAATATACTTATATTATTAAGATTGGAGTCAAATGACTGTTTTTTAAAATTTTTTCTCCTAAATGCACCCTTTTAAAACTTACGTTGACCTTACACAATTATTAATATTGTAATTCGAAGCTTACAGCTTCGGTATAGGTTGTCGCTGCTTATTTCTCAATCGCTCGTAATCTAGCTCACTCGCTCGACCCCCACTCGCGTCGCAGAGTCCTCACTTCGTTCCGGTCGGGTCCCTGACGCTTCGGTCCGGCTCGCTGTTTCGTCGCCTGCGGGGCTCCTCATATTGCTGCGCCCTCCGACTCCCTGTATCCCAGCTCGCTAACGAAAAACAACCGTTCGAAAACGGTTGTTTTTCTGCGAGCTGGGATACAGGGAGTCGGACCCCGATTAAAGGCTTCAAAGGCCTCTGTCCTACCATTAGACGATATCCCAGTAGTGACAGCGGTGGAGGAGCTGTCTAGTTCAGGTCGCACACACAGGTACGACTTCACCCGAGCACCCTTACTTCCCCCACCCAGCGTTTCAGGTTTCAGGCCTTAAACGCTGTTGCTGTGGGCAACAGAGTACCATATCTTTTAAAAAATTTCAGCTAGGCTTTACTTTTCTTAAAACAGTCGAGACATTTGAGATTACTGGTGTCTCTTGGAGTAAACGGCAAACTCGTAATCGCGCCACCACACATACTACAAACCCAATTCCCTGCTACTTTTGGTTTATCTGCAGGAGCGCCATTAACATCAGCCGGTGCATCATTTCCCGTTGCCGCAGCTCGACCTTTGGCGTGACAGGCTCGACACAAGAGACCGCTCTCACTTCGTGGTTCAAAGGGTAATTCGGTAATTGCGGCTCCACACCCACTACATGTCCAATTTCCTTGATGCATAAATTAGTTTATTAGCTGTTAGTCTTTAGCGGTTAGTATATCATGGTCACTTATTTTCATATGACGCCTTCACAAATGCAGTGAAGAGAGGGTGCGGACGGAGCGGACGCGCTATGAGTTCTGGATGGAATTGGGTACCGAGGAAGAACGGGTGTTTATCCTGTGGCAGTTCAGCGATTTCCATTAAGGTCCCGTCTGGGGAAGTTCCAGAGAAGACAAGGCCAGCCTCACGGAGTCGTTCGACATAGTCGGGATTAATTTCATAACGGTGACGGTGGCGCTCAAGAACAGAAGTAGCTTTATAGGCTAGTGCAGCGACACTCCCCTTTATTAGTTTCGCTTCGTACGAACCGAGACGCATCGTGCCACCCATATCACCTTTTGCAATTTTTTCA
>JANPGF010000036.1:0-3092 GCA_031423775.1 Candidatus Kaiserbacteria bacterium | reverse complement strand
GGTCACGAAAGTCAAAAAAGGCCATTTTGCCTTGGTCACGTGCAACATCAACCCAGCCATTTATGATTACTTCTGTTCCAACATGCTCACCAAGTGAGCCAATAATTGTTCGTTCCATAGTAGGTATTGTTAGTTAGGTGCAATAATAATTTCGAATGTGTGTACTCCATCTCCTCCATACGAGATTGTGGTAGCTTTGGTATTAATGCCATAGCTGTCAATTAGGTTTTGAGCATCTTCGTAAAAGTGACTGAAAGGTGTAACCATAAACCTGTCTACGTTTGGCTGGGAAAAACTAATTACGACTACCCGGGGGTTTCCATTTGCCAGGTAACCACAATTATCCTCGCCGAAGGTTCGTTTGAGTGTCGAGTAGAGTGCTTCACCAATTTTTTCTTCTTCGGTCCGTGGTTGCGTCGGACCTGATTCCATATATCCGTCCATAGTGAGTTGTGAGGAGGGGCATTTTTAATCACTCCTACAAATATATTAATCCTAATAATACATTTATAGGGGCGATTGCAATACGAGATTGCGCCGCGGTGCCACCCTATTTCCCTGCCTGTATGTAGAGGCAGGGCACTTTTTTGTACGCGGTAACGGACGTAAGGCGTGTGAGAAAAGAAGTTTCGACCTGTGTGAGTTGTGGTTCCAGCGATCTGCCCTAGGAGGGGGCAGATCGGGAACTAAATTCGCAATAGGCGCTACGCTTGTTTGCTCATTTAACCTCGGCAGTGTCAGCTGCTTCATTGGTATGTTCCTATAGTAGTACACTCCTAGCGTCTGTCAAATGTTGCGTGGATGACATTGTTTCCATCTGATACTTCCTCGCGCGGGTTATTACGTATTTTCAAAATGTAACTTGCAGAATCAGTGGCGGAATCTTCGCCATAAACTATCGTGTTTGTTCGGTAAGCTTCGACCACTACTCGGTAGGGTCGAGCTTCAGTTTCTAACTCTGTGTTTATTTGTTCCGCAATTGGTTCGAGGTGGGCTTTGCCTAGTCCAATTTCATTGCCGGGAATGAGTCCTGTCACTGAAAGCCAGGTCTCTTCAGGTACAAGAGATCGTACCTTCTGGACACGTAGTCCTGTGAGGCCACTATTTTGATCAAATGTCATCTTGGTAAGATGTTCAATCACTTGCACACTGGTGCGTTCGAGTCGTGTCGAGGCAGTCTCGGTAACTAGTTTTTCTCCTGCAGCTTCCTTCTTCCGAAAAAAAGAAAAGGCACTCATACAATTTGTTATAAAGACACACCAATTACATTACGTACTTCGGCAAGGGTTTTTGAGGAAACTGCTCGGGCTCGCGTTGCGCCATCGTGGAGAATTGACTGTACGTCTGCGTCCGTGATATTGGCACGTTTTTCACGCATTGGAGCGATAAATGCATCAATGTCTTCAATCAGAGCATCCTTAAGGTTTTTGTACTTACCGTGATTTTCAGTGTAGAGAATTTCGAGCTCTGCTTCTGTGCGGAATAGTTTGTGGATGGCGTAGACGTTCCGTGGACGTTCCCCGCTACTGTCAGTCACAATACTCATAACTGCTTTTTGGATAGCTTCGCGGTCGCCAAAGAGTGGAATAGTATTTTTGTAACTCTTGCTCATCTTGGCTCCGTCTGTCCCGGGGACAACTCCTACCGCATCAAGGATCAGTTCCTTTGGTTCTTTGAGGAGGGGACCATAGGCATTATTAAATTTAGTCACTGCTTCACGGGCGTATTCGAGATGTTGTCGTTGGTCTTCGCCAACTGGTACGAGATCAGTATTGTAGAGGAGGATATCTGCCGCCATGAGCATCGGATAGGTAAACAAACCGGCGTTTGCTTCAGCCCCTTTCGCAATCTTGTCTTTGTAGGCATGACCTTGCATCAGAAACGGAACAGTAACGAGACAGTTTAAAACCCAGCCCATTTCCATATGGTCAGGATTATCTGATTGTTTGAACATCGTTACCTTGGTCGGATCGATACCAACCGCCAGATAATCACGAACAGTATTGTAAATGTTGGTCCGCATTGTGTCTCCGTTGCGAACTGATGTTAGTGCGTGATAGTCAGCTACCATAAGGAAGAAGTCACCCGTCGCCTTATGTTCCTCATAAAGCTCAATAAAAGGCTTCATGGCACCAAAGTAGTTGCCAATGTGCAAATCGCCAGAGGATTGAATCCCGGTCAGAATAGTTTTTTTCTGTGTTTCCATGCTAGTCATAATACCAAAACATTCGGGTGTCGGCTACCACTCGTAGAAATAGTTATTTTGCCAATGGTAAAGAGAGAGCAAAGCGTGAACCTTTCCCTTCTCCGTCTGAGTGAACGGTAATATCTCCACCCATTGCTCGTGCCATGGCGCGAGCCACAAAGAGGCCGAGGCCTGTACCGCTAATATTTACCTGATTAGCATTTTTGGCTCGAGAGAATTTCTGGAAGAGATCAGCGAGCATGTCTGGTGCGATGCCGATACCGGTGTCGATAATTTCTACACAGAACATTTGGCGCGCTATGTCGTCATGAGCATATACAGTAATACTTCCCTTTGGTGTGTATTTGATAGCATTGTTAATCATGTTGTGGAGAATCTGATGTGTCTTTCCCTCGTCAGCAAATACTACTCCGGTTCCAATGACATCACTACGATATAACAGTAGCAGCCCAGCTTTTACTGCCTCACTGCGCAGATCGTCAACCACATGTTCGGCCTGGGTAGCTAGATTAAAGTCGGCTGTTTCGTATTTGATATTACCTGATTCAATACGCGAGACGTTCAAGAAATCTTCGATAGACAGAGCCATTAATTTTGCTGATTCGTGGATACGCATGATGGGTTCCTTCATTTTTTCTGGCGCAACACCAAAGTTACCGTCGAGCATCATCGACGTGTAGCCACGAATAGCAGTGAGCGGACTACGGAGTTGATGCGAGGCGATTGAGACGAACTCTGACTTTTGTTGGTCAACAATTTTCAACTGTTCGTTACTATTTTTAAGGTTGATCGCCAATTTTTGAATTTCCTGTCGTTGCTCTACTTCGTTACGAACACTCTTTATTAAGAGTACTCCCAAACTTGAGAAGAATAAGATAGTTATAAT
>JANPGF010000035.1:0-14229 GCA_031423775.1 Candidatus Kaiserbacteria bacterium | reverse complement strand
TTTGGTACCCACGCTTCGATATCATATTTCTTTACCTGCCCCTGTCCGATGTCGGCACCACAGTTCAGAACCACGTGATGTGGGATGCCGAGGGATTGCATGAACTCTTCTGAGTTGTTCGTAATCTCTTCATGCCACTTTACACTTTCTTCGTGTGACGCTTCGCAGATAATAATCTGTTCGACTTTGTAAAATTCATGAACTCGAATCAGTCCTTTTACATCTTTACTGTGACTACCGGCTTCACGACGGAAACAAGGAGAGAAGGCCATGAATTTGACCGGCAGCTGACTTTGTTCAAGGATCTCATCACTATAAAATCCCATCCCCGGCACTTCACTCGTACCAATCAAATAATCTTCGTCTTGGGTTCGGTAGACATCGTCAGCATCGTTCGGAAGATGGCCCGTACCATACAGATTTGATTTACGAACAATAGTCGGAGGGATCATTTGTACAAAATCGCGAGCACTAAAGAAATCATTTGCGTAATTCCAAATCGCCCACATCAGTCGAGCGCCATCTCCGAGCATGTAGTAGCCCCGGAAGCCGTGAACCTTTGCTCCACGCTCAAAATCAACCATACCGTGTTTGAGCATAATCTCTACATGATCTTTGGATTCAAAGGCAAACTTTGTCTGTTCACCCCAGGTCCGAATTTCGACATTGTCAGCATCACTGTCACCATCAGGTACAGTCATATCAGGCACGTTAGGCACCTGGAGCATCAGAGTCTTCCACTCTTCCATGAGGGGCTTGAGTTTTTCTTCATCCGCTTGAATTTCAATCTTAACAGCCTGCATCTCAGTAATGAGTTGTGTCCGCACGGCAGCATCTGTCGCAGAGGCGATATCACTCGAGACACGATTTTGCTCGGCCTTACGTGTTTCTATAGTGGTCATGAGCGCTTTTCGGGCATCATCAACCACTACGAGCCGATCAAGATCGATGGTAATCTTTTTCTTTACAGCGGCCATCTTTACTACGTCGAGATTCTCTCGAATAAATTTAATATCAAGCATACCTAAAAACCCCTATCTGTTTAGAAATAACAAGAAAAAGTATACACGAGATTAGGAATTTATAAAGAAAACAGACCCTGTGACTAGGGTCTGTTTAGAAATTCATTCAGCACTCTCCATCACTTGGAGTACAACGAGGTCAAGCGCATCAGCAAGTTTCGGGTAGATATCAAACAAGACATCATAGGCCTCGAACTGAACCTGGTACACATTCACCAGTGCTCCAGTTGTATGCTGTACACAATCTACCAACAGTACCCCATTACCACAAAGCACGTCAGCACAAATGGTCACGGCTTCGGTAATTTCAATTGAGGGACGGTTTCCAAAAGCCTCAAGGAGGTCTGGGGCCGCTTCCCAATCGGCCGGGTCATAATTATTTTCGATCACCCAATCAGCAATATCGGCAGCCGTAAAAAATAGACCTTTGGTCACAGCGTGTAGATGCATCACTACCGCTGCCACGGCCCTGGTATCACAGCACTGATGCCATGAGTTAATCGTCTGACGCCGGGTGGGCGTCAGATAGACTTTCTTCGCCGCTTTTGACTTTTTTCCCATCCTGAACACACCCTTCCCTGAACTGCCTACCCTCTAGCCTACACGTGAATAAAAACTGGTCAAGAAAAACAAAAAACTGACCGCGAGTGCGATCAGTCCAATAAGTATGCAACGGTGTTATGAGGGGGTAGTCTAGTACAGCACCCATCCACCAGTTGCAGCAGTTTTATAAGGAAAACCGCTCTTTCAAAACCTCCTTCACACTGCTAGACCAACAGTGTATATCCCGATCAAAATTATAATGGCAGTAGGGACCAGCTATTTCCCACCATCACAGTCCGATGAACGCAGTCACCAGACTATACTGAATATACTATACCACTATTCACAATTTTTGCAAGCATTCAAAAATAAGGCGTGATAGCATATACGTACTATGGGTATGTTTACGATTCGTGAACTCAATGCTAGGGAATTTCCACCACTATTGGCTGAAATTCCGCAGCCGCCAGTCCAGTTGTGGACGGTTGGTAATCTGCCATCCCCCACTCTCAAACTCCTCGCTGTTGTTGGGTCGCGAAAATACACGACGTACGGTAAACAGGCAGTTGCACATTTACTTGCCGGCTTGGCTGAGTACCCGATTGGAATTATTTCAGGTCTAGCTCTCGGTATCGACTCTCTTGCCCACGAGGCAGCGCTCGAGCACGGACTCTACACCATGGCGGTACCCGGGAGCGGACTCGACGAGTCGGTCATCTATCCCGCCAGCCACAAGCGGCTCGCTCATAGAATTGTTGAGTCCGGCGGTGGACTTTTATCTGAATTTGAACCAACGATGTCGGCTGCTAAATGGACGTTTACAAAGCGTAATCGCATTATGGCTGGCATGTGTCACGCGACATTACTCATTGAAGCAGCTGAAGCGTCAGGCACTCTCATTACCGCACGCATGGCCACCGACTATAACCGCGAACTCCTCGTTGTACCTGGCAGTATCTTTTCAAAAACATCGATTGGCACGCATCAGTTTCTCAAATTGGGCGCAACCCCAGTGACTAATGCCACTGACATCCTCTATGCCCTCGGTATCCAGCCCCACGAGAGCGTCACTCTCGCCCTGCCAGAACTCTCACCTTTCGAAGCCAAAGTAATCACCCTGCTTCGAGAACCTACCGACCGCGACACCCTCATCCGTCAACTCGGACTCCCCGCACACGAAGCCAGCACCCTACTTATGCAAATGGAATTAAACGGACTCATTGTCCCTGAAGGCAACCGCTACCGTTCCGCTATTTGATTATCATCACCCTAAACCTACCTGTATACAGGTACAGTAAAAACCGTATGACAAATATTTCAAAACATATTGCCGATCGTAAGGATTATGATATTGCCTACGTCGAACTAACAAAATTTATCGGAAAGCTCACTACCGAAAGAGCCGTGTTCTTTATGGAAGAATTATTAAGTGAGGCTGAACGCATCATGCTCGTCAAACGCTTCACTGCTATCATGATGCTGCACAAAAATTTCTCCTGCTATCGAGTGAGTCACACCTTAACTCTCAGCTTATCTACTGTGCAACGGTTGTATAAAAATTATTCAGAGGGTGCATATGCTAATTTAATCGTTAGTTTAAAAAAGAAAGACACAAATCGTTTCATCTCCCTCCTCGAAGATCTCATTATGGCCCAAGTGAGTCCTCGAGCGCGGGCCAGGCTCATGAACCGAGTTCTCTAAACCTACCTGTATACAGGTAGGTTTAGAGTGTATGTTTTATTACTACAGGTAGTCTGGAAATCAAATGCTCTACATCCAGTAATCCCTCTCAAAGCCCACCTGTACACAGATAGGCTTTGAGAGGGGAACTTTTGTCTTTTGCAGAGTTATTTATACGTACCGACACAACTATTTGTCTGGTTTCGTAAAAGTAGTTATTTGACAGAATCGTTCAAAACTAGTATTTGTTACAAACAACCTATATATGAGTAAATCTGAAACGAACACCCTGGTAATTGTAGAGTCTCCGGCAAAAGCGAAGACTATCGAAAAATACTTGGGACCAGGCTACCGCGTCATGTCTTCGATTGGGCATATTCGTGATATTCCTAAATCAAACAAAGATGCCGTTGATATCGAGGCGGGTTTTGTACCACACTATATTATTTCGGCCGGCAAAGAGAGTGTCGTAAAGAGTCTCCAGGCTGCTGCTAAAAAGGCCGACCTTGTGCTCCTTGCATCTGACCCCGACCGAGAAGGAGAAGCGATTGCATGGCACGTAGCCGAATGTATCAAAGGCAGTAACAAAAACCTCAAACGAGTAGTTTTTCATGAAATTACCGAAGGTGCAGTCAAAGAAGCAATTCTCCATCCTCGCGCTATAGATGAAAATTTAAAGGAGGCGCAAGAAGCGCGTCGTATCCTTGATCGTCTAGTGGGTTATGACCTCTCGGGTCTGATTTGGAAAAAAGTGCGCTATGGACTATCAGCTGGCCGTGTGCAATCCCCCGCGCTTCGTATCGTCATGGAACGCGAGCGTGAAATTCGTGCGTTTATTCCCGAGGACTATTTTGTTCTGACTGCAAACACCACTGCAAAAAAACTCGAGATACCATTTCTGTGTACTATTGAACCAAAAGAACGAGCCGAGGCTGACCGTATCCAAAAAGTTGGCGAGGCAAACAACTGGGAAGTCACCAGTATCAAAGCGACCGAAGCCAAGCGTTCACCAAAACCTCCGTTCACAACCTCCACTCTTCAGCAGGTTGCTTCAACGCGTCTTGGCTTTTCACCATCACGCACCATGGGAGCTGCCCAGAAATTATATGAAGCGGGACATATTACCTACATGCGTACCGACAGCACCAACATGAGCGAAGTGGCACTCAAGCAAATCTATGGACTGGTTACCAAAGACTACGGTAAAGAGTACCTCATGCCCCGCAAGTACAAAACAAAAAGTAAGGGTGCTCAGGAAGCCCATGAGGCAGTACGCCCAACAAATTTTGCCAAGAAGTCTATAGGGGCAACGGGTGACCAAAAAGCGCTCTACGAGCTCATTTGGCGTCGCACCGTAGCCTCACAGATGGCCGACGCGACTATGATGCGCACCAAAATGTCCGCCAATATTACAAATGACAAAGAAACCATTCCGGATTTTTCAGTCAATGGCTCACAGATTGTATTCCCCGGCTGGCTCGTCGCCGACACGCGCGCTCGTGGTGAAGACACTGAGGTACCAAAGCTTGCTGTTGGTGATGCTCTCACTTTAAAATCAGTCGACATCGAAGCCAAACAAACGCAACCACTTGGTCGCTATAGTGAAGCGGGTCTGATTAAAGAACTTGAAAAACGAGGTATCGGCCGACCATCAACATATGCTTCGATTATGAAAACGATCACTGATCGCGGCTACGTTACCAAAGAAGGTCGCACCCTGATCCCAACTGACACCGGTGACGTTGTGTCTAGTTTTCTCGAACATCATTTTGCAGAATACATCTCTGACACCTTTACGAGCGAAATGGAAGACCAGCTCGATGAAATTGCTGAAGGCACACGAACATACGTCAAAACCCTAACAGATTTTTACGGACCATTCCAAAAAGATGTCGCAAGTAAAGAAGACATTCCAAAACTCACGAACCTTGGTGCAGGACCGGAAGGCTTCCCCTGCCCCATCTGTGGTAGTGACATGGTCATTAAACTCGGTAAAGCGGGCACCTTCCTCTCCTGCGACCGCTTCCCAGACTGTAACGGAGCACGCATGATTGACGGGAGCGAGCTCCGTCCTGATGCACCGATTGGGCAACATCCGGAAACCGGCGAGGACATATTTGTCATGAACGGCAAATTTGGACCCTACGTGCAACTCGGAGCCAATCCGGAAAAAGTAAAAGGTAAAAAACTCCCTAGTCCAAAGCGTGCCGGACTACCAGCTGGTATGAAGCCAGAAGACGTCACGCTTGCCGAAGCAGTTAAATTCCTACAACTACCTCGCGAACTTGGCGCCCATCCAAAAACCGGTGAACCAATTATTGCGAACACTGGTCAGTATGGACCATACCTTGCTCATGCCGGAGACTTCCGCTCACTCAAAGCACCTGATGACCCGTATACTATTACCTATGAGCGAGCTCTGGCTATTTACGCACTACCAAAAGCGGCACGTAAAGGTGAGAAGCTCCTGCTTGAACTCGGTATCAATCCGACTACCAAAAAAATGGTGAACATCTTTGAATCAAAGTCTGGTCGGTATATGCGTAAAGGCTTTAAACGAATCAGTATCCCGGATGACGTCAAAACTTCAGACATTACACTCGAGATGGCGATTAGTCTCCTCAAATAACGAAAATCAACAGAACATTTGGTTCTGTTGTTTTAGAAAAAGCCTGGGTACAAAGGTACCCAGGCTTACATTCAGCGATCAGACCCCAAGCTCATCGGATCAACAGGATGTTGCGGTTTGATTACCGTTATACCCTGCCCCAACTCGACGCAACTCATATCTGCCGCGCCGCACAGCTGATCTTCAGGTTTACACACGCCGCACCGATTGCAGCGCTTCTTCATAACTTTTACACCGTCACTCACGTTTGCCACCCCTCTGTAAAATTTGGCTCAATAACTCTACTCCGAAAATGACACTCGTCAAGAGGCCGAGGAACTCTACCCCGATAACATCGCTTGCCATTCGATCACTTCCTCTCTACAATGAATCCATGAAATCAGCTGCTGATATTATTGGACAATTTGCAAACGCTACTGAAGCAGATAAACATCTGATTGAGAAAGCTTATAAAGTTGCCGAAACTGCCCACGCCACACAAACCCGCTATTCAGGCGAACCGTATATGGTTCACGTTTCAAATGTTGGCTATAAACTGGCCGAAATGGGAATGGGTCCAAGAACTGTCGCTGCCGGACTCCTCCACGACACTATCGAGGACACTCCAGTCACTATCGAACAAATTCGGACAGAATTTGGTGAAGAGATTCTGTTCTTGGTTGAAGGAGTAACCAAACTGAGTTCGGTGCGTTACTACGGTACTGACCGTCACAATGAATCACTCCGTAAATTATTCGTTGCAACTAGTCAGGATATTCGCGTTGTAATAATCAAGCTCACCGACCGACTGCATAATATGGAAACTCTCGGGCATGTTCCACCCGAGAAGCAATTACGCATTGCCCGAGAGACACTTGAAATTTATGTGCCAATTGCTCACCGGTTAGGAATGGGTAAAATCCGAAAGGAGCTTGAAGATCTTGCTTTCCCCTATGTCTATCCAGAGGAATTTAAACGAGTCAAAAAACTACTTGAATCTCGTGCCGGTAAAACGAATGAAATATTGGAGCGTGAACGAAAAACTCTACAAAAACGTCTAGCCGAAGCTAAAGTGCCTGACTTTAATACGTCATATCGAGTAAAGGGATTGTTTAGTCTCTACCACAAACTCAGCCGAAAAGAATGGGACATCGCAGCAGTCTATGACCTTCTCGCCATGCGCGTGATTGTACCAACTATCGAAGACTGTTACCAAACCCTTGGTATTATTCATCAGCTTTGGCGACCACTGCCTGGTCGAGTTAAAGACTACATTGCTTTCCCGAAACCAAACGGCTACCAGTCTATCCACACGACGGTTACCACCTCACATGGCACTATTTTGGAAATTCAAATCCGTACCAAACAGATGCACCAGGAGTCTGAATTTGGTGTTGCATCTCACCTTATGTACAAACAACCGGTTGTAACTGGACCAGTGGTCAGCACCGGTCGTTTTACCAACCTGATCCCTACTCTATTTCGACCTTTTGCAAAATCAGCCGCTGCTCCAACCATCGAGAAAGAAGTAGTTGTCGTCTCACACAAAGAAAAAATCCCTCAGTGGATTAGTCAGATCGGCGAAATGCACACCAAAGACAAAAGTACGGGTGACGAGTTCATGTCTGAAATGCGTCAGGACTTTTTCTCAAATCGTATCTTTGTGTTTACTCCACATGGTGACGTCGTTGATTTACCTGTTGGTGCCACCCCGATTGATTTTGCCTATGCGATTCACTCAGACATAGGTGATCATATTGCCGGTGTCAAAGTAAACCGGAAACTCGTACAACTGAGTACTGCCCTCAAAAATGGTGATATGGTTGAAATTGAAACAAAAAAATCTGCCAAACCTACCCAAAAATGGCTCGACATTGCAAAAACTACGCTCGCTAAACGTCGTATTAGAACAGCACTTGAAGAACAACAGCTGGTATAAAAAAACGCATCCCAGGGAGGGATGCGTTTAACGTTTAGTCTGCCGCGCGGGCGTGAACCAGCCCTTCTGTCGCTCGCGACGACATGGCTTGGAGCAACAGGGCCCCATGCCGTGTGGCAACGCCGGGTCGTTTCGGCGATTTGATTTTCTTCGGTTTTTCCGTAACCGGCTCGCGAACAAGCAGTTCGCGACCCATCATGCGATCATAGAGATTTCCCTCACGACCTTTGACTTCGACGTAACGTGCCGATCCACATTTCATTTTGACCTCTAGCACTTCTGCCAGAGTCATCGGCCGGGGCGAACCGGCAGGCCAGTAGTGACGTCCACGTTGAATCGTGGCGCAATCAGCTTCAGGCAATGTAACGTTCATTATTTGCTCCTGTCTTTCTATGTTTGCAACATGCAAAACATACTGCCAAGCTCTTTCTTGGTCAGACGACAGTTATACCAAAGAAAAAAGTCCCTGTAAAGGAACTTTTTTGGATTAAATTGAAAAGTTTTTAAGATCGTAAAGCTTTGCATCATCGTCAGTCTCTGATGGAGTGACTGGTGGCGTTGTTTGCATATTCGGTACTGCCGCAGTAACTACTGGGACAGGCGCAAGTGCAACCGGTGACACAAGTGGGGCTACTGGTTTTGTCTGCCCAAGCAGTGACGCTAGTTGATCACGGAGTGAGCTTCGCGGTGGAACTGCTGGAGTAGTAGTATGAGCTACAACTGGAGCAATTGGCGGCATCGGCGCAGACATTGGTACTGGTGGCACTGCCGGTAGATACGGTAAAGCAGGAGCTGGTTCTGGGGTAATCACCTCCACTTCAGGCTCAACCATAGGTTCAGGAACCGGAACCGCTACATCCACAACTTCTGACACTGGCGCACTATCGACAACAGCCATTACTGGTTCAGGGACTAATGCTTCAGACCCAGGAACTTCTGTGACAACCATTGGTACTTGGACCTCAGGTACCATTTCGAGACCAGTACTGTTCGTGAGCACCATGAGTTCATCTGCTCGAGGATTGGCCAGTTCACGAGGCTCGAGGAACTGACTGAGATCATGTGATACCGCTTCAACTTTTGGCGCAACTGATGCACCTGCCTCGGCCTTCATTCGCTCGAGCATCCCTACCAAATCTTCAACCGTAAAGTAATCGATCGAGAGTCGTCCGCCGAATTCGGTTTTAACGATACTAACCCGAGTGCCCAAGGTCTCAGTAAACTTCTTTTCCATCTCAACCAAATCAGCATCATAATCACCCTTTTTGCGAATCTTCTCACTTGCAATACCACGCGCTATACGTTCAACTTCACGTACCGACAGCTTCTTTAATAGAATCTCCCGGAACACCGTGTCTTGTTCTTCGGGACGATCATTCAACATCAAAAGGGTACGAGCATGCCCTTCACTCATGTCTCCAGTCCTGAGAGCAGTCAACATATAATCCGGCAGAGCAAGCAAACGAATGGTGTTCGACACATACTCGCGACTTCGACCCACCTTTTGCGCTACCTGAGTATGCGAGAGGCCAAATACATCAGCCAGCTGACGAAACGCGAGGGCTCGATCAACAGCGTTCAAATCTTCACGCTGCAAGTTTTCAATAATAGCAAGTTCGAGCTTTTCTTGTTCACTCTGCTCCCCTTCACGGATAATCACCGGTACCTGGGCCAACCCAGCCAGTTTACTCGCACGCAAACGACGTTCACCCGCAATCAGTTCATATTCACTCCGAAATGAACCATCTTCATTTTGCACTTCACGTCTTGTCACCGTGAGCGGTTGCAAGATTCCATACATTCGGACCGACTCAGACAACTCTTTTAACTTCGCTTCATCAAATTCACGCCGTGGCTGGAACGGATTCGGCACAATTTTTTCGACTTCTACCCAGAAAATTGAATCTCCTTGAAATGCCATAGTAAATAGATATACAGAAAAATAAGCGAGCGTATCACCTCCAAAAAACCCTATTCGGGTGCTCGGTATCTATTGTACCACACCCCCAGTTTCCGGGTGTTTATAACTTTTTGATTATCTGGTACAATCCTTACCACTGGGCGAGTGCTGAAATCGGTAGACAGTCACGACTCAAAATCGTGTGGCTTTACGGCCGTGAGGGTTCAAGTCCCTCCTCGCCCACAGTATGATGGTAACTCGTCACAATACTACTCTAGCGTACATTATTGGTATTGCGCTTGGTGACGGCAATTTATCAAACCCAAATGGTAGAGCAATACGATTACGAATTACTTGTGATTCAAAATACCCAAATACTGGCAATGAAATCGAATCGGCATTAAAACTGCTTTTTCCGAACAATAAGGTGTCAATTGTTGCCGGTCCCAAACCTACCTATTTTAATATAAGTGTCTATTCTAATGAATTAGCTTCTATCATGCCTTGGAGGGCAGGCTATGGATCAAAAGTATCACAACAAGCCCGTGTACCAGCATGGATATTTGTTAAAAAATCATTTATGCGAGCTGCATTACGCGGCCTCATTCATACTGACGGTAGCATTTATTTTGATAGAGGATACCTTATGGTTAATTTTACAAATGTTATTCAACCGCTCGCTGAAGATGTTCTTTACATGATGCAGAAGCTTGGTTTTAATCCAAAGATTTCAAAAACGATGCAGAAGAGCGGGAATTTTAAATATACTATACGACTAGCTCGTGATGTGGAAAAATTTATTACATGTATTAATGTTCAAAAGGACTAGCATTAGCGAAGTTCAAAAGTTTTATTTGCATAATTTTATATTCGTGCTATAGTGTCGTAATCAGTCGTTTCGTACGACACTCCTCCTGAGTAACGCTATGCTAGGCGGAGAAAACTCTACGTTCTCGAAAGGAACGCCAGATGGTAGAAAAGAAGAAAAAGGTTTTGTACATTTCCGTTGACTGCGAGGTCGACGGGCCAGCGCCAGGGATCCGTAATCGCGGCTCAATGTTTTGGTTTGGTGCAGTGGTGGTTGAACCTGGACTCAAGAACACGTTCGACGGAAAAATTCGGCCCATCTCGAAATACTTCGAGGAGGAGCGTCTCGCCATTTCGGGTGTAACCCGTGCAGAGACGATGCGCTTCCCGAAACCACACATCGTGATGCCGCTCTTTGTCAAATGGATTTTGGCTGCTGCGGGCGACCGTAGACCCGTACTCATTTCTGACAACAACGGGTTCGACTTTGGTGTCATGAACAACTACCTGTGGAGATACACTGGGGGAAACCCTTTCGGTCATACCTCACGGAACCTGAATGACCTCTACAAAGGTCACCAGCACAACATCTATAGTTCATTCAAACACCTGGTCGTTACACCGCACAACCACTTGCCTGTCGACGATGCCACCGGGCACGCAGAGGCATTTATGGCCTTCGCCCCAGAACTCAAAATCAAGTTCTAATAGAAACCTGCCCCGAGCATTCGTGCTCGGGGTTTATGTATGTGATATATCAATGTAACCAAGAAGCTTGCCATTTTCTATTTTTGCAGTACCCTACATCAGTCGCCAACCGCCATACGTTTTGGCCCAACTGGGAGGACTGCACCTTGAATGAAGAACTTCGACTTGCCCGCGAAGCCGCGGCACATGCAATTTTTAAAAGCAAAAGCTTCAAAGTTGACCTGCAGGGCGGATTCAAAATTGCTCTGCACGACGAGTTGCCTGATGCACCACTTTCACCGTTTTACCTCAATCTACGCCGGACCGGTGTAAAAGGTGGAACCTTGGAACAGCGTGATATCTGGGCTATCAGTAAGGCCATGTACCACCTTGGCCTCGAAGAGGGTTGTTTGGCCCCCGGACGAGCTGTATGTTCAATCCCGGCAGCTGGAGACCCCTATCTCGATGCCATCATGGATGAAGTAGCCCTCGACAGGTCTGGCATGCGTATGCCGCAGCGCTTCTACCTGGAAAAGCTCGAAGTGAACGGGAAACGAGCATTTGCGCTATCGCCCAGTGACGCCTTTACCTGGTCAAACGCGGTACTATTTGATGATCTGGTCACCAGTATGCTGACCAAGCTCCTGGCAGTAAAATCGATCGAACAGTGCAATGGTCACGTAAGCGACCTCCTCGTGTTCTTGAATCGGAGCAGTGATGCCAAGAAGAAATTGGCTGGGCTCGGCATTACGCTCCATGCAGTTTGGGACTTCGAGCACTTTATGGAGTGGGCGCTTGGACAAGGATATCTGAATCGTCGTCAGTACGAATCCATCACGCAGTATCCTGATACCCTCGCCGCTTACAAAAAATCGGTGAACTACGTCAACTGACTATACATCCGCCGCAGACCCCATCCCGGGCCTGCGGCGTTTTCTTTGCACAATTATTTTTCCCTGTTAGAATCAAACTATGAATCACCACACAAGTTCGCACACCACCCTATGGATGCCTCGAAAGCTGCTTTCGCGGTTTGCTTTGGTATGTAAATAAGTGTCTCCATCTTTTTATCTTTCAAAGCCAGTCGCGAAGACTGGCTTTGTTCTTTAAAACCAATCGGAGGTGCTATGCTTTTTATTCCTGTTATCGGGTACGTGCCCGGGGGCACTATCAACCCCCTCCTTGGGTATGAATTATGGACCACTCATCAACAGCGGTCTGTGCCGTACATTTTAGAAATCAGCAGTAGCGAGTACTGCACACTACCTGCAGGCATGCTTGGTGGCCAGCATTGTAAAATCTGCGACTCATACATCAACCTCCTGCCCCTTTCGCTGTATGCGACGGTCGCAGAGGCTCAATTGGCACTTGTGCTATACACTCCAGTGCGGACTAGAGACCAATTACATGCTGCGCGTTAGCGCGGCATTTCTTTTTCACTGCACGTTTGCTACACTCCCCTATATATCTATGTCTAAGCCAAAAGTTATTACGATTGTTGGTCCGACCGCTTCGGGTAAAACTGCCCTCTCAATTACGCTTGCCACCCAGTTTTCTGGCGAGGTTATTTCGGCAGATTCACGTCAGGTATACCGTGGTATGGACCTGGGTACTGGTAAGGTGACCAAGGACGAAATGGCAGGCATCCCCCATCACCTCCTCGATATCGCCGATCCAGCGACCGATACCTACACTGGTGCAGATTTTATGCGCGACGCAAGTGCTGCAATTACCGACATTACCAACCGTGGCCGCCTCCCCATTATTGCCGGTGGCACATTTTTCTATCTCGACCTGTTACGCGGACTCCGTACCAGCGCACCTGTCCCGCCAAACGAAACCCTCCGCGCTGAACTTGAAACAAAAAGTACTGCGGAACTATCCTCACTGTTGACCGAGAGAGACGAACGTCGAGCCGCTACCATCGACCACGCCAATAGACGCCGCCTTATTCGCGCTCTCGAAATAGTCGACTCGATCGGGAGTGTGCCTGAAACTACTATCACCGCATCACCCTACGACATGCTCGTACTCGGCATTGATATCCCAATTGAAATACTGAACGAGCGAATCCATCGTCGCATCATCGACCGCATCAACCAGAGCATGATCGAAGAAATTGCCAATCTACACGCAAGTGGTGTCTCATACGAACGCATGACGAATTTTGGACTCGAATACCGCAGCATAGCGAGCTATCTCCAGGGAAATCTCACGAAAGAAGCGATGATCGAAGAATTAGCGGCTAAAACCCGCCAATTTGCCAAACGTCAGCGTCTCTGGCTCAAAAACGACCCAAGTATCATCTGGCTCCCCTTTCCGGTAGATACAAACGAAGCAGTCAGATATGTAGAAAACTTTGTCACAACCCTAACTTAAAAAATCCCCTTCTAAACCTACCTGTATACAGGTAGGTTTAGAAACTTAAAAAGTGAGTTTCTTCGCATTGACCAAACTCTCCCTTTCGCCTACTATGTAGCAACCTTTCTTCCAAGAAAGGCAAAGGAAGGAGCTGTCTCAATGGGCCTATAGTTCAGTGGTAGAATGCCGGTTTCCAAAACCGTTGACCGAGGTTCGAATCCTCGTGGGCCCGCAGTCGTAAATGAAAAACACCTCCAGCAAATTGCTGGAGGTGTTTTTCATTTAGCACGTGCCCTGCGGCACGTGCGGCGACTGCGGGAGACGGAGACATGTCGCTTTGCGACAGTCGAGTCGGGGTCGACAGCACTTAGTAGATTTGGAACGTAGTGAACAAATATACTTAGTGACTGGTGACCGCAACAATGCCCTACACAACTAGAAATACCTCCCCTACCGCATATCAGCATGCACATGGCGACTAGCCGATTCAATTAATACATAATGAAAACCTGCGGCTCGGGCCAACTGTGCCACTTGCTCATACGACAAACCATTAATCGGTTGGAAATCAATTGCCAGTCCAGTGTAGTGCTGACTGCCGGCACTATGCCCAACACCCTCAGTATAGGCTGCCGTAATCTGGAATGGTTGTCTTCCATATTGCGATTTACCAGCATTTTGC
>JANPGF010000034.1:0-7689 GCA_031423775.1 Candidatus Kaiserbacteria bacterium | reverse complement strand
CGGTATCAATCATCCAGAACAGCGAGGGTTGGTTCGTGACTCAGTGTGAATTCGGTCCGTCGGTCGAGCTGGCCTTTAACGAATACATGAAGAGTCAGCTGCAGCTGATTGCCGAACAGCAGGCGGCTGCAGCCAATGCGGCGACTGCCGCAGCGGTGGTCGATCCGATCAACGAAGCACAACTTTTCGAAGCGGTCGAGACGCCCGCTCCGAAACCGAAGGCCCGCAAGGTCCCTCGCGCCGCCAAGCCGAAAGCTGAGGTGGTGGCATCCGAGCCGGTCCAAGCTGAGGTTGTGGTTCCGACCGACTCGGCATCTCTCGTGCCGATCGAGTCAGGCAAAATCGCAGAGATTGTGCTGAAAAGTGCAGGTTCGTCGGAAGTTGGATCGTTTGGCAGACTGCTCCTCGAAACGGCTGGGGCAGCGGTGCACTGAACAAATTGGAATCCTTGGATTCTACCAGGTGGGCAAATTTTTTGCCCACCTTTTTCTATATCAAAATAAATAATGGAAACGATATATTGCTTTTTTACAATACTATGTTATGCTGCAGTTCGCGAAGCAATATGTCCTTACTGCCATAAGGAGGCAATCATGTACCAAAGTGATATCACCGCCGCCCGTTCGACATTCCCGCACGGAACCGACTTCAGGGTCAGGTTCCATAAACGGAATGACAGCCGAAACAGTGATTTCTTTATAGATGTCTGGCATGTCGAGAATGATGTGTCTGACTACTACCTTTCCGTTATGATCAGAAAAGAATCTATGCTGAGCGGTCAGTTGTGGGTGTTTGGTTCGATCTATGACAGTTCATCTCTGTCCCGGCGAGCCGAAGTCTGGTCCTTTAGTTCCTGGTCAAGGAAAATGGTTCCGCAGTTCAAGGGTGATGTCTTTACCGCAATTGGCGAGGACGGGCTCACCTACGTGATGTTCAAGCCCCGTCATGACGGGAAGGTCAGACGCCAATTGCTGAGCCAATTCCTGCAGGCGCTGAAGCCGTTTGCAACTCAGGAAACAAAGAGTGGTGAACAAGCTGGGACAGCCTCTGTTACGGTGGCCGAACCGGTGGCTTCCGAAGTGCTGCCTGATCTTGAGATAGCAACGAACAAGGTCATTGTTGATACTCCGGTACCGACGGTGGCCACGGTTGAAACGGTTTTAAACCCGCCGCAGCCCGAAGTGGTCCAAGAAGTGTCAGTTCCTTCTGTTGCTGTTCGGAGATCGCGTTCGAAAGTGGCAGACGATCTGTCGCCAATGGAGTGGTTCGTTCGAAACGTGCTCTCGAATATGTGTGGGGGAGTGAGCGTATAGCAAGGTTGGGCAGGCACTACCAGTGCCTGCCCTTTTTTCTGTCCCAGCAAATTGACTTTTGCATTATTATGTTGTAGTGTATATCGGGACGTTTTTATAGAGTAGAAGGAACACACAATGATGGCTGAGGCGATCAAACCTATCGGTCGCATCAAGACCGAACCAGAAGACTTTATCGTCCAAGAAATTGCAGATGGACGGGCTCCACACATTTTGAAGCGGACACGTATCACCGGGGCAACGTCTCGGTATACCAAGTTCATTTTCACTAAACGTGGGGTGGAAAGTCAAAAAGCCTATCAAGAAATTGCCGACCAGTTGCAGGTGCATCGTTCCCAGGTCACCGATTATGGGATGAAAGATGCTGCGGCTGTGACAGTGCAAATTGTGGTGGTTGAAGGTCAGTTTACGCCAGCCTTTTATCACCGCAAAATGTGGCTCTATCAATTAGGGCCAGCAGATGGTCCTTTGAAACACGGTCAGCATGAGGGTAATCGTTTTTCGATTGTGGTGCGAACAGAAGAGGTGTCACCGCCACCCGAGGCGACAGAATTCCTCAATCTCTTTGGGCCACAACGCTTTGGTGATGGTCGGGTATTAATTGGAAAATATTTGCTCGAAGGCAATTTCACCGCTGCGCTCGCTGAATTCGAAGAATCCATGAATTGGCGTGATCTAGAAAAGATTATGAATAAAGGACACACTGCTCTTGAGGCACTTAAACACCCAGACTTCCGCGGGATTCTGAAATTTAGAGTCCAGCAATGGCAAAGCTGGATGTGGAATGAGGTGGCAAAGCTCTCGAACCAGTGGCGCATTCCAGTTTGGAGTCCTGGTGTCGCGGATATGTATGCACATCTCTGGGATCCTGACATCGACCAGTTGCACCCTCATATGGTGCAACATGCGTACCCCTTCACCCGTAAGGTAAAGGTTCAGCCCGGGAATCCGATCGTGTCCAAACACCCTGAAGGATTCAAGCACGAGTTCACGCTGCCGTCAGGGGTCTATGCGACGGTTTACCTAGCACACCTCTATGACCTCCGTGACATCTCGCGCGAAAAGCATGTAATGAGGCCGAACTAACGAATCAAAACAAATATATGCCCTCTCTGTCAGTTTCAGAGAGGGCTTTTTCTATGTTTTAAAATAAAGCTTTTTATGCAATATAACAATAAAATAGCAACTATTTTCTTGACATTTAAATTAAAGTATGCTACTGTATATACAGTTAGTTAATCCGGCAACATGCCGAATATAGGAGACTGCACATGTCCAATCTGATCGCCATCGTCACCACCTCGTTCATGTTCACCCGCGGCTTCGGCTTTGCGCGCATTGACGGCACGATTGACGTGCGCGTCACGGTCGAGCAGTTGGAGGAGGCTGGCTTTGGCCCCGCCGACTTCAAAGAAGGCGTGGTGCTGACCATTGAAGACGAGGGTAAAGGCGGTAAGGTTCGCGTCAAGCGCATCATCGCCATCGGCGACTATCTGGCGCCGAAGTTCTTCAAGACGTCGGTCGCCGATCGCCACAACGGCTTTGTCATCGAGAAGGTGACCGAGGCCGGACGCGAGCGCTTCTCGACCTATCGCATCATTGATGCGGAGGGCAAGTTGGTCTCGAACGAACTGTTCCTGGGCGAAGCCCGGAACAAGATCGGCAAGACGATCAACCCGCCGACCCCGCTGAACGCTGGTCAGAAGACCAATGTCGGCGGCGCCGGGCACGTCAAGGGCGACTCCAACGGCAAGGGTCAGCAGCAGTCCGGCGGCAAGAAGAAGGCGGCCTGACGCACACATCGAGATCACTTTGATCTCACATGGGCAAGCGATTCGTTCGCTTGCCCATAATCTATTTCGGCCGCCACCGGAACGAGTCTGGTGGTGGTATGTCTTGGATTTTTGGGAGGTGCTGATGAGTCAACTTTTGGATGGATGTCCAACCGGGGAAGCAATCCGCCATTTGGTCAGGGAACGCCGTGAGGCGGAGACTGGAGGACAGACTGCCCGGGTAGTTATTCTGGACAGTGTAGTGTCTCTGTATCATTGGGAGATGCTGTGCGATTTGTATCCGCATATCGTGATTTTGGAAGTTGAGACTGAAAGATTGTCCGAACAATCAAGCGGAGTGAGGCTGGCTGGAGGCTTTGCCAGTGGGTCTTCGAGTCACGAACTTTCGGCTCGTGAACTGGCCGAGGAAATGTCGACCATGGACGTACTGACTGATCTGCTGGAACATGGCGACAGCCGTCAATCCCGGGTAGTTCCACTGGTTCTTTCTGACTTTGACCATGAATTCCAACTGATGTTGCGGAATGATTTCTCTGAAATCCCACTGCATCACCGGTTGAACTGGCATGCCTCATCGCCGCGACGGGGATTGTCTCCTGGCAAGCGGTCGCGGAACAAATCTAAACGGTAGTGAACTAGTTGACTCAAATGTACTGCAACGGTGTCCAGGCTTTGCTTGGGCACCTTTTTCTATAGATGTCCTACATTAGTAAGGGTAAGTACCTGGTACTCATTGACATCTGATTTCATGAGAGTACGATTATTTGTAGTCGGCCTAGAAAAGTGTCGGCGGGGTGAAATCAGCTGCATACAAACGGTGTGTGGCAATGGGGGGAGTGTCCAAAAAATGCGTTCTTTCTCTGATGAGTTCAAGGTGGGGGTACTCCTCATCGTATCGTGTGTGGTGGGGCTCTATGCGCTCTACCAATTTCACCTGACACCGGTGCTGCCTTTTTCCGGTTTTCCGGCCAAGGTGGTGGCTGTCACGCTGATGCTGTCTTTGATTTTGACGACATTCATTCACCGTCGGACGATGCAGGACGAAGCCTATGGCAGTCCTGTTGCTCTGGGTACTGGCCCTGATGCCAAGAAACAGTCGGAGTCTTAGGATTGCGCAACACCAAAGAACGGCGATCTCTCGCCGTTCTTTTTCTCTAGTACCTAGGGCATGCTTGACAGGTGACCGGACTTTGGACTAGGATAGGTAGGTCCTAACTATATGGACGGTTCATCGGTCGAAAGGGTAGTAACTGATGATGCAAGAAAACCCCCCGTTCTTTTCCCCGAAACATTCGTCTCAAAAGGCGTTCCTGGATCCCAAGTTCCGGAACGGTCTGTTGAGGCAGTCGGTCTAACATCGACGTAAGGCCGACATTCAGGTTGTCCGGAGCATCTTGCTCCGGACACTTTTCGTTTTAACTCTGGTAGAACCGCGACGCCCACTCGCGGCTTTTTTAGTACTCGCCATTTGCAGGATATGGTACGGTGGTATACTACGTATTATTTTTTAAGTCTGTACGCCACTATGACAAACGTCAAAAAATCAACAACCTCCGCCGTAACAATTGCAAAGAGTGTAGTGGGAAAGTCGACAGTATCAGTGGTGAAAAAAGCTGTGTCTAAAAAAGCTGTGTCTAAAAAAGCTGCACCGAAGCAAAAGAAAAAAGACTATGGAAAATTATCTCTAGCACTCCATAAAAAATTACATGGCAAATTATCTGTAGTGAGCAAGGGAAAACTTGAAACGCGTGATGACTGGAGCATGATGTATACCCCTGGCGTTGGCGCGGTGTCGTCATATCTGGCCAAACATCCAAAAGAGGCTCGCGAGTACACCATCAAGAAAAATACCGTGGCGGTGATTTCAGATGGTTCGGCAGTGCTTGGTCTCGGGAATCTGGGTGCTGTAGCAGCGTTGCCTGTTATGGAAGGGAAGTGTGCGATTTTCAAGGAGATGGCAGGCGTCGATGCCTTTCCAATTGTTCTCGGAACACAAGATACCGAAGAAATCATTGCTGCTATCAAAGCGATTTCCCCAACGTTTGGGGGTATTAACCTCGAAGACATTTCGGCACCGCGCTGTTTTATTATTGAAGAGCGTTTAAAAAAAGAATTGGATATTCCGGTGATGCATGATGATCAGCATGGGACAGCGGTAGTGGTAACTGCAGGACTGCTTAATGCTGCCAAGGTTGTCGGGAAGAAGTTTGAAAGTTTGCGGGTGGTGGTGGTGGGTGCTGGAGCCGCTGGTCGGGCAGTGACGCTCTTGTTACAGAAAGCTGGTATCAGTCATATTATTGTAACTGATAGTAAAGGCGCAATTTATGCCGGTCGTCCCGATTTAACCGGTTACAAAAAAGAACTGGCGACTATAACAAATCCAGATAAAATTATGGGTGATGTAATGGCGGTAGTAGCAGGTGCGGATGTTCTCGTTGGGGTATCAGGTCCTGGCACCATTGCGCCAGCGCATATTGAAAAGATGGCAAAAGATGCGATTGTGTTTGCGCTCGCGAACCCAATTCCTGAAATTATGCCCGAAGATGCCAAACGGGCAGGAGCTGTTGTAGTGGCAACTGGACGGAGTGATTATGGAAACCAGGTGAATAATTCGCTCGTGTTCCCTGGCATTTTCCGCGGCGCTCTCGACCGAAACGTGCGCGCGATTACTGATGATATGAAGCTGGCGGCAGCCAAGAAGTTGGCGAGTTTGGTAAAGAGTCCCACCGCCGAAGAAATCATCCCTTCAGTGATGATGCCAGGTTTGGTTAAGGCAGTTGCGAGTGTGATTAAATAAATTACTTCATTTTATGGAAGGGGCACCACAACAAGAAAAAGCGGCACCAATGAGTCTTGATGAGTATTTGTCAGTGCTGCCTCTTCCGTATGAATTCGAAGGTCAAGTCTATGAAGATCTCACCCATGCGTTTTATGGATGGCTTTCAAAACACTATGCAGAGGATACTGACGTTGATGGAGTTGGTGTAATCACGCTTTACGAAAAAAATGTACTAGAGGTTGGTATGTCCGAATCTGATTTTTTACAGTATTGCACAAGAAATAATGTGCCAGTGCCAGTAACGGGAAACGGTAAAGAGTCAGACTTGTTTGCACTCAGTTTTCGAGTATTTTGCGGGCAACATGATCGGTTACAAAAGCGAACCTACGAAGAGTGGGCAGAGGTAAACGGTATTGTAACGACGCCTGGAGCAATCATGCGATTTATTGATGCGGAAGGGAATGAGTACCGTGTTTCGACAGCCACAGAAACTCGCGGTCAAATTTTGGCTTAATATTTAGACAATAAGAAAAGGTCGGACAGAGTGTCCGACCTTTGTATGTTAGGGCGTTTCGTAGCAAGCGATAAAGGCCTGCACCTCCGCAATTTTTGCCATTCGTACTGCAGGCGGAAACTGCAACTCTGCCCATTCAGTTTTGAACACAATGCTTTTGATGAATGGCTCTTGGCGGTACAACATTGCTAGTGGTGTGACACCGAGCTCCTTTCCCAGACCATGGATAATGATGTAATACCAAGCGGTATCAAACACTTGGCAAAGATCAACATCTTGGATGATTTGTCTCACCAGTTCTTCTGCGCCCGTACCTTTGTGGGGGTACTCAGTTGCCCACATAATGTCTTCAATATCTGCGCGGAACGGTTTGTCGACAGGTGCGCAGTTTTCGCGGAACCCGCTCACCGCTCGCAAAATATTTTCACGATCTGATTTAGCTGCACCACCGAGATGAGCATAGTCATGCATGATGGCAGCAATGAAGAGGTTACGAATTTCTCGTTTGGTTAGCTTGTCTCGATAGAACAGAGCAGCCAAGTGACAGAGGAATAGTACATGGTACGGGTGACGCAGGCCGTGATAGCCGTTATCCTTGTTGGGTGCTTTCTCAGCAACCCTGAAGTAGTGACAAAGGTCCCCGTCATAGAGTCCTTCGACATTGTGAAAGATGTCGGGCAACGTGTACGTGGAATGAACGGACATACGTATCTCCTCATTGGATCCGCTTCAATAGTACAATAAATCCATACTTTGTCTATTTATGCCTGATTGACTTTATAAAAAATGGTGGTACTTTGAACTGAGTAAAAGGAGTATACCTATGGATGAACGTGACCCATCAACCTGGACTTTTGAGTACAAACGGTCAATCTACCTCCGTTTGCTGCAACAGCGCGAAATGTGCCTGCTGGTCGGAAATAACACTATGGTTCCTATGCTGGATGTTCTGAAGACGCAGCTCCCCACCATTCTCGATTTGTCCGAAACAGAGGTCGCCGAGATTGTTGCCTTTGGACAAGCTGAGGACGAGAGACTAAGGGCAACCCTCGTGAATCTCGGACTCCAAGTCCGTACATGAACAAAAGAGCGCTACCTTCGGCGCTCTTTCATTTTGTATATTAAGGTACTTTCTGGTATTCTCTTACGTACAGTAAATAGTTACCGGAGAAGTGTCAGAGTGGTCTATCGTGTTTCCTTGCTAAGGAAATAGGGGTTTACGCCCCTCGGAGGTTCGAATCCTCTCTTCTCCGCAAATACCAAAACCCAAACAAAGCCTAAGCTTTGTTT
>JANPGF010000033.1:0-5336 GCA_031423775.1 Candidatus Kaiserbacteria bacterium | reverse complement strand
GGGATGAGGGGGTGGGAGTCGAGGTGGATAGTACAGTCTAAAAAGGGTACATGACCGATGAGGTAGGCTAGGGGCTCGCCGGCTGCGAGGCGGGCACAATCAGACTCAAAAGCTTCGGTTTTTACACCGTGGTACTTCTCTTGGAGGAGCCAGGTAATCTCTTGATTTTCCATATAATTAGTGGCATAGTACCCGATAGTAGAAGCTTGTCAAACAGAAAAGGGCGATGTGATGGCATTAGATACTGTTAATGGAGGCGGGCATGAACCTTCTTTGTCTGAGACTCTGACAAAGATTGAGCAGGAGCACCTCCAAGCAATTTTGGATGCAATTAAGTGTAGTGAGGGACGCAAGAACCTGTACTGTGCTGAAGTGATGAATGTTGTAGAGATTGTTGAGGGTTATGGAGTTGATGTAGGTTTTTTCCTCACTCGAAACAAGTTTCTGTCAGACGTGCTCTTTACTCGGGATCAAATGGATTCGTACCTGACCGGTTGTCGTAAACGCGGCATCCAGATTGGCGGTGAAAACGTAAAAGTTTTCTGTGTAGCTTTGCAGGAAGGTCTTAAATTGTCCGAACGGTATAAAATGCTATTTGATTGAATGAGGCAGAAAATCATCAGCCGCCTGCGCAAGCAAGCGGCTTTTTTATATAAATTATGAGGGAATAGCATTGACTTTACTCATATTAGTGCTATTGTACACAAGGTTTTTGCTCTTTCTCACTCTCAACATTTCGTTGCAAAAGCTAGAAAGGAGTCCTCATGACAGGCTCGCTCGAAGAGCCCGTACGTGCCAGAATCACCAAAATCGAATCTGGACGACATGGTCGGTATGCCATTTGTGCTACCGATAATCCGATACAGGGTTCGGTGACATTTGCTCTCACTCCAGACGTATGGAGCGAATCAGATGATCCCGAACCGTCCGACATTGTCTACTTGTCAAAGTTAAAAGACACGACCGGTGGCAAACGTGCGATGTGTGCATGCCGCAAGGCCTGAACAGGAACTACCAGCAACAGCAACAGCAAGGAGTGCTCATATGAGCCCCAAATTGAAACGTCCCGCCCTTCTGCCTGAATTGTCTCTGAAGAGCATGCAAACTCTTCAGGCTGGCCCTTACGATATGGTTCCGGACAAAACCTTTCGTACGGCCATGCTGCATGTGGTCGCTCTGTTGAATAGGGAGCATCGGTCTGAGACCGGTACCCTGTACCACCTTATGCCAATGTCGATGCAAAAGACTGTTATCGGATATGGCGTTCCTGATGGGGTCATTGCCGATTTCCTGCTCGTGATGCAGGAGATTGGTCTCATCCGGTGTTACGCGCGTGGCACTCACTCCAAATGGGAGGTGTGTGATGAGTCCTATGCCGAAGCCTTCCTGACCCCGCTTGCGCTCGATAAAGCAATTGCCAATGTGCAAGAGCGGCATCGGCGTACGACCGAATTGCGTCGGGCGAAAGAGAATCTGCAGCGCATGAACGCGTATGCCGATGAACTGGAAGCCCAGGGCCCGGTCTCGAACCTCGCTCCCGTTTCGGTGGGAGTTGAGCCTGTCATTGCGCAAGCTACTGAACCGACTGACAACGAGGTCATGCTGCTGGCTGCCCTTGAACAGGCGACTGAAAAGCTGGGACAGCAGGCGGTAGAGATTACCACCCTGAACGCCGAGCTGGCGAAAAAGGCTGCGGCCCTTTCGCTCGATGAGCGTGTGAAGGCAGCGATGGCAAAGTTGCAAAGTAAGTAAAGAGTCATTTGGACGGGTTAGGCTACTACAGCCCAACCCGTCCTTTTTTGTATTGATTTATTCCAAAAATGTAGTATGGTGTTAGATAGAAGCTCGCAAACAGCGAGTAGCATAGGAGTGTAGAGTGGAAAAACCAAGTGCAGAATTGCAACTTCGTACGGCAGCAGCTTTAATTCTGGAAGAATTATCGGCGTATTGTCTCAGTGTGCCATTGTCTGTGGTCAATAATCGGTGGTTTGGTGGGATGCTTGGTCGCCTGACCGACTACAACCTCCTCACGTTTCAAGAAATTAATACGATCTTTGGCTGGAAGGAATCAATGCATGCAGCGAAATATCACGGAATTTTTTTGAGCCCACGAGGTCATTCGCTTGAACAAGAAATGCCGCCTCGTGAAATCCTTCAGCGCCTCTCCGCACTCTTTGGTGTGGTGGCCATGAAGTATCAACTCAGCTGCACATTTGTGCCGTTTATACCTAGTCCCGAACCAGCGCCTCCCGTTACATCCCCTGCACCACCTGTGGTGCAAAAGGGACCAGTTCAGCTCCATTTGCCAATCGCGGATTGCGGTTGGTATCAGGCGCTAGGTGTCCGGGCATGGAATGCACTCAAGAACAAAAATATTGAGACGCAGGGGCAATTGCTGATGCTGACCGAAGACGACCTACTAGTCCAAGATAACTTTGGTAGGAAGTCACTCAACGAAATAAAAGGGGCTCTCGGTAAAGAAGGGCTGTCCTTAAGTTCGGTCACGGCAGAAGAATATGCTGTGTATATGAAAGAGAGAGAAGAAATCCAGACTGACCAGTTGCCAGCTGAGTAATATTACAAGGTGGGTCGTACATTCGACCCACCTTTTTCTAACATGGTATACTAGCTCTCGTATGACAGAAACTACACGACCGATGCTCGAGATTAAAAATTTAGTGAAAGTGTATGGAACGGGTGAGAAGAAGAAGGTGGCAGTGGATGGAATAAATCTGTCAATTCCAAAAGGAGCTTTTTTTGGTTTACTTGGTCCAAATGGAGCGGGGAAGTCGACAACCATTCATTGTATTACCGGCATTGCACAGCCAACTACGGGGCAGATTTTGATTGATGGAGTTGATGTGGTGTCCGAATATAAACAGGCTCGGACCAAGGTAGGTCTCTCCCCGCAGGAATTTAACGTAGACATTTTCTCAACGCCTGCACAGTTGATGGACTTTATGGGAGGGTACTATGGTATCCCAGGTGAGGTACGCGCAACTCGGATTGAAGAACTACTTACCCAGTTTGATTTGCAGGAGCACCGTGATGTAAAGTTCCAAAAATTGTCAGGTGGACTGAAACGTC
This sequence comes from Candidatus Kaiserbacteria bacterium, assembly GCA_031423775.1. Taxonomy (GTDB): domain Bacteria; phylum Patescibacteriota; class Minisyncoccia; order Phycocordibacterales; family UBA918; genus OLB19. Next base: position 2,249 of record JANPGF010000033.1, on the reverse strand, counting down.
GAGCCATGTTGGGGCGAGCTTTGGTACATACTCCAGACTTACTTATTCTGGACGAACCAACGGCTGGGGTAGACGTTGAACAACGACGTGCCCTCTGGTCGTACCTAAAGAAATTGAACCAAGACGGCAAAACAATTATTTTAACCTCTCACTATCTCGAAGAAATTGAAGAGCTCTGTAACGATATTGCGGTGATAAATCACGGGCAAATTATTTGGAATGGCACCAAAGCGGAATTTATGGCCGACGGAAAGTCAGTCGAAGAGAAGTATCTCGAACTTTTGAAGAAGTAGTTTAATAGTTGAATGGTTGCATAGTTACATAGCAAGCACCGTTCGTACCATTAAACTTTGAAACTATTAAACTATGTAACTAACTTACTTATGTCAACAAATTGGATTGGACTCTATACGATGTTACGCCGTGAGGTAAAGCGCACATTGCGGGTTGTTGTTCAGACGCTGATTGCGCCAACGGTGTCTGCTGCACTCTACATCTTTATTTTCGGTACCGTTATTGGATCAAAGATTGCAGATTTTGCTGGAGTGCCATACATACGGTTCGTGTTCCCGGGGGTACTCATGCTGTCGATAATTAATGCCTCGTTTGGGAGTGCTTCGTCGGCCCTGTACTTTATGCGGTTTACGCGGGGGATTGAGGAGATTTTAATCACACCGTTTTCGTATTTTGAAATGCTGATTGGTCTCGTGGGGAGTGCAGTAGCACGTGCTCTCATGGTGTCGTTCCTGATTCTCTTTGTTGGACTTGGGTTTGGGGCGGTATCACTCATGCATCCGCTCGCCTTTGTGTTTTACATTGCGGCAATTTCAGCCATCTTTGCGATGCTTGGAATCATTGTGGCGCTCTGGGCAGAGAGTTTCGAACAGCTGCAGGTCTTGAACACCTTCTTCATTACCCCAATGACGTACCTTGGTGGAATCTTCTACTCGATTACGATGCTGCCTCCACTTGCCGCTAGCATCACTCGGTTCAATCCGTTCTTCTATTTTGCGAACGGTGTTCGTAGCAGCATGATTGGGTATACCGAAGCAGATCCAGTGTTGGGGATAGTGATCATTTCCGGGTTAGTAATTGGACTAGGAATACTCGTGACCCAATTATTCAAGCGTGGTTGGAAGATTCGAAGTTAGTATGATATTGTACTTTAAGCAGTATTTTGGAGAAGGAATCGAAGCTTGGGAAAAAGTATCAGTGATCATCTGAGAAGACAGTATCCGAATTTTCGACCGGGGTTCACAAACGATAGAGAGTCTTTGCCTGACATGCCGGCTGAAGAATTTATTGCCTGCATGGCACGTACAAAATCTGCGGACGAAGAGGTCAGGTTGCAGCAGGGAATGAAAGAAATTCTCGAAGCTCAGGCCAAAGTTCCGGTTCTGAAACCCGCGAAGGATCACTTCCGACCGGTGACAGTGAAGCCAAAATAAAATCAGTGTCGGAAATCCATCCCCACCAACCCCGCGCGCGCAAGCTCGCGGGGTTGTATACTTTCTATAGTATGAAAAGACACGCAAAAATGTATGAGACGGTCGCGGCACTGATGGCTCCAGGTAAAGGAATCCTCGCTGCTGACGAAAGTGATAGTACCGCAGGCAAGCGCCTGCAGATGGTTCATTTACCAAACGCAGAAGAGAATCGTCAGGATTTTCGAGAATTGTTATTCACAGCGCCCGGTATCGAAGAATATCTCTCAGGGGTGATTCTCTATGATTCAACGATTAAGAGCGGTACTGACGACGGCACACCGTTTGGTGATGTACTTATTGCACGTGGTATTGTCCCGGGTATCAAAGTTGACCTCGGCACTAAAGAGTTCGATGGCTTTAGTGGGGAAGTCGTGACCCAAGGTCTCGATAATCTCGAAGAGCGCTTTATGGAGTACTACGACCTCGGTGCTCGCTTTGCTAAGTGGCGTATGGTGGTGTCTATCGACGAAAACATTCCGACTGATGCGTGTTTGGAAATTAACTCGGTTATGATGGCTCGTTACGCGCAGATTGCGCAGCGTTGTGGCATTGTCCCGATGGTAGAACCTGAGGTTATTTTCGCCGGTGATCATGACATTGCACGTGCCGAGGCAGTGACAACTCGTGCTATCCAAATGCTGATGCAAACCATGATGCGATACAAGGTTGACCTCGAAGCGCTTATTTTGAAATCATCAATGGTGCTCGCCGGGGACATGAATACCGAACAGTCGACACCAGATCAGATTGCGAATGCTACTA
>JANPGF010000032.1:0-2265 GCA_031423775.1 Candidatus Kaiserbacteria bacterium | reverse complement strand
CTAGAAAACCCGCGACAGCCGTAGCAGCCGCCGCATCAAGGCGTGTATGAAGTCCAGGCTGCCGCAGCGGAATCAAGAGATCGAGTGATTTCGTATAGTCAATCACCGTAGCCAAGACTCCTTCGAGAACCGGTAGGATTGACAGATCTCGCGCTGAAGCAATAATTGCTCCACCTTCGGGAACTTTCATCGCCAATTCGTGAAAGGCACTTTGCACATCAGCTAAATCTTTGTAGTAATCAACGTGCTCATATTCAATGTTCGTAATCACGAGTACATCAGGTTGCAAACTAAGGTAGTCTCGTTTGTACTCACACGCTTCAACCACGGCATACTTGCTTTTCCCGGATCGGAAATTACTTCCTGTCTTACTCCGAAGAGAACCGATAATTGCTGTTGGATCAAGTCCCGCCTCCTCAAGCACATCCGTCAACATGGCGGTCGTAGTCGTTTTACCGTGCGATCCAGACACCGCAATTAAGTAGTATTCATTTGCCACCTGTCCCAAGGCCCCAAAATAATTCATCATCGGTACTTCAAGTGCACGGGCCGCCACCATTTCAGGATGGTCATGTGGCATCGCCTCGGTGTACACCACCATATCGATAGCAGACGAAATATTTTCAGCAACTTGGGACGAGAAAAAGGTAACCCCTTCTGTCACAAGCGCATCTGTTATCTCTGAAGCTGAGCGATCACTTCCTGACACTATTTTGCCATCATAAAGGAAAAAGCGAGCGAGCGCGGACATACCAATTCCGCCAATACCAATAAAATGAATATGCTGTTTAGTAGGCTGTTCCATAACGCTTCATATACTCGCGAATAATTTTTGTGTCATCAATATCAGTCCGTTCATAGCGTGCCCCCTGGACACTATTTTTCTCGAGTAGTTCTTCGGGGGTCAGCCACAGGAGTTTGCTTCGTGATTCAACTGCTCCCGCTTCACGTTTGGTTTCATCGAGCGAAACGAAATCAACCAAAAAATACAATACCGTTTTTTCAATCAAAGTACGATGATCATCAGAGCTTGGAAAGTGACTAACTATAGTTCCCAAGAAATCTATACTAGTACCTTCAGCTCCGTATTCCTCCATGAGTCCCCGAGCCACCGCAGCTTCGAGCGATTCATTCCGGTGAATACTTTCTCGCATCAAGAGATAGAGATCACCCTTCCCTTCTGACTCATGTGGCAAATCTTCTGTTTTAAAAAAGTGACACAGAATTTTTCCCTCGGGATTCCGCAAAAGTGCAGCTACTGATATATGCGTTGGCGAAGCCACACTCTGGTTCAAAAAATTAATCATACTTCCAATTAGTATACATGGTAATTTCCTCAAGCAAACGGGGTCGAATTTCGGAAGGTAATGCACCCAGAGTAAACCAGCCGGCATCGGTTATTTCCTCACCGTCAATATGCAAGTCATCAATCATAACGGTGGCCGTGTAAAAAAATACGGTTACTTTTTTATATTGATTTGTATATGATCTTTCAGAAATAAATGTTGGTTCAGTGATAACCACTCCAGCTTCTTCGTAGGCTTCACGGACAGCAGCTTGATCAGACTCCTCCCCCCGTTCAATCCCCCCGCCAGGCAAACCCCAACATTTGTGTGCATAGCCAATCCGGACGAGTAAAATTTTATCTTGATAAAAAATAAATGTCTTTGCGCCCGGGCGGTATGGACGGAATATATACCAATATATCTTTTGGATTGGCCGAGCACTCTGGTAAAACAGCTGTCGACCAAAACGAATAATCGGGTGTCTACGACGTATCGTTAACATTAAAGTAATATAGCATAAACGCTATATTAAATACATACTTACGGGGGAAATAGTTGACAGTTGAGTGGAAGAGTATAGTATCAAAATCAGTCAGTTCTTAACAAAACGGGGTATTCCATGGTCTTTGCCACTATCACTGAACCTACCACCACCCGTCCTGTCGGGACGGTACTCGTTGCCACCTTTGATGGCAAAAACACTCCTCTACCGAGTGCACTTGAGTTTACGAGTCGTCATCAAGTCAACATAGCAAACCTGATCTCTCCGCCCTCAGGGCACGATCAGACAGGATTTCGGAAAATCGTGACAAATCCGAAGCTCTATACCGTCACAGCCGACGGCGTATTGTTCACCGACAAACGGGCAATCGGCATCTGGTCGCGCGACTGCCCGATCGTGATTATTACGGACAAGGTTCGGTGCGAGACGGTAGTCTTTCATGCTGGACGTCCCGCTATGACACCCTACCAGCACCTG
>JANPGF010000031.1:0-1656 GCA_031423775.1 Candidatus Kaiserbacteria bacterium | reverse complement strand
AGCGTGGTTAGCAGCGTGACCAGTTCGTGCAGTGCGGTGAAGGGTTCGGGGTCCCTGTAGGCATTGAACTTCGCTGCCAGTGCCTGCGCCCGCTGCGTCGCCGTGTCCAGCCGGTTGCGGGTGGTGGCAAATGCACCGCCTGTGCCTTTGTCGTAGCCGGGGAGGTGCTGCTTCAAACGGTCCATCACCGCATCACGGTGCATCGGCGCTTGAACATCCTCGTAGTGCAACAACAGCCACAGCTCGAAGCAGGGAATCGAGGCGATGGCCTTGAAGCCCATCCCGATCCAGGGCTCGCAGCATCACGGGGACTTATTCATCGCTGCTCTCACCCCCAAAGCCTGGCTGCGCAAGAGCGGCAGCGCGCCGTAGCGCCCTTGCAGATAGCCGCGCTCCAGCGCTTCATTTTTGCGCGGGCTGAAGTCCAGCAGCGGGTACAGCGACGAGCTTTGGTCCGGGCGCTTTTCCACAAACCAGATCTGGTCGCGCCGGAACAGGCCGTAGGCATCGAGCAGCGAGGTGTCGTGCGTGGTGAAGACCAGCTGTGCGCCTCCGGTATTGACTTCAGGCCGGTGAAACAAGCGCACCAGGGCCTGCACCAGCAGCGTGTGCAGGCTGGTATCCAGTTCATCCACTACCAGCGTCAGCCCTTTGTGCAGGATGTCCAGGATGGGCCCGGTCAGGAACAAGAGGTTGCGGGTGCCACTGGATTCGTCCGCCAGGTCAAAGACCGCCTTGCCGTGCTCGGTGGTGTGGTGAAACTTCACTTCGTCCACCGCCTGCTCACCGGCTGTCTCCTCGCGTTTACCGGTAGCAAGATCGAAATTGATGGTGTGCACCATGGCCTGCTGGGTGGCCACTTCAATGTCGGCAATGCTGGTGTCCGCCGCCTGCAAAAACGCGCAAATCGCTTTGCGCTGTGCCTCGTGCTTGAGCATTTGCACCGAAAACTGCGGCGACAAAGGCGTTTGCTCGTTGAAGATCACAAGCCGGTTGGCGAACCAGTCAAACACCGGGCGCAACGCCTCGCTGTTGAGCTGCACCGCCACCGACAGAAACAAGGCATTGGGCCGGGTTGCACCCTCCCACAGGTTCTTGGCACCCTTCAGGCCGGAGCCAAACTCGTACACATCCTTGCCGCTTTCAGCATCGAAGTGGCGCTCAAACCAGCGCTGCGGCTTGAACGCCTTGTAGACCAAAAGTTGCTCGCTCACGATGCGTTGCGCATCCATGGCAAACCCGTACTGGTAGCGCACACCGGCGACGATAAAGGTAACCTCGAATTCTGTGGGCTGGTGGCCCGATGTGGCATCCAGCTTGAAGGGCTGGAGCCGGTCAAAGGTCTGCCCCGGCTGCAGCGCGGCCGACTGCAGCACCACACCGCGCATGAATTGCAGCGCCTTGACGAGGTTGGACTTGCCGCTGGCGTTGGCACCGTACACCACCGCGCTCTTGAGTACATGCGGGGCGGCCTTCAGCCCGGTAGCAAAGGCATGGGTGTCCAGCAAGGTCTTGTCCGTGGACGCAACCAGACTGAGCACCTGCTCGTCGCGCAGGCTGCGGAAGTTCTTGGTGCGAAACTCGACCAGCATTGTGTTTATCCAGTTGAGGGTAAAAATATTCTCAAATTATGGCCTAACAATGCAATTATTTAAT
>JANPGF010000030.1:0-8259 GCA_031423775.1 Candidatus Kaiserbacteria bacterium | reverse complement strand
TCTTCGGCTGTGGTGATGTACATGTCTTGGCAACCCAGATAGCCACGGTAGCCATCGAGGTAATCTTGCAGAGCGGACATCCGGGTGCAAGCCAAGATCTTTTGTCCACGATGCTCTCCAGAGCGTTGGCCGTCATCGATGATGATGACTGTGCTCGAATTGCTGGTGAACGTATTGTACACTGTTCGTTGCGTCGGCTCACCGGCGGGACGCTGTTCAGGAGTGTATTTGAAGCCGTCTTCGCAAGCGGTCAGACCGAAGAATGCAACGAACAGCATAACGAAAGTGCGAATCATGGTTGGTTCCTTTCCGGGAACAAAATGAGGTTATCTGCCTATACAATAGCACGAAATAACAAAAAAGTCAACGATACGTTGACTTTGAGGCTTGTTTTATGGACTTTAGACCCCCTTTTTCCCCATCCGTTCTACTTCTCGTAGCCACTTTTCACGGGTGATGCTGTCTACCTTTTCACACGGGCCAAAGGCACTCACAACAGTACGGATACCGGCAAATTCAAGGATGCCGTACTGAATTTCGTTGGTGAAGTCACCAAAACGCCACCAGGTCTGGAATGGTGAGTGTGAGCCTGAGAGAATAATGACTCGTGCAGTCTTCCCCTTTAAGTGCTTTTCTATTTTCTTTGTTTCCTTGTTAAAGTTGAACGCAAACCCTGGGAGCCAGAAACGGTCAAAGAGACCTTTGAGGATGGCTGGCATTGTACACCACCAGTTTGGATAGACGATGACGATGTGATCTGCCTCACGGAATTTATTCTGGAGGTCAATCAGATCTGGTTCTAGTGCTTGAATTTCCTTGTATCCCTTGTGCAAGATAGGGTCAAAATTAATTTCACCAATATTGGCACGCATGACCGTGTGGCCCGCATCCTCTGCCCCCGCTTGATAATGATCGGCCATATACCCCGAATAGGTATCTTTATCCGGATGACCACAGAGCACAAGAATTTTCTTTGACATATTCACAGTATATAGCAACACCCCCTGAGTATGATTGCCTTACTGTTGATTACTCTGCTCTTTCGAACAGGTAAAAATCGCACATTCCGTTGTTGCACTGCGCAAAATTATTTTCACCGTATAATATACGTTTCAAATTATTTTTCTTGTGCGCCTAGGACTGTATCGATTTTTCCTCTGTTCTGTTTTTATTTAGCCAAAATTCTTAGAACTTTCAGAAGTGGATGCAATACGCGAAGGACAAGAAAAAAGAGCCGAGCCGTACTTTCTGTACGGTGAGGCTCTTTTTTCGCTGGCCGACAAAGTAGTGCGCCGCTTCTGAATGTTCTAGCGGCGGATGGTGCCGTTGGGGTTAAACTGGCCTTGACTCCCCATCTGCATCTTCATCATTTTCTCACGCATTTCAGGTGTCATAGCGCCCATAATCTCTTTTTGGTATTTTGGGAGGACTTTCATGGCGGCGGCCATTTGGTTGTTGCCGTTTGACTTTAATTCCGCCTGCATTTCCTTGGCAATTTTCTCGAATAACGCTGGATCTTTCTCGAGCATGGTGAGAATCATTTCCTGCTGGTCTGCGGGCACGTTTTTCATCTGTGACTGAATCAACTTCTTGGCGGCAAAGGTTTTTATTTTTCCAAACATATGGCTTGAATCATACCATTTACCCCACAGTTCGGCGAGCAAAATGTATGGACAAACGTACTATTTAGTGTTAGAATGAAAGTACTTAACAAGTTAATGATATTTATGAATTTGATCAATCGCGTTTTCGCAGCATTTGGAAAAAAGAAGGTTATTATTACTTTGATTGTTGTCGCTGCAGCTGCAGTGTACTATTTTGGTTTTCATAAGACTAAAGCAACAGCTGAAGCCACAATTGTGACTATCCCAGAGGTAACAGTATCCCCGGTTCGGGCGTTATCTGGTGATGTATCGTTTAGTACAGTAGGTACCGTACAGGCGGTCTCTGAAGCTCAGCTCCATGTGGAAGCTGGTGGACGTGTCGTAGCGGTGTATCCGAAATTAGGTAGTTATGTGCAGGCAGGTGCGATTATTGCGCGGCTCGATGGCGCAGTACAGAGTGCCGCTATGCTCCAGGCACAAGGTGCCTATGAAGCAGCACTCGCTGGTGCAGCTCAGGGTGGTGTTGGTATTAGTGAGGCACAGAACGGAGTAACAGCTGCCCAGAACGGCGCAGTGACGACCTACAAAAATGCCTACACCACTGTGTCAGGTATTGTGTTTACGTCGGTGGATCAATTTTTTGCTGATCCAAATGCCGCTGTACCGGGTATGCGTCTCGGAAACGGTAAGTACTCGAGCACATTAAATGCTGCCCGAGTATCTCTTCAGACGAAATTACCAGCGTGGCAGAATCAGACAACGACGCTTACGACCTCGTCTGATTTAAATGCTGCTTTAACTGATGCCTCAGCCACTACGAAACAAGTGATTACTATGGTTGATAGTTATATTGAAATTTTAAATGGCAATGACGTCAGTAACACGTATTCAGAAACTGAGATTCGTGGACTCATTGCGAGCTTTACAGCTGTACGAGGACAACTCTCGGGCACCCTCGCTGCCATTGATGGCGCAAAGACTGGCCTTGCTGCTGCAAATGATGGACTCTCTCGTGCCCAGATTGCTTCAACTGGTAGTGGTTCTGTTGTATCAAGTTCTGATGCCCAGGTAAAGATTGCACTTGGATCACTCCGCGCAGCACAAGCTGCCTACGAAAAGACTCTCGTCCGAACTCCAATTACTGGTGTGGTGAATGCGCTCTATTTGAAAGCTGGTGAGTATGCAACACCGGGAGCACAGGCGGCTATTGTAGCCAACAACAAAGGGCTCGAAATTGAATCGTCAGTGAGTCAGGAAGATAGTTTGCAACTCCAGGTTGGTGATACTGTCACGATTGACGGAACAGCTACTGGAACCATTAGTGCCATTGCCGGCGCGATTGACCCTACAACTGGTAAAGTGGCGCTTAAAGTGAGTGTAAACGAAAACGGCACCTTACAGAATGGTGCAACGGTTGCAATCGCCTTTGCTTCAAACAAGAAGGTGGCTGACACTGCTATTACCATTCCACTCGCTGCCGTAAAGATGACAGGAAGTGGTCCAGTGATTTTCACTGTTGATAGTACTGCAAGTACGCTTACGGCACAGTCAATTGTTCTCGGAGCTATTTCGGGTACGAATGTAGTGGTGACAAGTGGTCTCACGTTTGATACCGCAATTGTGACTGATGGTCGTGGTCTAAAGGCCGGACAGAAAGTAACTGTAACTACTAAATAAGTATGCACTCTCTCTGGTTATTCTTTCTCCGCAAGCGAGAATTTAGTGTGTTGTTGATGCTGGCCTTGATTGCGCTTGGTATTTACGCGGTGGTATTGATTCCAAAAGAATCGTCTCCTGAAATTATTATCCCAATTGGTATTGTTGTTACCGTGTACCCGGGTGCGTCTGCGAGTGATATTGAAGAGCTGGTTACCAACAAGCTTGAAGATTCAATTGAAAACGTTGATGGAATTGATAAGCTCACTTCAACTTCACGTGATGGTGTTTCTCTGGTGACGGCTGAATTCAATGCTAAAGCTGATATTGATAAATCAATTCAGTTACTCAAAGATGCAGTAGATAAAGCCAAAGGTGACCTCCCTACTGACGCCCTGGATCCTACAGTTACCGAAGTGAACTTTGCTGATCAACCAATCGATGTGATTGCAGTTTCTTCCGACCTCTCTCCGGCGGCATTTACGGCGCTTGGTGAACAACTCAAAACTGAATTTAAAAGTGTCTCCGGTGTTTCAAAAGTAGAAGTAACCGGAACCCGCCCACGACAGATTCAAGTGGTAGTGAAAGAAGAAGCGCTGCGGGCCTATGGTCTCGGCATTAATTCAGTTACCTCTGCAATTACCCAGGGTAATCTCTCTCTACCGGTAGGCGTAGTTGAAACAGCGGGAATCGAGTATTCAATTCGCTTTGAAGGTAAGCTCGAAACCGCTGAAGAAATCATGAATTTGCCGGTTGGTACCAAAGCTGGTGTACCAGTCTATATTCGTGATATTGCGACCGTAAACGATAGTGTTGATAAAGAATCAACCATCTCTCGTGTTTCGGTTGGTGGTAAACCGTCAGAGTCTTCAATGACGCTTTCAGTCTACAAAAAATCAGGACTCGACGTAACCAAGGTTACCGCCGCTACACTTGCCAAACTCGCTGACCTTCAAAAGCCTGGTCAATTACTGAATGGTTCACAAGTACTTGTGGTATTTGATCAGGGTGACAAGGTACACAAAGATCTCTCTGACCTCGTAGAGGCTGGTGGAGAAACAGTGCTGCTCGTTATCCTTTGTCTCCTTCTGACTATCGGATGGCGGGAATCTGTGGTTGCCGCTCTCTCGATTCCGCTCTCGTTTACCATTGCCTTTATCGGACTCTATGCGTCTGGTAATACGATTAACTTTATTTCCCTGTTTGCACTCATCCTTGCGGTGGGTATTCTCGTAGACTCTGGCATTGTGATCACCGAAGCCATTCATACGCGTATTCGTAAATTCGGCGATGCGTCAACTGCGGCTGAAAATGCGATTCGTGAATATGCGTGGCCCCTCATTGCAGGCACAATGACGACGATTGCGGTGTTCGCACCTCTCTTCTTCTTGTCTGGTGTAACCGGTAAATTCATTGCGGGTATTCCGTTCACGATCATCTTTGTGCTCTTGGCTTCAATCTTTGTGGCGCTCGGAATGGTTCCTTTGATTGCTATTTACCTCACGAGTAATTCACATTCCAATCGGTTTGAGGAATTGCAGGAACACTACACCGAGGTCGCTCAGGCCTGGTATCGCAGTCATATTGTGACTTTCTTGAAAAACAAAGTCTGGCAGCGCATTTTACTCTGGAGTCTTTTCATTGGATTCGTTGGAGCTCTCTTTATGCCAATTTTGGGTCTGATGAATGTTGAATTTTTCCCGGGTGAAGATTCTGATTCCATCTATGTTTCTATTGAAACTGCTCAGGGTACTCCGGTAACTGAAACAGACCTCTCGGTGCGTGCTGTAGAGGAAGTACTCTATGACCAAAAAGATATCGTGTCATTCACTACTACCGCTGGTGCTGGCTCTGCGTTTACAGGTAGCACTGACGCTGGTGGTAAATACGGAAACATCACCGTATCACTAAAACCAAAAGCAGAACGTACAGAAACTAGTGATCAATTGTCTGCGAAGCTCCGTACGGAATTCGCCAAGATTAAGAATGCCACCATCGCCATTACGGCAGCCCAGAATGGGCCGCCAACCGGCGCACCGGTCTTTATCAAGTTCACCGGTGAAAGTCTTGATGATCTCTTGATCGCCTCTGATAACGCTGAGCGTTTACTCTCGAGCATTCCTGGTACGCGTGACGTAGACGCGAGTAGTAAGAGTAATGCGACTGAGTTCGTATTGTCAGTAGATCGTGCCAAGGCGAGTGCACTCGGCGTGTCCCCAGCTTTGATTGGTGGTGTGCTCCGTAGTGCCGCGTTTGGTGCCAAGGCCACAACTATTAACCGTAATGGTGAGGATATCGACATTATGGTGAAGCTTGGCCTCGACAAGACCACTACTGACGTATCTGCTACACCGCGTATCACCATTGATGCCCTTCGAAATATTGAAGTGCCGACTATGAATGGTGGTACTGTACCACTCAGTAATCTCGTGATTGAAAAGCTCGCTCCGGCGAATGCAGCAATCGCGCACGAAGACAAGAAACGTCTGGTCACCGTTCAGTCATATATGAACGACGGCATCACTTCAGCTTCAATTGTAAATACGTTCAAAAGTCGCATTGGCGAGCTCAAATTGCCTGCCGGTATCACCGTAGCCTACGGTGGAGAGGCGGAGAACGTTAATCAGTCGTTTGCTGAGATGGGTATTGCGCTGATTGTTGGACTAATCCTCATGCTTTCAATTCTCGTGTTGTCATTCAACTCGATCCGGTACTCACTGTATCTCCTGCTCGCGGTTCCGTATTCTCTGATTGGAGTATTATTCGGACTCACTGCAACCGGACTCGCGCTCTCGTTCACTTCCCTTCTCGGCGTGATTGCGCTTGCTGGTGTGATTATTAACCATGCGATTATTCTCATGGATTCCCTGATCACGCACAAGGCCTCAGTTGGTGTACAGAATGAGTCACTGGTTGATCAGGTAGCTGATGCTGCGGTATCTCGATTCCGTCCGATTATTCTCACTACAATCACGACCGTCGTTGGTATGATCCCACTCTCTCGTATTTCAGACCTCTGGAGTCCACTTGCCTATGCGATTATGTTCGGACTTTCATTCGCGATGATCCTAACGCTCGTACTCGTGCCGACTCTCTATTATCGTAACGAGACACACAAGATTGAAAAAGCGGCTGGCAAATTCAAAAACCAGACCTGGTTCCAGTGGTTCTACAGCTACATGCCGTGGTCTCGACTTGAGTAATAGTCCTCATCTGACATTGGTACTATGGAAAAAGAACCAGAAAAATTATCAGATGAATCAAAAGCTATTTACTTTGAGTGTTTCCTTGAAATACTATCAGTGATTTGTTTCTTCTAATCAAAAAAACCGCCAGGTCACCCCTGGCGGTTTTTTGTTGCTGTTTACGTTAGGTGTTTCTCGCGTCGTGCTTTGAAATACCACATGAGTCCGTTGGTAATCGAGACATTTAATGCGCAGTCCGCAGCAAAACCCAGGAGAAACTGTGGAAAGGTAAAGTTTGCAATACCGAGTGCCAGTAGTGCGTAGAGTGCGCCAAGAGCGTACCAGCTCGCCGCTTGGAAGGCTGGACCAAGCGTGCTCGGCATAATGCGGAGGGTCATTAAACTGGCGTTAACGTAGAGAACTCCAATCATAGTGAGTTCAGCTACCATAAACGTAGTGATGCCCGACATGCCGTGCGTGATACAGGCGCGGGTGACGAGAATACCTGTAGTAATGAGAATCATCACCATGGCAATACGCAGAATGATATACGCAATTCCCATCATCTTCCGTTCCGTCTCGTCGATCTTGCCGTCAGCAATTGCGACAAAGAAATTCGCAACAGCCAAGGTCGAACTCCCTACCCCCAGTGAAATTGAAAAGATTTGAACGATTGCTACCAATATAAAGATAAGTTCCATATGACTCTATTGTAACGCTCTCAGAGTGCGATATGGCAGTTGTAGAGCTCTGTTCTGTGTATAGGTAGTTATAGCGTCTGTACACACATATTGCGTGGCATTTCAGTTATACGGTACAGCTAGTATGCAATAGATTATCTATTAACATTTTAAGGTTAGAGAGGATTCAGAATGTTGTATTCGCTAATACTCGTTGTAATCGCATCGGCCTCAGCTTTGTTGGCTGAGAGGTAAATTTCAGCATGATTCGTTTGCTCACTTTGCATCGTAAACGATAGTGTTACTGGTTTGGTGGACGTATCGAATCCGCAGGCAGTGTCGAGGGTTCGCAGTTCAAGTGTTTGTGATCTGGTACTGAAACTAAATGACTGTGGCGGTGTTGTGGCTGTGCATCCAGCTACACTTGCACTCATAGTGATACTATTTTCTGGAATATGATTTGAAAAAGACTGGACACTTGCATAGATGACTTTCGGTAAGTTCATATAGGTCACCGACGTGCTGGCTACATGACCACCTTTTATGGTACCGAGATACGCGATACTGCGTACTGCGTCATAGGCTGCGTAGTGACCTGTTGGCATAGTACAGGTACCACTTACGCAACTAATTTCAGAACGGTCAGTCATCGGCATGGTCGTGAGGAGCACGGTTTCGTTTCCGAGGCTGTGGCGTCGATCAAGCAGGACGGGAGCATCAGATTTTTCGAGCGTCACGAGCATGATGCTGTGGGCAGGAATCGTCAGTGGTTGTCCCGTATAGGCAGTGTGATTTGGTGTAGTATCGGCGTCTGACGTGATGGTCTGAATGCTGGCAGCAAGGTTTCCTTTTGAAAACGCAGTAGGGATATTTTTCAGTTCAAGTGTCGTTGTTCGTGATTCAGACCCATCGTTCCAGAGCAATATTCCCATCCGCCCACTATCAATACCAGCGAGGCCATGGAGTCCTGGTGTACCGATTGCTGTAACATTTGCCCCACTGAGAGCCGCATGCGCAACTGGTAATTCGGAATACAGTTTGAGTGCAGCGTACCGCACAGTTGGGGCTACAGTACCGGTATTGTTATTCCGGTCAAGTATCCCGTCTTCTCCACCCGTCCAGTAGGACATACAG
>JANPGF010000029.1:0-9065 GCA_031423775.1 Candidatus Kaiserbacteria bacterium | reverse complement strand
CCTCTTTCCAGGTCGAGTCAATGAGTTTGATGGGGTTCAAATGAATGTACGCAAACAGATATTTTAAATAGGTATCACTGTCTACCCAGCGCGCTTTAAATTTTCCTTCAAATAAAGAACCGGTGCGATCGTGTCTACTATTAAAATACATGGAGTATCCGGTTGAAACTTTCTGCATAAACTTTGAGACTCCTCCATCTACACATGGAGTCAGCAAGATATGAAAATGATTAGGCATCAAACAGTACGCCCCGATTGCAACTAGTGGTTCACCACGTTCAAACGTAAAATCAGACCTTTCAAGATATTCAATCTTGAAAGAAAAGTTGGAATTGGAAAGATATAAAAGTCGTAGAAATCGCTGATAATCTCCTGCGGTATGAAAGATTACCTGCTTACTGTTACCACGATTGTATACGTGGTAGAACTCGCCTTCTGCAAACGATATTTTACGTTCACCCATATCCTACTATTCTAACTCATTGAGACAGTGCGCACAGGCAAGACCTGTTCAGTTTGAACAGGTCTTGCCTGTGCGGGGTTGTGTTATTTGGCGGGTACGACAAAAGCCCCCGCAAGGGGGCTTTTGTGTAACTAAACTAGGTGTTTAGCAGATTCGTAATCGTTGGATTACTTGTCTGTTGAAACAGCACTTGTTCGGTAGTCGTTAACTGGAGTTGCACTCCAAGTTGACATACCTGTAGTAGTTGCAGTGTCAGCAAACTTGATAGCTTGGAGCTGGAGGCCCTTAGCTACACTTGCTGCAGCTGGAGTCCACTTTACAGTCAGAGTAACAGTTTTTGAACTGCCTTCTGGAATGTAGAAGTATCCAGCTGCTGTTGTGTCATCCGCATCAGATGTGAATGAGTCAACTGCAGTATTAGTTGTAGTACCGAGAACAGTACCAGCGTTATCAGTCAATGAGTATACGAGTGAAGTAGCAGCAGTCTTTGAGATGTAAACATCCTGGTTGAAAGCTGTTACGTTTACTGGGATAGTGAACTTAACGTTGTCGTTAGCTCCTGATACACCTGAAGTAAGTACAGCACTTGTTGTACCCTTAGTTGAATCAATACCCTTTGTTCGGAGAGTCTGGTATTCACCTGTTGCAGAACCCTTAAGCTGATCTGAAGTAGTGAGGTTATCAGCACCTTCAGCATCAATGTTGCCTGTAGTTGCTGTTAATACCTTACCACGAACAGTTGCGCCTTCGTTTGCAAGCAAGAGTGACTTGAATTTAAGTCGGAGCTCAGCCTTCACACGGTCGCCAGCCTTGATAACTGTGTCACCATTGGTGTCAAAGTTAATTGTAGCAACAGTTGTTGTACCTGCAGTAACATCTGTAGATCCACTGTCGATAGTCTTACCATCGATAATGAGTTCTGCATCACTTACAAGAGTGTTGTACGCGATAGATGTTTCAACATTAACCTTCATAGAGTTAAGAGTGATGTCGTTAACACTATTGTCTGTATCAATGTCGAATGCGAATACAGTCATCCAGTCTGAAGTCTTGTTGTCTTCAACCTGAAGTGTACCAGCCTTTGGACTATCAGAGTTGGTCTTGATGTACACAATGTCATCAGTACCAGCTTCCTGAATTGTAAAGCCAGCTACTGTATCACCACTAGCAGCGATAGTTGATGTGTCTCCTGAGAGGTCACCAATACCATCTTCTGTAGAAGCTACGTTCTGTCCGTCAAAGAAACGAACTGATTCAGCAGTAAGCTCCCAAGCATTGTCACCGTTGTTACCCTTTGCTGTATCACCAGCAACAGTAATTTCTACTTCCTTATCCTCCATTGCTACGAGGTTAAGGCCTGAGAAACGGAGAGTACCATTAGATGAGTTTTCGTCGAGGTATACACTACGTGTACCAGCGTCAACTGTACCGATTTTCTTTCCATCTACCCAAAGTGAGATTGAGTCAAAAGCATCCCAAGGATTAACTTCTGAACCTGTATCGTGATTAAGACCGATATCAAGACGATCGACGCGAGCGTCTCCATCCTTGAATGTCATCTTGATCTTTCCGAGTGTTACGTCAGAACCACCTTCTTCGATTGAAGTGTCATCAGCATCTTCTACAGTTACATCATCCAATGTAGCCTCACCTGAAAGTGTAGGAGTTGTTGGTGTTGTAGGAGTAGTAGGTGTTGTTGGTGTTGTAGGAGTTGTAACAACTACAGCAGCCATCAAAGCCATGTATTTAGCCTGTGATACTGGACCGAAGTAACCAGCAGCCGGCATAATCATGTTTGCAGTTTGCCATGCAGCTACTGCAGCCTTTGTCTGTCCACCGAAGTAGCCAGTTGCGCCTGCAGGAATTGAAAAGCCCTTACTGATGAGGTAGTTCTGGAGAGCTGTAACATCAGCACCAGTAGAACCCATAGTGAGTGAACGAGTAAATGTGTACGCACTAGCAGACGTTGTAGTCGTTGTAGTGGTAGTTGTTCCACCCTGAAGCG
The DNA here is from genome assembly GCA_031423775.1 of Candidatus Kaiserbacteria bacterium. Taxonomy (GTDB): domain Bacteria; phylum Patescibacteriota; class Minisyncoccia; order Phycocordibacterales; family UBA918; genus OLB19. The sequence continues at coordinate 6,597 of JANPGF010000029.1, read as the reverse complement.
CAGCGATCTGTGCCATCAGAGCAGTGATTTGTGCCTGGAGTTCTTCTGCTGTTGCAGCTTTAGCAGCTGGAGCAACGAGAGAGAAAACCATAGCTGTTGCAACAACGGCTACGAAAGCCTTTGATGCAAAATCTTTTGCAGTGGTCGTCATAATTGTAATTTTGTTTGCGTGTGTTTAATCACGCGGTTATTTTTTGCCCCATTAGCGGGACCGGCTAATACTGATAATATGAATTAATTCATATTCGCAAAAGGTCACCCCTTTACGTAATATCACTAACTCTCATATATAGGTGTATCAAACCTATACGGAGAGGTTAGCTGTGAGAAAAGACTGCGTGTCTGAGAATCGGACCTAAAGGAAAAAAGTAACGCGGGAGTTTGAACCGTCTTGTTTGAGATTTATTATGCGAAGGGCTGTTAAGCAGCTTCGGTTGTAAAAGAACATAGAACGCTCAGGATTGCTGCTTGATTCACGTAGCGTTTGGCGCAAAGCCAACCTAGGAAAAAAGCGCCTAAGCGCATACCAGATACTATAGCAAATATCTGGTAAATTGCACGTTTCAAGCCTGTGGAAAGCGTGATATTACTTGGTAACACAGCACTTCCTACGACAATAAAACAGGGCTTCTGGTATAGATGACGATTAACTATCTGGAGTCTTACTGTCATATATATTAGGAAACGGAATGGGGTTTGGCGCAAGTCAGCTGATTAACGAAAATGTTTCTAGATGCTTGATATAGTTAAGAAATAGCAGTACCTTTCTAGTCCCCATCACCTGCGCTCAGATAGATAAACCAAGACGTGTCGCGAAGGCGCGCTAGGAACATGCGAGATAACGGCAAGATCGACATTTCCATCACACGCTCCATGGGTAGAGGCAAGACCTCGCACCGTTGCGACGGTACGAGGTCTTGCCTCCCACTTTGACCTATATTTTTTGGACAGACATCCAGGAAGACGTTTGATAAATTGACGTGCCGCTGACTACTATTTTAGGGGTCTTGTTTTATATGCACAGATCTACACCGAGGTAAGACTTCCGTCCGTTTCACTTCCAGAGGAATTGCCTCGCCACGGTTAGTATCACCTTGTAGCTTAAAACTGAGTCACAGTGTCCTTGACTACAACAGAAAAAATATGCGTCTCAATGTACCAAGTTTCAGAGAAGTTTAGAGTGATGTCCTTCATATGAAAGTAACGGACAATATTTTGAGACAGTCTTATAGACAATGCCAAGTTGCAGACTATTGCAAGAGACTAATCGGACGTCTCTGATATTTGTAAATTAGTATTACAATTTAAGAAAATTAAAAGACAAATCCTGCAGACTAGATGTCTGCAGGTTTTGTCTTTTATTGACTACTTTAAGATTGAGTAACGCGACCAACGACGTTCGCCTTGTCTGATAACTTCCCCGCTCTCTATGAGACTATTCAGGTCTCTTTGAATGGTCTTGGTACTGACGTCAGTGATGATCTCGGACAGGTCTTTTATCGTCGCATCAGGCTTGGCTTCGAGGACAGTTTTGATACGTGATGTACGGTCCGAAAGATCACTATAGACGAGGACCGCATCACTGCTGAAATCGTTCGCCGGAATATTCGGACGAGTGCGTCGAGGACGGACTGGTGTTGCAGACGCTGGACGAAGAGTGCTGCTACTTCGTGCTCCGGCTATAGTTGGACGCGCTACCCCTTCACCAGTGTAGTGGTTCCGGAGGTAACGGAGGACCGCTTCGATTTCCTCGTCAACAACAGTTTCTATATCAGACGTCACCAGTCTCGCAGCGACCGCAATTTTGATCTGACTCGATAGTGCTACAAGGGACTGCTGGAGTGGGAAGAGACCGTCTTTGACCTCATAGTCAAAGAGGTTAAGGGACGAAATAGCGGCAGCATGGAGTGCCATCGCTTTGTCGCTTACGCTGTTGTAATGGACACGATTGCGTTCATCGAGCGCCACATGCGACAAGATGTAAAAGACTGCTGAGGCAATTCTCTCTGTCTTTTTGAAAACAACATTGTAATAGTCATCACTAGCGGACAATCTTTTGAGTGTTATGAGACTGTCGTTTTCGTTGTTAGTGTTCATAGTCTTTTATATGTCTTTATGAATATTCTGGAGTCTTTTACATCTGTAGGACATACTTACTATAGAGACATTACCAAGAAAACGCAAGGGTCTTTTAGAGTCTTATATCTCGGACAGTACGTTCTCTGCGCACATCCGCTCTATGGAGGAAAGACCTCTCTCCGCTATGCTACGCGAGGACTTACCTCCGTAGCACTCAGTCCTCGACCTTCAGACTTTACGCTGACTGTGCACTCTCTATGCTGCTTTGTTGTACGGGTAATACTATCTGTCTTGGCGTGATATGATGATGACATTATATGTATGTATATTGCAGTTATTATTTAATTTAAAAATTGAGTCGCGTGGCATTCTCGAGTTGTTGGTTCCAGCGATTGGCCCTAGGAACGGGCAAATCGGGAACAAAGTTCAGAATAGTCGCTACGCTCGTTTCTTCACTTCATGGCTAAGAGCAAGCAAGGTAAAAAATCAAAAGAAGTAGTTAAGGAGTCAAAGCCTCTCTTTGACGATTTGAGCCCTCATGCCAAACAGGCAATTTTGGCGGTGTTTGTGGCAGTGATTGGCATCTTCTTTGCAGCATCACTCTTTGACCTCGGAGGGTGGCTTGGGTCATGGGCGGCATATTGTCTTATGTGGCTCTTTGGTGCGGGGGAATATCTGGCACCCCTCGTCTGTGCATTTTATGTGTATGCCCTCTTGAACCCTAAAGAGAACGACACTGTCAGTATTTCAAAAGTACTCGGTATCGCACTCCTCTTTTTCTCACTCCTCGGTGCGCTCCAGCTCGCAGGTGAAGTCGAAGCGGCGACCTCCAGCTGGGGTGGGATGGCGGGTATTGCCCTCCTCTGGCCACTCTCGTTTCTGTTTGGGAACAGCGTGTCTGGGGTCATCCTCTTTGCGCTCGTACTCGTGAGTTCGTTCCTCATTTTCAATACCGGTCTCCGCATGCCAAAGTTTGGACGGGAAGAAGTATTCGATGACGAAGCGGATATCAAAAATCTGACCATCCCTGAAGACGGCGAACATGACGATGGTGAGGATGCGCCAGCTGAACTGCCTGATGTTGAAGAGGCACCAAAATCGCGTAAGGAAAAAGTTATCCAAACAGTTTCGGACTCACTTGGTATCACCTCCGGCAAGCCGACCGAATTCCTCGTTTCAACGTTCAGTGGGACCTACGCCCCACCAGCTCTTTCACTCCTAAAGAAAGATACCGGCAAGCCTCAGACCGGGGACGTAAAAGCGAACGCCAACATCATCAAGCGGACCCTCAAAGAATTCGGCATTAACGTGGAAATGGACGCGGTGGAAATCGGACCGACCATCACTCGCTACGCTCTCAAGCCAGCTCAAGGAGTAAAGATTGCTCGTATCGTTGGACTCCAGCAAGAACTCCAGCTCAACCTCTCGTCCGGATCCCTCCGTATCGAGGCACCGATTCCAGGGAAGTCACTCGTTGGTATCGAAATTCCAAACTTGCAGCGCGCAACGGTTGGACTCGCGTCACTGTTGAAGACACCCGAGTTTACCGACTCACCACACCCACTTCTCGTCGCTCTCGGTAAAGACGTAACGGGTCACGCGCACTTTGCGAACATTGCCCGGATGCCGCACGCCCTCATCGCTGGAACTACCGGGTCAGGAAAGTCCATCATGCTCCACAACCTGGTCGTGTCTCTCCTCTTCCGTAACTCTCCGGACCAACTGCGATTTCTGATGGTTGACCCAAAGCGCGTTGAGCTCACCCTCTACGGAGGCATCCCACACCTCCTCGCGCCAGTTATCACCGATGCGAAAAAGACCCTCATGATGCTCAAGTGGGCAGTAAAGGAAATGGAACGACGGTATGACATCCTGCAGACCGAAAAAATTCAAAACTTGGATTCATACCATAATAATGTCTACCAGCCAGCCAAGAAGGTATGGGTAGCGGCCGGGTCACTCGAAGAGGACCGAGCCAACCTGCCGGAACCACTGCCGTACATTGTGATTATCATGGACGAACTTGCTGACCTGATGCATGCCTACCCACGCGAACTCGAAGCCCTCATCGTCCGTCTCGCCCAGATGAGTCGCGCGGTGGGTATCCATCTCATCCTTGCCACTCAGCGACCATCGGTAAACGTTATTACGGGAACAATTAAAGCCAACATTCCAACCCGACTCGCCTTTAACGTAGCATCACAAATCGACTCTCGTACGATTCTGGACGGCGTTGGAGCGGAAAAACTGCTAGGGCGCGGTGACATGCTCTATTTGTCCAGTGATTCACCAAAGCCAATTCGCCTCCAATCAGCCTTTGTGTCTGAAGAAGAAACGAAGAACGTCGTGGCGTACCTCAAGGAACAAGATTCTGCCCACAGTCTGGATTCAATTAACCTCGAAGAACGTTCGGGTGGAACTGGTGACAGTTTCATCGGGATGTTAAACGACGACAGCAGTGATGACGATGATGAATTGTACGAAGACGCAAAACAAGCCGTGCTCGAAGCCGGTAAAGCCTCAACCTCGTACATTCAGCGAAAACTGCGAGTTGGGTACTCACGTGCCGCTCGCCTCATCGACCTACTCGAAGATCGCGGCGTCATTGGTGCCGCCGATGGTGCAAAACCCCGTGAGATTTTGACCGGCGGACCGGCAGCAGGCGCCGCTGCAGAAGGAGATACTACGCCGGACGATGAATAACCTAGTTTTGAAGGTAGCTAAATACTCACTATGTCCACTTTCGAAACTCCCCACATTACTGCCCGGTCAATTGTTAAGTACCTACTGATTATCCTCAGTCTCACCTGTTTGGTGCTTTATATCACCTTTCAGGCACGATTTCTGATTGCTGGTCCTGAAGTTACCCTCGTGAACGAGCCAGTCAGCATTCAAAATAACCCTACCGTTACCCTTGCTGGCAACGCCCGAAACATTGCCAAAATCACATTAAATGGTCGGCAGATATTTACTGACCAAACTGGGTATTTTAGCGAGACACTTGTGCTCGAAAACGGGTATACTATAGCTACCATTAAAGCGACAGATCGCTATGGTCGGGAAACTAGTGTGGTTCGTTCCTTCGTCTACACTCCCACATCAATAATGAACAAATAATTACTATTATGAAACCAAAAAAAGCGGCTAAAGAGAAAAAGACGATTGGTGCAGCGTCGACCAGCAAAGAAGGCGGTATCGCTGACATTGCTGAAACATTGCGGGCCCTCAAAACGAAGTTTGGTGACGAGGCTATCATGATGCTATCTGATAGTCGCAAAGTTGATATCGATGTTATCCCTACCGGTTCAATCGGACTCGACGATGCCCTTGGTATCGGTGGATTCCCCCGTGGTCGTATCATTGAAATCTTTGGACCAGAGTCATCAGGTAAAACAACGCTTGCACTCCATGCGATTGCCGAAGCCCAAAAGATGAATGGTATCTGCGCTTTTATCGACGCCGAACACGCTATGGATCCAGAGTATGCAAAGAACCTCGGGGTAAAGCTCGACGAACTATTGATCTCACAACCAGACAACGGTGAGCAAGCGCTCGAAATTGTCGAGTCGCTCGTGCGCTCAGGTAAAATTGACGTAATCGTAATCGACTCGGTTGCTGCCCTCACCCCACGCGACGAAATCGAGGGTGAAATGGGTGCACACCACGTTGGTAAGCAGGCTCGTCTCATGAGTCAGGCGCTGCGTAAACTAACCGGTATTGTTGCCAAGAGTAAGACTGTCGTTATCTTCATCAACCAAATTCGTATGCAGGTTGGCGTGATGTTTGGTAACCCAGAAACCACCCCAGGTGGAAAGGCGTTGAAGTTCTACACCTCGGTTCGTCTCGATATTCGTCGCATTGCCCAAATTAAAAAAGGTGAGGAAGTCGTTGGTGGTCGCCATCGCGTAAAGGTCGTCAAGAACAAGGTCGCTTCCCCATTCCGTGCCACTGAATTTGACCTCATATATAATGAGGGGATTTCCCTCGAAGGTGAGCTACTCGCGCTCGGTGAAAAGTATAAATTAATTACCAAGTCAGGTGCGTCGTATACATTTGTCCCACCTGGTGGTGACGAATCGGCCAGTACCAAACTCGGTCGTGGCTACGATGCGGCTCGAACCTTCCTCCGTGAAAATCCAAAGATAAAAACCGAGCTTCTGAAACACGTCCGTCTCGGTCTGAAGAGTGAAAAAGCGACTGGAGGCAGCGACAGTAGTAGTGATGTAGCTGACAGTAGTCCCACGGAATAACAAAACGAGCGCATTTCGTCGTTGCACTGCATAAAATACTGTTCACCGTATATTAAATACGGCTCACAATATTTTATTTGTTTCTTAACAGAAACTGTCCACTTATTGGCTATTTTATTTCGCTGTACGCTCATAAACTAGCGCAATAAGTCTTGCGGAAGCTACACACTTCCTCACGTCTAGAACTGCATCTCGTTTTGCTATTCCTCATAGATACTATATAAAAACCACCAGACAGTTGTCTGGTGGTTTTTATATAGGGAGGTTT
>JANPGF010000028.1:0-7505 GCA_031423775.1 Candidatus Kaiserbacteria bacterium | reverse complement strand
GTTTCGAAAGATCGTGACAAATCCGAAACAGTATACCGTCGCAGCCGACGGCATACTGATCACCGACAGACGTACTATCGGCATCTGGTCACGTGACTGTCCTATTGTCATCATCACGGATTCAGCTCGTCACGAAACAGTAGTCTTTCATGCTGGACGTCCCGCTATGACACCCTACCAGCACCTGACAGATCGCAACTACACAATCGCAAAATCAGCTCTCCACGTCCTCACCAGTCGTGGCAGCAATGTGGACGATCTGTCCACCTATATCACAGGGGCAATTTGCAAAAAATGCTTCACCCATGATATCAAAAAAGATGTGGCGCTCCTCACACCATTCGCAGATCGCAACTCGTGGGCAATTGATCCCGAGACCGGGGGGCTCGATCTTGTCGGTATCATCATGTCCCAGTTGTTGCAGGGAGGTGTCCCTGAAGGTGCACTCGCTTATGATGGACGATGCACCAAAGAAGACCCCGGGCTCGCAAGTAAACGCAACGGTGACGATGCGACCAAAAATAATCTGGTAGTGGTACTACCCTACCAACCCTAAACGCCACACGGCCGACAAAATGTCGGCCGTGTTTTCTTATACAACTTCGTCATTCTTTGCAACCAGGTTCGCAACCAAGCCCATAAACTCATCATTCCGTTCGTACTCATTTTTATACTGCGCAAAACTCGCAAAGGCCGGACTAAAGAGAATAATGTCGACAGCCGTTGCCATTCGTTTCGCTTCGGCAAATGCCATAGGTAAATCTGCCATTACTGACACTCCCAAATCACCGCCATGAAGATAACCAAGGAGGTTGTCGGTACCTGATCCAGGAATCAGATAGACCGACTTGCAGTGCTGAGTAATCGCATACGCAAGCCCCGTGACATCGATGTTTTTGTCCGCACCACCAGCAATCAAAATAATATTTTTATTACCGAGATCTAACGCCTCGAGTGCAACAGTTGTTGCCTGGGGTGTAGTTGCGTTGTTGTCGTTATATATGCGGACGTTGTCAACTGTTGCTACGAGCTGCAACCTCCCTTCTACTCCCGGAAACGAAGCTAATCCCTCGAAAATTTCATCATCAGTCAGTCCAACCGCTTTGAGTGCCTCATACGCAAGCGCAGCATTCAATCGATTATGCTCACCCGGCATTGAGAGCAGCATATCTTCAGGCAGTACTGAAGTATCAGCCAGTACAATCTCTTGTCCTAATGTTTCCTTTGGTAAGACTTTTTTTACCCATTCAAACACAGCAGGAGTGGTAATGAACGTCCCACTCTCTTCTTGGTGCAAAAATATCTGTGCTTTGTCGGTAAAGTAATCAGACATGGCTTCATCATGACTCTTACCGCCTCGCTCGTAGTAATTAAGGTGATCCTCCATAAAGGTAGTGAAAACAGCTATTGCCGGTGAGATACCCGCCCAGCCAAAACCTTGCAACTGCCACGAATCGAGCTCCATCACACAGAGAGAGTCGCTGGTCACTTTTTTCAGTAACTGCAAATTTGAGACGCCACGAACATTCCCCCCAAGTAATACTTCTTCGCCTGTTGTAACGGATAGCACATGATGAATCATCATAGTGACGGTACTTTTACCGCGAGTGCCCGTAATACCAATTACTGGTACCTTGGACAACTCAGCAAACAACGCAGCGCTCTGAACCAAACGTACTCCAGCAGCACGAGCGTGCGCCAAGTATTCAGAATCGACCGGCACACCGGCTGCCACCACCACTAAATCACGATTAGCAAAATCTGACAGTCGATGTTCACCAAGTACAAAGGTAATGTTCGGGTAAGGCGCTAGTTGCACGACAGCCGCAGCTAACTGCTCGGGGGTTTTTAAATCAGTTACCACCACCTCCTCTGCTCCAGCCTCTGCGATATAGGCAGCATCCCCAATCCCTCGACCCAAAAGTCCAAGCCCCATAATCGTCACCCGCTTCCCGGCAAAATAATTACTGAAATCCATAATACCTAGCATCATAGTGAAAAAAACGTCTTTGCGCTAGTCCTGCCTGCTATACTGACACTATCACATGACAAAATTTGCCCTCGAAAAATACCACGCCTTCCCTTATATTGCGTGGGGCATAGTATTCGGATTTTCTTTTTTTGTCTTTCATCTCACACAAACATTGATCCAAACAACTCGCGACTTGCGTGATTCTCAAAATCAACTTGAAGCACAAGTGCACATGCCAGTTGAACACCTCAATTTCTCGAGCGCCACTACCAGCAATCGCGCTCATAAATAATGCTACACTGAAGGTAATGACGTACCGTGCCCGTGTTCTCAAAGGTCTCACCCTACTGGCAATCATAGCTGGTGTACTTGCGATAACCTTCTACTTAGCTTTGGCTGTAACCAGTAACTCTGCAGCTCAAGCCGTACTTGCAGCAATCGGCTATCCAGGGGTATATATGCTTGCGCTTATTACGGGACTCAATCCCTTTATGCCTATACCGGCAGCAACGTTCACACCCATTTTCCTCGCCGCTCACCTCTCACTACCTTTTGTCATTGTTGCTCTCACACTTGGTACTGCAACGGCTGACGGTCTCGGATTTTGGTTTGGTCATGTCAGTAAATCGTACGTTACACAGGCCCATCCACGCGTCTACCGTTTCTTCAAGAACCTCTACACCAAGCACCATCCCTACGTCCTGCCAGTAGTGTGCTTTTACACGGCCTTTATTCCTCTCCCAAATGAAATATTCCTCCTCCCTCTTGCGGTCTTAGGCATGCCCTTTCGCCTCCTCATTATCCCAATCCTGATCGGCGACGCTATCAATCAAACATTATTAGCACTCGGAGTGCAAAATATTTTTGGAGTCTTTTACTAACACAAAAACCACCACTGACAAAGTGGTAGTTTTTGTGTTTACAATCTTAGTGCGCGCTCTAGGGTGAGAAGTGACTAAACGTCACTTCGCAAGACCTTGCCTGCTATCTTTGGAGCGATAGCGGAAAAGTAGCGATAAGGTGTACAGCTGCTGTAAGCGGAGAACCGGATACTCTAGCCAACCCTATCGTCTCGTGCCCCAGGGCACCTTCTCTGCCAAGGCATTCACCTTGTGCGCATCGACAATTTGCTTCGCAAGCGGGAAAAAAGCTACACACTTTTTCAGCTCGCACGCACAGTAAAACCCAGAGTGCGCGCTCTAGGGGTCGAACCTAGGACCTTTCGAGTATCAGGAGTGTGACCAATTTTTAAGGAGTGATAACGACTATAAAAATGGAAATGGCCCTTGTGGCCCTCTAGCCAACTCCCTATTACCTCATAAATATCGGTAATTCACTTCGTGAACGGGACAAACTTGAAGCAGTTCAAGTTTGTCAGCTCGCGCACAGTAAAACCCTCAGTGCGCGCTCTAGGGGTCGAACCTAGGACCTTTCGAGTATCAGTCGAATGCTCTAGCCAACTGAGCTAAGCGCGCACTGAGGGTTTTACCCTCACGAAGTAAAACCTCGTTTAGTGTCCGCTACTATAGCAAATAAAGTTAGAAAATGTAAGGGGGTAAGCAAAAGAAAGGCTGCGACCGGGGAATCCCAGACGCAGCCAGATTTTGTCAGAAATGGGGGTACGTCGCCCAAACATACAGGACAACTGTCGCCGCCAATCCAATGAAACATCCGATCAAAATCTTCAGTTCGCGCGGGGTGTGTGGCCGTGTCCAGAAACCGTGCTTTTGCTCGGACTCCGGTACCTTCAGCATTTTGTCGTGCTGCGGGTTGTAATCTTCGTTCATTTCGCTCTTCCTCATATCGCCCTCTTTTGGGGCTGTGGGTGACAGTAGCCCTCTAACGTCTTGGTAGTATATTAGCATAAAATATGTGTTTTGTCAATTGTCTATACAAAGGCTGATTTATGAGCTCGGATACTGTACTATAGTAGGCATGTACTACGTATTACTTGCGACCTTGTTCGCCCTCGCTCCCCTTTCTACCAACGCTGCCGCCGCCACCTCAGGTTCACTTCAAGGCGTTTTGGTCGGTCTCATAAATTTTCTGGACCAGGTGGTCATACCCGTCATACTCGCCATTGCATTTTTGGCTGTTGTTTGGAACACCGTACGATTCTTTATCATTGGCGCCGACAACGAAGAAAGCCAGCAGAATGCTAAAACACTCGCTTTTTATAGTGTCGCTGCATTTGTGTTTTTCCTCGGTTTTTGGGGAATGGTTAACATACTCATAAATAGTATTGGTCTCTCAAACGGCAGCCGGACCCCTTGCCAAGCTGACAAAACATCCGATTATGTACTTTTAAATAACGGTACGGCCCTTGAACCCTGTACCGACGGAGTCGCAGGTTCCGGACTTGATACGGACACGATTGATACAACTATCCTACCAGACGTAGGGTCAGTTGAGGCAGCGGCTCGAGACGCACAAAAATCATCCATACAAACAGCAGCATACACGAGCTATACCAATGATTTCACTGCACGCTATGGCGCAAACAAAGACGTAGTCGCGAGTGCTCTCTTCCCTGACCTGATTGCTGCGCAGAGTTCTGCCACAGACCTGGACCGGCTCCGTGGAGCGTATCGACTTAGTACAGCAGGTACCATCAACAGTACTCTCTTGGATAATTATTTAGCTGCAGCACAAGCGTACAATACTAAAATTGGTCACCCAGAATTAAATAGTTCACTCACCTTAAACAATATCAGCAACATCGTAGTGCCACTGCCGGCTAGTGTGACTGCAAATATTAACGCGTCAAAAAATGCCTTGGCACTTGCTATCAGTAACTACAACGCGACAGTTGATATGGGCACAGCGATTCCGTCGAGTGTTCTCACGCAACTGTATGATACAAGCAGGACAACCGAAGAACGTCTCAGTTCCTTTACACTGTATCGCTCCAACCTAACGAGCGATGGCATACTCACTGATGCAATGGCGACGACGTTCATTCAAAATATCAACACCGAAAATGCCTTTAGGGGGACTTTCTAGGACGATACAAAAACGAGTATCAATTGATACTCGTTTTTTGTATTCATGCCTATACGTTTATCTGAACGATTGGGTAAAAAACAATGCTCCTAACGCGAATACAACTAGGGCAATCATGCCAATAAAAATTATGAGACTGAGCCATGCTAAAGTACGGTAGAGCGTGCGTAGTCCGGTTGGACGGTTTGGATCAAAGACAGGCTTTGTGCTAACGAGATTGTAATAAAGTTCAATTGTTGCGGCCACAAATATAAATCCGGCAACACTCTGAGCTACCACAATGGCAGCATTTGTAATGAGTGATGTCTTCCCAAAAACAATACCAACTACCCCGGCAGCAATACCTCCTATAAGTGCCGGGGGAATTACTACAGCAGAAATACGTAATGAACTACCCCACCAATGTCCCTGTACCAATTCAGTACTGCGAATAAGGGCATTAATGCCCCGCACCCCTTCAATGACTCGAACTGACTGTGACAGGCCGAGATACCCAGCGAGAATGATACCTGGCACAATAAACAGCGAAAATCCTGCGAGGATAATCAGAGCGCTCAAAAATATCAACCAAATAATTGAACCAAAATTTCTTAGTACCCACGAAATATCCTCTTGCAAAGGATGAGTAGCGTCTCCCACCATATTTCGGAGAGTCATAAAAGACACAGAGAGCGACACCGGAATTGAAATCACACTGAGCACCAACAGCAACAGAGTATCTGCAGAGCTTGTAGTCTGCAGGATTGTAAGAACCGTTGTAGTTACGAGCGAATAGGCAGTGACGATTACAAATAGTGAAAAACGTCCCGAAAGTCGGCGTCGGACGTTTTGACTGAACATTCCATATGATGGCAATACACCACCAACCACCGCCACCCCGCTACTCCGTTCGACAGCTAGTTGTAATAGCGTCTGTACCTGCGCGACAGAATACCCATTAGCGACTAGGAGCTCCTCTATCTGTTCTGGTGTCTTTCCATCCTCCAACTGCTTTTGCACGAACCCAATTTGTTCTGGTGTCATACGTACGATTATACTGATATACAAAAAGTATAACAGATAGTAACAAAAGGATAATCAGCAAACTGCTAGTACCTAGTGTCTCTCGAAGAGAACACCCCTGTCTGCACTGATTGGATACAGAAAAAGCGACTGTCTGAAGACAATCGCTTTTTCTCGTTCAACTTGTAATGTTACACTTGAATATCAAATACATACTTCATCACAACAAAATAGAATGTTAGAGTCCAGTGTTTTTCTCAAGGTGAGAAAAAATCAGGACATCAATTCAGAATAGTCGCTTACGCTTACTTCTTCATTGAGTTCTCTTTTGTCTTATCCTTTGGTTTTAGTCTTTCCTAAAAGTCCAATACCACTTCAGAGTGTCTGTATTGTCTACTCATTATGTAGTCAATTGAGCTACATAATATCGACCAATTAGCCGTTATTCGAGACTCTGTTACCAGAGCTCAACGACGTGTCCAATTGGAATTAATCCACGACCAGCTTCCGCTAGCCGTGCCTTGTTACGACTTACTCCTTGTCATCGAGCTTACCGTAAGACCAGATAAACTGGTATTTCGGGCACTCCCGACTCCCCTGAGTTGACGGGCGGTGAGTACAAGGCTCGGGAACGTATTCACCGTGACGTTGCTGATTCACGATTACTAGCGATTCCAACTTCATGAGGGCGAGTTGCAGCCCTCAATCTGAACTGGGCCGATTTTTCTCCGATTTGCTCCACCTTACGGTCTTGCTTCGGTTTGTCATCGGCATTGTAGCACGTGTGCAGCCCTGGACATAAAGGCCATGAGGACTTGACGTCATCCCCGCCTTCCTCCGGTTTAACACCGGCAGTCTCGTTAGAGTGCTCACCATTACATGTTAGCAACTAACGATAAGGGTTTCGCTCGTTATGGGACTTAACCCGACACTTCACAGCACGAGCTGACGACAGCCATGCAGCACCTGTGATAGTTCTGGATTGGATACCAGTCATAAGCATTTCTGCTTCTTACTTCTACCATGTCAAGCCCAGGATAAGGTTCTTCGCGTTGCTTCGAATTAAGCCACATGCTCCACCGCTTGTGTGAGCCCCCGTCAATTCCTTTGAGTTTTAGCCTTGCGACCGTACTTCCCAGGTGGCAGACTTAACAATTTCGCTCCGACCGCAACGGGGTGTAACCCGCTGCAGTCTAGTCTGCATCGTTTAGGGCGTGGACTACCGGGGTATCTAATCCCGTTCGCTCCCCACGCTTTCGTGCCTCAGTGTCAGAACTAGCCCAGTCACCTGTCTTCACCATTGGCGTTCCTGACGATATCTACGCATTTCACCGCTCCACCGTCAGTTCCAGTGACCCCTACCGGCCTCAAGTCCGCCAGTATCAGAAGCAGTTCCCGGGTTGAGCCCGGGGATTTCACAACAAACTTAACGGACCACCTACGCACCCTTTAAACCCAGTGATTCTCAGTAACGCTTGGGACCTCTGTATTACCGCGGCTGCTGGCACAGAGTTAGCCGTCCCTTTCT
>JANPGF010000027.1:0-7766 GCA_031423775.1 Candidatus Kaiserbacteria bacterium | reverse complement strand
AGCAGATCTGCTCGTAGCTCCGGCTGTTGGTAGTTATACTCCTGGACAAACATTTACTGTAGCTATCAGGGTTAATCCTGCTGGTGCAAGTGTCAATGCTGTCGAGGCATCGCTTAAATTTAATCCTGCGGTCCTTTCGGTGGTTAGTCTGAGTAAAGATGGTTCGGTCTTTTCGCTTTGGACGACCGAGCCGACATTTTCGAATGCCGCTGGTACGATTAGTTTTGGTGGTGGCAGTCCGTCACCTTTTACTGCCCAGTCAAATCTGGTCAATGTAACATTTCGGACCGTTGCAGCAGGGGCAGGGTCACTCACTGTGACGAGCGGGTCAGTACTAGCTGCTGATGGTAAGGGGACTGATGTCTATAAAAATGGTTCCAGTGGTTCGTTCACTGTTGCTGCTTCTGCAACACCTCCACCGACCCCAACACCAGCTGAAACTCCGACTCCTAAGCCAACTAAACCAGCAGATACGCCAAAGTCAGATACCACCTCAAATTCTGGATCAAGTTCTGACAAGGCAATTGTATTTGGTGACCCACCTCGAGCACCAGAAGTTGGATCGCAAGCATTCTTGGACCCTGAGACCTGGTACAAGATTACCGAAGGTGCATTTACTTGGACGTTACCGTTTGACGTAAATGTGGTAGCGGTTGAAATTTCAACAAGTAGTGAAAATCAGCCTGATACTCACAAATCTGCCGTCATCGATCCGCCAGTGTCAGAATTTAAAGTAAGTAAGGATACAATTCATGATGGTATTCAATATCTTAGTATTAAATACAAAAATCAGGTTGGATGGGGTGCAGCTTTAAATCGTAAGATTAAAATCGACACCACTGCTCCTGAAACATTCACTATTGAAGTTCGTGCCGCTAATTCAACTACAGGATTCCCACTCTTGAATTTTGACGCAAGTGATACTACTTCTGGAATTGACTATTACGATTTAACGATTGCTGATAAAGAGCCAATCCGAGTAACTCCCGATGAAGCAAAGCTCGGATACATGTTGAAGGAGCTGGTAGATGGTACCTATACAGTTAAAGTTGTTGCGTATGACAAAGCTGGAAATTCACAGGAAAGTTCAGTAGCGGTACTCATTACTGCAGGTTGGATTAAGCCAACTGATATTGTTAAACAGGCTTCTATCTGGGATCTGCTCACCGCTACGAACTTGTTTATCGGATTCCTCCTCCTCGTTATCATCTTCTTGTTTGCCTACTTATGGTATGATCGTAAGCAAAATAAAATTCGAGAAGAAAAGTTACGACGCGAAACTCGAGAGATTCAAGATCAAATGGAGAAAATATTCTCGGCACTCCGTGATGAGATCTATGATCAAATCAACTTAATTTCAAAGAGACCACGACTATCAAAGAAGGAAAAAGAAGCAGTTGAAGGTTTGAATCAAGCGCTTGAAGTATCTGAGACCTTGATAGAGAAAGAAATCAATGATGTAAAAACGATTTTGAAGTAGTTTGACTTCGCAATCCACATAATAAAGATGTATAACGCCCAGGCTTTCGAGCCTGGGCGTTATACTATACTGAGCCGCGTTTTCTATGTGCGTTGGCGAGGTTTTTGACTGTGATTTTTAATCGTATTCTATTCAATAAAACAACCTTACTCATTCTACTTGCGACAGTGCTCGCAGTGAGTTCTTTTGTTGTGTACGCTCAGTATGTTGATCACACAAAGTATAAGTCAGAAAAACTTGTCATCATTCCTGATTCCGTAACGTCCGATAGTTGGTCTGGGCTTAATTCGGTACTTGTACAAGATATTTCCGAGTACTCTCTCTACCAAGATTTTACGACTGAAAATTCCGCATATATTTCTGAGCTTGGTTTGTATTCTCATCAGACTGCTCCTGTTGACGGTGCGGTAGTGCCAAATGTTCCTGATAGTTCAGGCGTTAGCCCAGCTACTTCCGGTGCTACCACGTCACCACCTGATGAACAGGTACCATCATCTGATTCTGTACCTGTTCAAGCAAATCCACCGCCCGTTCTACCATCTAATGATTCTCCGGCTGCCAGTCCAGTTCCAACTGTTTCTGAACCTGTGATAACGCCATCAGTTGACTCAGGTACGTCTGATCCTTCACCTACTTCTTTACTGCCTTTACCGCAAACGGTAAGTTTTGGTGTATTTCCCCGAGCAACTCGCTACCCACTTGCTCAAGCCATTATCGATGAAGCTGTTACCACATCACCAGCGAGTGTTTCTAGTGGTGACTCTTTGCCTGCAGTTACTGAAACGCCATCTGCAACAGTTGAACCAACCGCCGCTGCTTCTCTATCGACAACCTCTGAATCTCTAGAAGTCGCATCAACAAGTACTTCAGGTGGTGATTCGCTCTCGCCACTTGTAACAGACGCAACAAGCTCTGTTGATGTGGTGCCAGGTGATGGTATTGGTTCAACTTTGTCACCATGTCGTGCTACTGAAAATTGTTCTACGCATAGCATGTTGTTTACTGGCTTTACCCTCCCTGAATTTGAATCAGGTACAGTGCTTGACTCAGTTCAGTTGCGTATGTCGCTTGCTGCTCAAACGAAACATAGTCGCGGTAGTGGACCACAACGCTATGTTGTCGAGTACACCTATGATACGGCTTCGACCTCTAAGAAATGGGATATCGCATCGGTAATCGATATCGGTGATGAAATTTCTAATAGTATAAACGGCGGATACTTTTTAGTATCGCTAGATTCACCAAAAGTTACGGGTGAAATTGCTAACCTACAAGTTCGTGTTTCGTACCAAGGAAATGTTACTGAACTTGATCGTGCCTACGTTGAAGGGGTATGGCTCGAAGTAACATCAGGTACCTTTTACGAAGCTGAAGATGCCAAGCCATACACAGACGAACTTGCCTATAACCGTGATTTGCTCCAGCCGAAACTCAATACAATTGATAACGGAAATGTAGATCCAACACTTGGTGAACTTCCTTCATTTAATCTTTCGTATAGTCCGCAGCAGAATTTCTTTAGTCGTATGCTGCAAAGTATCGTCTCAGTTAATACGTTTGCGGTAAATAAAATAACCCTTACAGATAGTGAGGGGATGACTCTTGATATACCAATTGGTGTGACGTACCACGATGATCATACCTGGACGTTACATGTTCAAGAGATGCCGCAATCACTTAAACCAGGTAAGTACACAATCCATGCAACGATGGTAGAGAATGGTGCCCACTATGAAGATAGTTTTGAATTCTATTGGGGTGTGCTTGCGGTGAATACAAAGAAGAGTATGTATTTCCCAAATGAGGACGTCGAATTAAACCTGGCAGCACTCACTGCTGATGGTACGACAATTTGTGATGCCGATTTGCGTCTTAAAATTATCGATCCAAAAAATACTATTTACGAGGTGCCTGTTGAACAATCAGATACTTGTGGTCCGAATAACGTAACTGATGTCCCAGATTATTCAGCACACTTTACGAATACTGGTGAGTGGGGTAAATACACTATCCAGCTGGAAAACTGGAACAAAGAAGGAAAGTTGGTGCATAAAATTCAGGATTCGTTTGAAGTGCGAAATTATATTCCGTACGATATCGTCCGTTCCGCTCCAACTCGTATCTATCCGCCTTCACCATATACCGTTAATTTGGATATTACTGCCCATCGTGATTTTGATGGTGATATTACTGAACGTGTACCTCGTGGTTTTGCGCTGGGTGATATTGCGAGCGCAACGATTAGTACACTGCCACAGTACACACTCATTACTTGGAAAAATCGGTCGATGAAAGAGGGTGACAAACTACATTTGTCGTATACCTTTGACGCACCTGATATTAGTCCGTATATGTATCTGCTTGGTCCATTGGATATGGACAGTTTTACTGAATTACGGCAGTGGCAGATAGCGTCTGACGCACTCAATAATATTGGTTGGTTTACCGGTTTCCGAACCGTTGCAAGTACCTCGCTCGACAGTACGCCAAGTCCGCTGCAATGGGCGACTAGTTCGGTTGATAATTACTACTTCTCACATTCTTCGTCATCAAATTCACAGCAGGTAACGTTACGTCAAGACGGTGATTACCTTATTTCGGTTAACTTGCCACAATACCGCACTGATGCCGTAAATAATCGGTCTCGTGGCGGTATTGAAGTGCGAGTTAATGGTGTTGCCGTGCCACAGGGTCTCGGTCGCAGCGGCTACATATTTAACCTGACTGGTTTTGAAAATGAATCGTCGTCACATGTGTCGACGTTACTGACGGGTATTCACGCTGGTGATTATGTTGAAGTGTATGAAGAAAACCTCGATACAATAAATATTAACGAAAACCTCCTCGTTTCTGGACAGGCTTCTATGTATCTCGAATACATGAGTCCAACTGAAACGGTTTTTGCTGCTACAACCACCCAGACAACAGTCAATACTAATTTGAATACAGCCGCAGCCACAGCGCTTAAATGGACTGAAACACGACAGGATAGTGGGTACGTACACTCAGATGTGGTTACTCCAGAAAATATCACCATTTCAGCATCGGGTACCTACATGGTGCATGTCAATATTCCGGTGTCTGGCATTACGAATACCGTACAGACAAATATTAAAGGTCAGGTGTTGCTTAACGGCGCCTTGGTTACTGGTGGATTATTCCAGCAAGGTTATGCAGAAGCATCGACGACGCAGAGTGATGGTGATTCATCAATTCATTGGAGTGGCATTGTTGTGGCTACAACAACCAATCAAGTATTGAGTATTTCAGTGCAGCAAGAAGCTGGTGCGGGTACCACTACCGTTACTCCAGGTTTTGTTGGCTCAATCTTTGTTCAAAAAATGCCGACAACAAATGTAATAGCACTTACCGGTAGTACTACTAACTGGAACAATGCTGCCACTACAACAGTAAAATTTGATGGACGTTTAGCATACGATGCAGGTGCGTACACTCATTCCACGACTACAAATAATCAAATTATAACCATTGGTCAAAGTGGCGATTATTTGCTCACCTTTAACGCTGCGATGACGGGGGCTACCGCAAATACCAACAATAAGGTAACCGTCCAGGTCAGTAGTACAACAGTGAAAGGCGCTGAAAGTAAGTCATATTACATTCGGGCTCAAAACGGTCATAGTGATTCCTCTGGATCGCTGGTGTATTTACTGACGGGTATTACTGCAGGGCAAAATGTCACCATCAGTACGGTTCAGGAAGGTGCTGCGGGAACAGTGAGCCCGCAAGGTCTGGCGACGTTACTCTTGTGGAAAAAAGCGGCGCTTGATTTCCGTCCAGTTTCGCCTGCAATGTTTAATACACCTTTTGACAATGCGCGGTCAGCATCAACAACACCCTATTTTGATTTCCAGGCAAATGATCCAGACGGAGCTTCAAAAATTCAGTATCAGTTTGCAATTTCTACCACTTCTGATTTTGCTAGTGCTACAGTTCGTACTTCGGGAGCAGACGTTGGTTTCCAGAACACCGCATCGAGTACCGAGGTGGCGCCTTTTACCGAAGCAAATAAAGTTCGATTCCAACTACAACCAGGAGATATATTAACTGATCTCACGACGTATTACTGGCGTGTACGCGCGAGTGATGTCACTGGTTCGGGACAGTATGGTGACTGGTCAACCACACAAAGCTTCACCGTTAACGCTGCAGACAGTGTACCAAATTGGTATCAGACGCTTTCTGGTCAATTTGTGAACGATACCCTCGTTGGATCTGTTTCAAATGGTACTAATAATAATATAAAAGTGAACTCAGCGGTAAGTTCAGAAATTTTGGTTGCGTATGGTGACGGGACAGCCATTGGTATTCCAAAGTATCGTCTTTGGAGTGGTACCAGCTGGGGAATCGAACAAAGTGCTCTCTCGGTGGGAGCTACCGCTATTAACTGGGTCCGTACAGCGGCAGGAGTAAACCGAGATGAGTACGTATTGGTAACTCTTGATCAGAGTTCGTCGGCATATGCTCAGGTGTACACTGCGTCAACAACTTCCTGGGGTAATAAAATTTTGATGTCGAGTGTAGTCGCTGATGTATCGAAAAGAGGCATTGCGGTAGCGTATGAAAGTCTCTCGGGTGATGCATTGGTGGTGACATGTAGTAATGGAGCCGGTCCGGTGTACCGTAAGTGGAATGGTAGCAGCTGGACAGCAACGTCAACTATTACGGTTAGTTCAGGAAACCCTTGTAACTATGTAGAACTAGCGTCAGACCCTGAGTCAAATGAAGTAATTTTGGTGGTGCGTGACGCTACTTCAACGGCAAATTCATACGAAGCTGTTGTTTGGAATGGCTCGTCATGGGGGAATCGGCATATATTGGGTGCAGCACAACTCAACCAGTATTCTCGTTCAGGAATTGGTTTATCGTACGAATCATCAGGGGATCAAGCCATCGCGGCAACTACTAATGGTGGTACCAATGGTTTTATTTATGCGACTTGGGACGGAGTAGCGTGGTCAGCAAATTCTGCCTTTTCGACTCCTACTAATGACTTTGAATTTGGTAAACTCGCGAGCGATCCAAATTCTGACAAAATGACACTTTGTTACACTGACGATAGTAATCGTATCGGTGCGGTCGTTTGGGACGGTGGGGTGTGGGGCACGTTTACGAACCTTGTTCTCGCGGGAAATGGTCAGACTACCAGACCGGTTGATTGTGAATATGAAACAGTCGCCGGTCGGTCAGGTAATTCGATGGCTGTATACTCTGATGCAACTAATGCCCGCTATAACGTCTATGCAACGAGTTCATGGAATGCAACATCCACCATTGCGGGCTTAGGGTCCAATGCCGGTATGACCTGGGTGCAGACGGAGCGAGCTGGGGATGGCACGATTGTAGTTATGGCACATGACGATGCTGTTGCAGGTGACGAAATTGAATCGTCGTACTGGAATGGTACCAGCTGGTCAACGAAACAATCGGTTGTACCAAACCCATCATCTGTTGCAAACCCACCATTTGAAACCTTTGAAATGGCGGCAAAACGTTTCCAATTTACCACAGGGACAGTCCGTTCGACCCCGTTATCTTTTACCTACGTATCTAATCAGGTGACATGGGGCGACGTGTCGTTTAGTACAACTGAACCTGTGGGTACTGACGTAAAAATGCGTGTGCGGTATACCGCCAGTTCAACTTGTGATAGCTATATTCCCGACGTAGCGCTACCTGGAAATAGTGCTGGATTTGATGCTACCTCATCACCGATTGTACTCACTGCACTTTCGACAACTACCTATAGTCAAATCTGTTTAGAGGGAACGATGACTTCTCAGGGCGGTTCAAGTGCTAGTCTCGATGATTGGTCGGTGTCGTGGCTCCGTAAACCAAAACTCACACAGAGTTTGTATCGTTGGTATGCAAATAGCAGTATCTTTACGCCAACTGATCCTTGGCCGCTTGGTATTTCAGACATTGGTGAAAATACGCCACTGAGTTCGAGTGAGTCGGTGAGTCTGAATGGTTTGATGCGACTACGTCTGCAGCTAACTGGGGCAAATGTGGCACTACCAACTTCTACGGCTGCGTTTAAACTGCAATATGGTTCAGGGCTCACCTGTAGTGCGGTAAGCTCCTGGAGTGATGTGGGTGACGCTGCCAGTTCTACTGCAGTGTGGCGTGGCTATGGCAATTCAATTGTTGGTACTGACTGGTATAACGCATCGTGGGGAAGACGCATTTCACTTACTATTACAAAGTCGCAAGTAGCCGGAGCGGTTACTAATTTCCCGGTCTATGTGAATCTCGCAGATTTGCC
>JANPGF010000026.1:0-17797 GCA_031423775.1 Candidatus Kaiserbacteria bacterium | reverse complement strand
CACGAGGAGGGCTGCGATAATCAGGTGTATCGTTTTATTTTTCATAGCTAATACTAAATATATCTTCAACTGATACTTTAAACACCGACGCTATTTTGAGCGCCAGTAAAACTGAAGGTGTGTAATTCCCCTTTTCAATAGAAATAACGGTCTGTCTCGTGATAGCAAGCTGTGTAGCAAGCTCTTCCTGAGTCAGCCCTTTTTTCGTGCGTAAGGTATACACCGAGTTTGAAATAAATTCTCCCATATCGATACTGAATACCAACAAGCATACAAATCGAATCGTACTATGTCAAGTTAGCTTTACAACTTTATTACAAATACTTCTTCCCTTGCAGTTTTTCAGGGAGCAAATCTTCTTTGGTATATCGTTCATACCCTTTGCCATAATCTAAATCTTTCATCAATTTAGTAGGTGCATTTCTAAGTTTGAGCGGAATGGGTAAATTCCCAAACGTATGTGCGTCGTGAGCAGCAAGCGCGTAGGCATCATTTGCACTCCTGTCTTTTTTTGCTTGGGACAAATACATCACCCCATGCGCTAGATTGATACCACACTCGGGCAGACCGATAACATCAACTGCCTGAAATACCGCGTTTGCAACCACCAGGGCCGTTGGCTGCGCCACACCGATATCTTCACTCGCAAAAATCACCATCCGCCGTGCAATAAACTTTGGATCTTCACCAGCATCTAACATTCGTGCCATATAGTAGAGGGCTGCATCAGGCTGGCTTGCGCGCATACTTTTAATAAAGGCACTGATGGTATTGTAGTGTTCATCGCCCTTTTTATCGTAACGGAGAAATTTCGACTGAATGGTGTCAGTGAGAGTGACGACGGTAATTTTCTTATACAACTGAAACGTTGCGTCGAGCACACTAATGACCTGGCGTGCATCGCCCCCAGCCATTTCTACCAGCCACTCGCGGGCTTTGACACCGATTTTGCATTTCGTCGCCTTTTCCACCCGCGTAATAATTTCGTTTATCTCATCACTATTTAGTTCCTCGAGCACAAACACCCGACACCGTGACAACAGTGGCGCAATCACTTCAAAACTCGGATTCTCGGTCGTCGCTCCAATGAGTGTTAGTCGTCCCGATTCCACATACGGCAACAGAAAATCCTGCTGGCTTTTATTAAATCGATGAATCTCATCGAGGAATAAAATAGTCGGCCGGAGTTTCGATGTGCCGTGCCCATCGTCGCCAATAATTTTCCGAATATCATCTTTCCCCGACGATACCGCGGACAACTCAAAAAAATCTGCATTCACAGCCTCAGCATAGATACGGGCAAGCGTCGTCTTCCCCACCCCCGGCGGCCCCCACAGAATAAACGAGAACAGATGTTTACTCTCGATTGCAATACGCAAAGGCTTCCCCGCACCAACAAGGTGCGTCTGTCCGATATAGTCATCCAAACTTTTCGGCCGAAGAAATGAAGCAAGTGGTTCCATGAGTTCATTTTACTCCTCCACAGGAAACTTGCGAGTGTTACTACGAGTGGAATTTCTCTCCATTTTTAAGCATGTCGAGCATTGCTTCAAAGCGTTTCGCCCGAGTCTCTGTCTTCTTAGCGGTCTGCAGGCGCCAGCTGATGGCGTAGGTATTTGTTTTATTGAGCGTCTGGAAAAACGCGTACGCTTTCTTATGCTTTTTAACAGCCGTCATAAAATCATCGGGGACCGTCATATTCTTTGGCGAGTCATACGCTGCTTCCCACCTACCATCTGCTTTTGCGCGATCAATTTCTGTCTGTCCAGCTGGTGTCATTCGCCCCTCAGCCGTCAATCGTGTTACATGTTCGATATTCCGCTTTGACCACATACTCCGTGCCCGTCTCGGTGTAAATCGCTGGAGATAATATGTTTCATCAAAGACTTTACTCTGACCATCAATCCAGCCGTAACAGAGGGCCACATCAAGTGCATCAGCGTAATAGACCGATTTTACCCCGGACGCTTTTTTCGCAAACTTAATCCAAATCCCATTTGATAACTGATAATTTTTTGCCAACCAACGTTCAAATACTGCGGGTGAGGAAAAAGATTTAATCGGTTGTGTAGGGACGGCAGTCATACGAGAAAAGTATAACAAAAATTATGTTATTTATCCCAACTAACAAAAAACGACGCCCCGAAGGACGTCGTTATAGTCTAACTACAGTAGCCGTCGAGGAAGAACTCGGCTTCCTCAGTGCGACCATGGCGATGCAAATACATCGCATAGGCCAGAGCATCGTCGTCAGTACTGATCCTCCGCGGAACCGTAACCTTGACGACACCAGTGGTCCACGAGTAGACCACAAACGAACACTTGTACTTATGCGGGATGATGGCCAGATGGGCCATTGGCGTCTCCATAGTGAGACTAGCCGAAGGTGGCTAGACGCATATGGGTCTCCTTTCAATATGGGGCGGCATCCGACCGCGTTTCTAATTGCTAAATTATCACGGCTAATTAATAGTGTCAATAGCAACCACCAGTAGTTGCAGAATCCCATAATAAAACATCCTGTACCAGCAAAGCTAGTACAGGATGTATGGTAGAACTCAGATCTTAAGACGCATACCAAGAAGCCGCAGCATCAACATCACTCCGAGATAGAGTGCCCCACTCAAAAACAGGAACGGGTGAGCGGTTACCGAACAGGAAATCAGCATAAGTCCAGGTAGCATGAGTGCCATCGCAACAACGAAACGCTGCGACTGCAACATTTGGTCATAATGGCGACTGATTGCCACCAGCATCATCAAGAACTTTTTCATCAGAAACTCCTCACATTCTGGCGTACTGTTACGCATAGGTATATTGTCACAGAATCATTCAAAGTCAATAACATATCACCTATACATTTAGCCAAAATATACATTACCGCAAGACAAAATATGACACTGTCACGAGCAGGGCCTGGATACACATCGCATACAATAATTTATTTGTAGTCGAAATCGCAGTCAGATACGCAACTAGTGAGACACCAAATACAATGAATGCAGCTACACTTATAACAAATAGATTCGGTCCCTCTGAATCAGCGATAAAATGAAACAGTAGCAGCGAACAGATAATCGCAGTGACTCCTAAAATCATAAGTGGGATCTTTTTTGTCATATATATTTTATATATCACTCTGTAATCTAAAATAAAGAAAACTTAATGCAAGACCACCCACAACCACATACATAAAGAACCGACCGCAACGGCGACACTAATTAGTTGTTGCCAGCGCGGTTCTTTAATATGTGTATTAAAACGCTTGTGTTTACTCATTTGAGAGGACGGATAGTTACTGCAGTACCGTAGGCCGCAACTTCATTCATTGTGTTACCAATAGCACCAGTATCGAACCGCATCGCGAGAACGGCATTGGCACCCCTTTCTGCAGCCGCTTTTTTCATCCGCTCAGTCGCCTCAATACGACTATCACTTAACAATTTGGTATACGCATTTATTTCTCCACCGACAATTGATTGCAGACCAGCCCCAATATTACTAATGAGATTTCGACTCCGCGCCAGCACACCAAAGACCTCCCCATGGACTTCAACCACTTCATACCCTGGCACATCATTCATCGTCACCACGAGAATATCATTCATACATGTTTATTTGTTATATTCATATACTACTCCAAAATTCAAGATTTGCTACTTCTACTGCTTGCTCTGCATACTAATAATCTTCCACATGTACTAGTCTGCCACCAGTGAAGCAAACCCCAAAACGGACTCCCAAATACTGACACCATTAGGATACCACTAATTTAATACCAGGTAGCGGCACGTAGAGCATAGACGCCATAAACATTTGCAATATCTCTATTACACACAAAGTACGTAATACGGAAGAGAGCTGCGTACTATAAATCTATACAACCATACTTTTGGTCTCGACCATTACTTGAATTTAATGTTAAGTCAAAAGGAATTGCAAATAATAGATTCGCCATGGTTTTACCTGGAGCACTCGACAAAGCCTCTTTTAGTGCTGGTTGTTTTGAAGTCTTAACTTCAGACCAAATTTTTTCCAAATCACACTTCACTTTTTCTGTAGGCATTGCTACGTAACAAATACTATCTTGCTTTGAAAATTGAAATACATCTTGTGATTTATCAGCCAATTTGTTAATAAGTTGACTGCTTTTACAATCGGAAATTATAGCTTTACTAATACAGAGTACTGCATCTTGAGTAGCGTAATTATCTATTATATTTTGTAATCCATCAGAATCAGTCGAGCCAGTTTTATTAGAATCATCATCATATGAAGACCCACAATTTTCATATCCTGCAGGCAGTGTAGTTGTTTCGGACAGTGGTTTCTCCGTTACTATAATTGGCGATGGAGCTGTGGGACTACCACTTGATGAAGCGCTTTTAGCAACGGTCTTTTGTACCGTGGAAGAAGCTGGTGATTTAGGAACTGCTGGGGACGTTACAGTTGGCGAAGTTGCACGAAGGTTTAGCTCAGGCACCAACTTTGGTTTCGTTGTAGTTGCATCATTTTTTGCATTTACCTGTGTCAGACTATCCTTTTCAGAAATATCCTGAGGGACAGTAGTACTTACCGCCATGTCATTATTTTGAGGCATGAACCATAGTCCTTTTATCGTAAGTAAAACGGCACCAACGACAGTTAACACAAACAAAACTTTACGTACTGATTTCACATATTTAAGTATACCCCACTTTTATTTGGGATTTGCTTATTTACACAATATAATTTTAGACTATTTCACGATATTACTGCAGTACACTATAGTGTTGACTGAATAGCGACCGAGAAGGTAGCAGTAGTATGTTCAACAGCAGTTACTGTTATTCTATAGTTACTTGCAGTATATGACTGTCCGACGGTAAGCGTCACTGGTGGAATCGGTTCAACATACATCATACAAACGACTTCAGCTGGTTTATCTGAGGGGAACCAGTTCCAACACCCCACAGGTGTCACCTGAATAGTTGCCGTTGTTGCGGTGAGACCAGTCAGCTTGAAATACGCATGTTCGTTTCGAATTTCAGCAGTGCTATTAAGGGAAAGGGTCGTAGTACCTGGTGCATTGATTTGTACAATATCCTTTACGACGGTCGTACTTGCCGTGACCGTAATTACTTTAGTTGCTACAGTAAGCGGACCAACGAAACATTGAGCTCCCTCTGGACAGGTGTTATGTATCAAGCGTGCAGTGTAGGTACCAGCAGCGGTATACGTATGCTCAACTGAAGCCGAACAACGAATACCTCCCTGACCACCAACAATGGCGGTAACGGCAATACACGAACCTGGTGTCATTGGAGTAACGTCAGACTTGTCACCGAAATCAATTGAGAAGGTAGATGAACCATTTGAAATTGGTGCACTAGAGGTAAAGGTAACCGCAAGTGGTGATCTACCTGATTCTGGATCAGCCGAAAAAGAGTACACTGACGGCGCTGGAGTAGGTGCGCCACCAACACTACACCAGTGAGTAAATGCGGCACGCGACTTTGGACCAAACATACCCGAGCCGACATCTGTTGACGCTGCTACATTATTTGATGCCTGCCAATTAGCGAGCGCAATTTTAGTTTGTGCACCAAAGTATCCTGTAGCTCCAGCCGGAATTGAGTTGCCGCGACCGACGAGAAATTGCTGGAGCGCACTCACATCAGCTCCCCGAGCGCCCAAGGACAAGGATCGACTAAACGCGAAACAAGGCATAGCTGCCGTTCCGGGAGTGACAGAACCAGACGCAGACAACAGCGCGCTAATCTGAGATTGCAGATCCTGAATGCGTACGAGTAATGACTGAATTTCTGTTTGCATATTACTCGTTGTTGTCGTCTGAGCTGCCGCCAAAAACGGAGCAGTGAGCACAACGAGCGCAATCGCAAACGTCAACAGTGGTGTTTTAAACATAAAATATATCTTAGCTAATTACTACTAGTATACTATTAAAGACGACCGAGACCCCTTTTGCTTACACTCGATGATTGAACATCTACTCTCGAAATGATTGCATATTGTGTATAGAAAAACCGCCTGGTAGCACCAGGCGGTTTTAGCAACTGTTGTTTCAAACAAGGATCACTTCAAGCGTCTGAGGGAATTCGCCTTCTGTCACAACCCACTCGCCCGCTGGATTGAAGTCAGTGCCAATGTACCGTTCTTCAGCAGCAAAGTTTTTGGAAAAGTTATCACCTTCACGCGTCGCAGAAAATGCAACTTCATCGCCTTCAAACACGTTCAGGGCAAATCGTACCCCATTCTTATCCGCGGCAAGGTTCATAGTAAGCCAGGTAACTTTGGTGGCGATAATTTTGTAGCCGCCGAGTTCACGTGTAAACGTTGAGGTCGAGTCTCGATAGCCGTTCGTGTAAGTGCCCTCAGGTTTGCGGTCTGCTTGCCTTTGCACCTCCTCAGTGCCAGTTTTCACCACATACTCAAACAGTGCCTGCAGACAACTTTGATTCATAGTAATCATCACCTGCTCTCCGTGCGAATGAAGGGTAAATCGAACCCGTTCCAAAAGTACATCGAGACATACCACATGTCAAATACTCACGTATTCTGTACTTAGAATAAAAAACCACCCCGACTTGGGATGGTTTTTACACACGGTGCTTATTTTAAGAATGGAAACAGAACCATGAGTTGTTGGAGCGCTGTATAGAGTGACGCCAACATAGTTGCACGAGCCGGAGGAGTTACTATTGTTACAACCGGTGCAGAGAGTACTGAAAGCGGAATTTTATTCACAAGGACCGGTGTCGCACCTGACGCCGTATTAGTATTCATGATTTCACCCGAAGAGAGCTGAACCATCTTACCGATAGAAGTGGTCGAGATGCCAGACCCGGTCACCATACGCCACTCTGGGATAACCGTCTTGCTTGGAACATTATTCGTTACCATGAGTGCAACGCTCGGCGAACTGCCGCCAGATCCGAGAGTAAATCGCATAAGCAGACGTCCGTCTTTTAACCGAATCATATCCGGCCAACCGCTACCTACCGATGTTGGTTCTCCCGTATAGATGTCAGGGAGATACTGCCATGACTCGCCACCATTCGTCGACATCGCGAGCCCTGGTACGATATGGGGATTAGACGCATTGCAGGTAGAGTCTCGCCACGTTTCAAACGTTATAAACATTGTTCCATCAGATGTTTGAACCACTGCCGGCACCCCTTCACGAGACACGCCACGATGGAGCGCTGTCGTAGGACCACTCCACGAGACACCACCATTCGTTGACTGTCGCATAATCACATCCTGTGGAGTGCCATTACTAGCACATGATTGAGACAATTCCTTTGCATAGTAAACCTGGAGCGTTTTATCTGGCTTTTCGATAATATACGGCTCCCAAATACCAACTGATGAGCTCTGCGGATAATCAATCTGCTCAATAGTCGCAGCGTTACCCCAGGTCACTCCACCATCGGTACTAATTTTACTCTGCAGACGAAATGTCTTAAACGAGGTTGTGTCCGAAACAGTTGGACCGTTATGGTATCGATAAGCAGCAATGATGCGACCGTCTGATAACTGACGTAAAAATGCATTTGCAATCGAGAGACTCGTCCCCGATACCATCGGCACCGAGAGGATATTACTCAAATAACTCCACGTTGCGCCTTTGTCATTTGAAATATAGGTATCAATCGAAGCAACTTTATTTGCTGTGCGGTTATACGCTGCAATGAGGACACCATCTGGTCGTTCAATGATTACTGGTGCGCCACCCGAGGTAGTCGGGAGAGGTGTTGTGGCAATATCAGTGCAACTACTATAGAGAGAACCAGACGGTTTTGAGAGAACTCCTGCCTTACATGATACCGTAACTTGTGCCGCCGTACATGACAGTGCCTGTGTAGAAAACGCTTGTGTATACAGAGTCCGAGTACTGCCATCATTGACCACCATGCCATTGAGGTTACACAGGAGTGTCAGATTTAGTGTGAGGCTCGACACCGCAGGATTATTCGCAATTTTTACACTATGTGCATTGTTCTTCCAGTCACCGTTATTCGTATACACCATAGAGAACGATGCAATGTTGCTTAAAGGAACGACATTTTTTGCACCATTTAAACACGTACCAGCATAAATAACATTCGTCGCTGATCCAATAACAGTTGCCGGTATACACGGACCAATACGGGTGCCGTCTTTGGTAATCACATCAAGTGAATATTGGTACCCTGCACCAAGTGAATTCCAGTTGAGTTGCATCGCTCCAGTTGGGACAGGGAGCGCAAACGTAAGTGAACTGACCGTTGGATCATTTTTGATCTTGGTATTATGCGCGTCATGTACCCAATCACCAGTATTGGTATAGATAAGTGTAAAGCTATCGACACTCGAGAGCGGCACACTTTTGTTTCTTGCACTAGTACACACGCCAGTAAAAGTAACACTAGTTTTTGATTGAATCGTTTTCGCATTAATACATGGACCAATGTGCGTACCGTCTTTGGTAATCACATCAAGTGAATATTGAAAGCCAGGACCCATGCTATTCCACGATAGTACCATCGCATCAGCTGCAAACGTCGTGCGCGGTGACATGATGGCACAGAGCAATAATCCAAATAGAAAAACCAATAAAAAATATTTTTTCATACAAAATTATACCATTACGACTAACGATTCTGGTTACTATGCAGTAAACAATGACCATCGGCTGCAACAAACTATACGTAACCAGACAAAGAAAGAGCCCATTGGGCTCTTTCTTTGTATCTGATTATCTAGTCCTACTGCCGTGCATTAAAATCTACCATCCATTCAACTCCGTATTTGTCGCGGAACATTGCGAAATAGGAACCCCATGGACTGTCTCCAACGGGGAATTCAACACTACCTCCGGCCGAGAGCCCATTAAAGATTCTGTCCACTTCTTCTTTACTCTCACACGTGACGGCAATCTTACTGCGGTTTTCGTTTTCGTTTGTTGGACCCATAGCTGCTGGTACATCATTCCCCATAAGGGTGTTTGGACCAATCGGCAGCGCGATATGCATAACCTTCTCCGCATCAGCTGGATCAATCGGAAACTCTGGACTCGCCATATCTTTCATACGAACAATTGTTTTAAACTCTCCGCCAAACACAGATTTATAAAACGTAAACGCCTCTTCTGCATTCCCATTAAAATTGATCGATGGATTTATTGTCATATGGATTCAGTATACCAACTTTTGACATTATACAAAGCTACAGAACGAGACCTTCGACCACAGCCATAGGATACGATTCAACATATTCCTCACCCCGTGCACCGCGGTAGGCTACCGTATGAGTAGCAAAATCAACCTCATACCCGACCACCCCGGCCTGCCATGTCGCTGCGAGAAATTCAGGAAACGTACTCTGACCCGACTGATCGGTACGAAGTGCCCGGACGAGCGCCACCTCATCAAACGCCGGCACGTCATGCATGCCAGATACGAGTGGCGTCCCCTGCTGCACTACAACCCCATCCGTCATCACATACACACTCTGCGCCCCCGGAAGCGTCCACACATTACGCTCCACCCCCACCTGCCGCAAACATTCCGCCAAAAAACGTAAATCCCCCGACCTCTGGTCGATTTGCGATCGCGTACTGCGTGGCGATTTGTAGTTTTTGTTGTGAATTATACATACAGTATATTTTAACATGAGGACTCCTTCGAGCTTTACAATGCAAACATCATCATATTTGATATACATTAAACTTTTTTCCCAAAGCAAACATGTCAGAGGAACAACTCCAAACAGAACGTCTCCAATTTTTACATAGTAACTGAAGTTCAGGCAAGCTCTTTATTGCGGAAGATTGTCCTTTTTGCGGAAATTATCACTAAACCTCAAGATATTGCTTTGTACTATGTCATGATGGATCAAAATAAGACGGCTATGCATGTCAGGCTCCGTTACATTCGTTGTTTTCATTGCTAGTTAAACTGATTTAATCAGTAAAGCAAAATAGTAGCGAAAAAGTTCAATGCATATTTTTTAACAAAAAAATGACCGTTTTTCATTGCTGAAAGACGGTCGAACTGCAGTTACGCAGCTTTAAGTTTTGTTGAACATGCTTTTACATGTTTCTTGCATAAACCAACCGTCCCTCCTGTATCGATATGTGCGACAACAGTAGCAATGTCTCCGCAATAATACGGGCCGCTCTGTATATCATTCCCTACCCCCTGACAACAAAAATTAATATCGACACCAGCCGGTTGAAAAACGAGCGAAGTAATATCAACGCTTTCACCTCTGGGAATAAAATCGCAATACCGAATGTCTTTGACCGATTCTGCCCGGATAACTCGGTACCCGGACAGGCCGAGTATAGTTTTTGCAAGCGCTACCAGCATTTCAGACCTCTCTCTACCACATGACTGATTTGCATAGTACAACATACCACATAATTGTCTAGCTATCTGCTACGAGATAAAACCTTTGAACTAGTTGTCCATTCCAGTCAACATATTCTACCCACTCAACTAATGAACGTGTGAAAACGGGAGCGGATGGATTCACATACAACGGCTCATACACCACCATCCATACGTCATCACTTGCGTGCAATGCCAGTGCAACAACTTTATACAAATCACCTTTATAGTGCCGGTACACACCCCCGATTTGGGGTGCATAGAGAGGTACGGGAATACTGTTTACTTTCATACTCTTAGTATAACAAACTTGATTCAGACAATAAAAAGCCGCCCAACCGACTCTTTTTCGAGAGCGGCAGGCGGCTAGGTGGGAGCCGTAGTGACTGTTCAAAGATCAAAGAATTGCTTCAGCCCGGCTGTCGTCTTCTCATCCATCATATTGCTCAGTGCGATAGCCAGGCAAATGATAGTTGCAATAGCGACGCCAACACTGATCGGCACGAGTGCCCAGATACTCAGAAACGGCAACGAGGGAGAATACGCTACCAGCCAGATTACGACCCAAACCAAATACCCAACCAGAGCACCGATAAGGGCAACGAACGACCCAACTTTCTTGTCCATATTTTTCTCCTCTAATGGAACAGATAATATTATGCATACAAAATTTATTTTGTCAAAATCTTATCTTTTCTTATGCACTAGTTATATGCTAGTATTAGTTTTTAGAAGTTCTATAGATAATAAAGGGGCAAACGATGGACCAGTATAATGACACGACGATTGCACAACTCGAAATCGAATTCGGGGAAACCGATATCGAGAGCCTATTTGCAAACGCCTACGATTATTATTTCGCACCAAGGAGTAGCAAATATCGGGCACTCGCGTCTGTAGAAATTGAGAGAGCTGTGCGGCTGTATGCGACGTGTCAACAACTAGCGCCCTGGCTCGCGCAGGCGCTCGCATGTAAACAAAGAAGCACGCTTGCAGTCACAGACGACACCGAACAAAACTTGGCCCTGACGATAGAAAGAGTACTCGACAACAACCAGAGTTTTGTCACCGCACTCGCCTGCCGCGAGACAACGTGGGCACGTGGTATCAGCATCTTATGGACACTGGTGTTCGTTGAAAGATATGGCGAATTACCGCAAAATACACCAGGGACTCCCCTCCACTATGCCGCAGGCGTCACAGACGACCGTTGGGACAGTCTTTTGAACACAAAGAACGCAGCAGACGACAAAACCGGTTACCGGTACATGATCGACGCCCTCACAGACCGCGGCACCCCGTCCTAGATCGGAAACGATCTAGGACTTCCTTATTTCATTTTCGTGACGCACACAAAAAGTGTGCCGACACCCTCTTCTGCGCGCCCTCGCACACCACCTTAATGCATAATTCTAGTACGACTGAAAGATGTTATGGAGTTTGTTACTCTGCTCATACTCACTCCGAGCCTTTTCGTTCGCAGCTACATCAGCATCTAACTTAGCGTACGCAGAGGCATCAAGTGTCACAACGGGTATTTCGAGTACTCGAGCGCTCGATATCTCACCAATGCCGGCTGGCTTTTTCCCACCAAAGAAAGAGGCTACCATCGCTGCAGCTGGACGTACATCATAATCACGAGAACAATAATCTTCGGTGACCGGACAGATTGAAACTAGACGATCTGCAGAGACACTCTCAATCCGTTCATTGAGTATGTACACCGGTATACCTGGCGGCACATTCTTGATACTCGAACCTTTATCACTGGCACTGAGTACTATCGCCTTGATATTAGCCTGAGAATTACTTGGGTACACCCACGTGGTAGCAATGTATGAACCGAGAACGAGTGTCGTTGGCACAGAAGTTGGCTTGAGAGCAATCTGAGTCACCCGGTTAGCCCCTGAAATATCAGACGGACTGGCGAGCCAGACTTGGGCACTACTGTTTTTCCACAGAGGCGCAAGTGCAGCTGAGAGTTCTGCAACAGTGTACGCCTTGGCCCACGGGAGCAAAAATATTGTTGATCCAGAACTGGTCCAACTTTTATTCACCTGCTCAATTTCAACCTTATGTGTTCCTGGCGTAAAGGTGTAGTCGACCGATTCTGATCCTGTACCTTCAAAAATCACTATCCCATCAACCCGAATCCGAGACTCTGAACTTCCTTGAGACAAGTGAAAGGTATATTTCTGTGACGTGGCAAACACATAATTACCAATCCAGTACCCACCGAAACTATCAGACTTTATCGAACCCAAGTGTCCGTTCTCTGGCAAGTAATGTGTATCAGCCCCACCCACCACCTCTGTGTACACCACAACTGTCGGATTTCTAACATCAAAATAAAACGCCCGAAACGCATTCGTTGGGATCTGCGATGGACTCATCACAAAACGCTTCTCCCATGATGGTGTAGCCGGATATGTTTTCTGAGGAACAACAGGTCGCACCGGACTCGTCTGAACGGTGAGCATACGGAGCTGTTCTTGTAACAGAGCAAGCTGCTGAAGTAGCGATTGAATAAGGAATTGTCTATCAATAGTCTGCGCGCTCGCAGGAGCAATCAAACTAATAAACAACGAGCAAATAATTACAAAAGGGGCAACTCTATAAAAAATATTCATAAATAAATAGTAGCATAACCGTAGATGGCAACTAGTTTCAAAACAGAATAGCTTCGTGTTTGAAATTTTCAACAGTATCTAAAACAACGAGGGCGGAGTTGGAAGTAATGTCTAATACTGCGGAAGGGCTTTTGGTTCACTGGAATCCACAGCTTCAGCGTCCACAGTGACGCCTTCCCCTCCACGCTCAGGTAACTCACCATCTAATAGTTTCATCTGTATATCAGCATCTGAATCTACTCCAATAATTCGCTGCACTGCACGAAACACTTTGAAATGAACGAGAGCGAAGTACAACTGTTGCACAGACAAATGACCCTGCCTGTAGTCTGTGAGCGCAACAAGGATTCTATTCAACGGGACAGTTGCGGCCACAGCCCAAACACCATCATGCGGAACAGTGTTAGCATAGTCTTCTGTTTCTTGCATAAAAACTGGTAGTACCTGCTCTCCCTTTCTATCTGAATAGGAGTATGTACCGAGAACAGCTACTAACTCGTTAATATTCGCCACAGCATCAATTTCTGCATAGAACGCCTCACGATTTCGTAATGCTTCATTTCTCGGGTCTAAAGACTCTGCAGATGACGCAACTGGTATTTTATCGATACTCATAGGTATAGTGTAGCAGAAACTATGATGCATTTTCTTATATGATCTCCACACTCTAGGGAGTTCAAAATGTAACTTTAATTACTAAATGTATGCACGACAGTAAAACCATTTACAATTACGCAATCAGATCATTGTGGCTTTCTTTTTTGTTCCAAGCTTCTCCAAGGACTACCCGCACCGTCATATACATAGTCAATAATTAGATACTGGGCTTCTTCGCCATAACTACGAAATTTGTCAGATTCACTGCCGACAAATATTCTGGCAGCGTTTATACCATCTGTTTTTATTGTAGAAAGAAATCTAGTCATTAAACGATCTCCCGCTGGATATAGTTCAGTAGAAATGTCTGTAAGTCTCTCTACAAATTTCTCCAACTGTACCTCAGCATTTTCTTCAATTGGTGGTTTGTTAAAATTTTCTGGCATACAGAATATTTTAACATAAGAAAATTACAGGTATTTATTCGCTAAGTGGAGCAATAATAGAACCAAACGTAGTTTGACAATTGCATAATATTAGTTTATAATTTATTTTTTGTTCTTTGGGTTTACACCCACAGTGCCTAGGGAGGGCCACATGTCGCTACTTGAAGAGTTTGGGAATCGCTATACAGAGAAACCCACCGAGCCGGCCAAAGTCATCTTGTTTGGGATCATCGACGACCTGACCGGTCGCAGCGGTTTCGGCAACGAATGGGACGCGATCGACCCCGACATCAAGGAGGAGCTTCTCGAAACGAACCTCAAAATCGTCACGGAGAATTTGCCCCAAAACTGACACCCAACTGTACAGCCCTACTACCCCCCCCTGCCTTTACACCACGACTCCGGTCGTGGTGCTTTTTCTATACGCTGGCCGTATTGGATACAATTAGAACCTTTTTGTAACATTCAGTATAAACCAACGGCATAACCTTGAGTCGCAAGACGCTTTAGTAACTAAGCATAAAAATATGGCTGATGAAATAAAGTGTGAGGTATGTCAACATGTACATAAAAATACGGATGGCACTTGCACCTGTGGATGCCCAGAAGGAAAAATGTAGTTTTAGCCTCAACAATTAACCAACTAAAACACCCCCCAAAGGGTGTTTTAGTTTTTGTCTGCACAAAGCAACATTACTTGACTTTTTTAAATATTTGTTTTATTATATTGCAAGATATGAGGAGGGACGCTACAAAATGATTGTATACCACGTCACAAAATTACGAAGCAGTTACGAAGCCATCTACGCCTCGCAACTCCTCCTACCTGGACGCAATGTGACCGACAAACGTACGACCTACGTTCATCTGTCGACAGTGCCGTTTTACCCGGGGTCGTGGGCCCTTGATGTCATTGGTGCCGATACGAACGAAGGGTGGATATTCACCGTTGAAATCAGTGACGACACAATCCTGATTCCCGACCCTTCTGATGAAGGCGAGATCTACAACGGACCATGGGTCGTCTCTACCGAGCCGATCCCAATCGTTATCAAATCGATTCACTTTATCGACGACGTCCAAGCCTGGGAATCCGGCGAAATCGAGGCCACAGAAATTCCCACTACGTTCAATTGATGAAGTCGATTCAGAGTATCCTCCCCCGCCAACCAACCAGGTTGGCGGGATTTTTAGTGAGAAAACGGGGACAATGGTGTAGTTTTATATTCAGGATTACTAACCAGGGAAAATGGGTATGCGTCCGATATTTCAGATAATTACAACATGCACTTAACATTAATTGCACTCATTCTCATTTTCCAGTGGGGATGCGGGCGGGCCAAATTACAGTCACCCGTTCCTGCAACCGTATCTGACTATATTTATATAGTCAATGTCTACATCGTAATAAATAATATTTACCAATCAAGGAAATATGAAAAATGGTTACATAAAAACACCCGACCGAATGGTCGGGTGTTGTTTTTGAATGACATGAGTACCCTCTATTTATTCTGGTTCAATTACCACATTGCAAGTATCGCACTTAACCACTGCTCCATTACGCACGAGAGTGTATTCACCACAATCGGCGCACGGCACACCTTCATACCCTTGCATTTTTGCCCTCACGACTGGATCAAGTGGTATAACCGACGGCAGCTGAGTAGAACCAGTAACGACATCACGAGGAAGCCGTCCCCGATTGGTGCCGCGCGGGACAAAGGCCAGGATTTTAGTGAGTTCTGGCGACATCACTAAATCATCGATTTCAATACCGACCGGCTTGACGTGGGCCAGATCTGAACGATCAAGGTAACTGATGGCCAGTTCTCGAAAAATGTAATCGAGGAGTGATGTTGCAGTTTTAATCGCATCGTTACCATCTACCGTACCAGAGG
Organism: Candidatus Kaiserbacteria bacterium; assembly: GCA_031423775.1. Taxonomy (GTDB): domain Bacteria; phylum Patescibacteriota; class Minisyncoccia; order Phycocordibacterales; family UBA918; genus OLB19. The sequence continues at coordinate 1,847 of JANPGF010000026.1, read as the reverse complement.
GTTCAAACCGGGTAAAGGTGTACGCATCGATGAATTCTTCAAGCGGTACACCATACTGCAATCCAATCGATATCGCAATCGCAAAATTATTTGCCATTGCACGAAAACCCGCACCCTCTTTATTCATATCAATAAAGATCTCGCCAAGGGCCCCATCTTTATACTCACCAGTACGTAGATACACCTTATGACCACCGACTGTCGCTTTTTGGGTGTACCCATTACGACGTTCGGGCAAAGGTTTACGTTTTCCTCGAGCCAATTCATCTTCCATAACACCCTCCATCACAGACAAATTTCTATTTAGAAGACTACTATATATCATCCACTTTGCCAATATAATCAAACTACTCTATCCCAATACTCACCACTCCTTGCCAGTAAATACAAAAACCATCAGCAGCACTGGCAGTTATTGCCTATACTGACAGTATAGGACGACGTTATGACTTTTTTGATAAATGAAAAGCTCGCGAAACGAACTTTTCGTTGGCGAGCTAGTGTTAGTGGGGTTGTTTGAGAAGTTGCCTTGCCTTATCCAAGGGAAATGGGGATGCGTCCGTTATTACTTAAATTTATATGGTGTAATTCTCACCTAAAAATTACATCATGTATTAAACATTTTAATTGTACAGATCCCCAATTTCACGTTGTTTTCTGATAATACCTGTTGCAATTTTATTGATGACTGGCGGTGTGTGACAATGTTAAATTTTATAGTAATTACTTTAATCTAATGCTTGAATTTTGGTAGTCCCAACTTCAAAGTCATCAGCTGTATAGTGTAGCCTCATTAGAAATGGATACAGTCCCTTATGATAGCTTTCAATACAAGCAGCGACTTCAGTAAGCTTTGAAACATCTCTGCGGGAGGCGAGCATAGTCTCTTTAAGATTATTAATTTTTTTTACAAAGAGTCATTAATCCACTCGCTGCTAAAGAGCTTTCCATAATCATAGGATGTCCGTCTGTACTAAAGGATATTAATGGTGCTGGTATGGATATATTTCCTCCGCCCTCATCTATAGTAATTCCTACAAAAGCCGTACTTACGCCCTCTTCAGGGATTTCAAGTATTCTTGCTAATTTCTCTCTCACTTCACTATTCATGTGTTGGCTCATATACTGAGCTCTCATCATTTCAGCAAAACCTTCTTCTAAGAAGAAGCCCTTATACGTAGACCCTGTCCATTGGTGAGCAAAGCCTGTTCGAAAATTGTGCCTCAGCAACTCTTTATGTTTTTTAGTGAAGTAAGGGACAGTAAGCGAACCAAATCTAATCGGTATTCGTTCTTCTAGCATTACGTCGGATCGCACTGCATATTCCGTTGCTCCGTGTGCGAGTTCATGCACCAGAATACCTTCAGTATATTCAGGTCCATTAATTTCTTCCTCAGTCGGGTTCCGCAGTACAAATATGATATCCAATGTGGTAATATGATATCCTTTTTCTTCACCTTCGAAATATATATCCTTCATTAAATCGTTTACTTGCGGCACCTGATCTCGTGTGATGAGGCGATAATCAGTAAGAGATAAACCTGCAGAGTTAAAGAAACGTTCTACCCGTTCCGTATTTATACCCTCCGTCTTATTTTCAATGGCATCAAGGATTTTTCTTCTCAATTCTTCAACAGGTTTATAGAAATCAGAACGTGTCTCGATAGTGGGTCGGGAGAATTTTTCCATAAAGCAATTATATCATGTAGGTTTGCTGCCGATCAGGGACTTGAAACTTACAGCTTCAGTACCCCAATTGGCTAGATTGATGCGCTTCGCTTTCAATCTAGCCAATTGAGGAACGGAAATGGGGATGCATCAGTTATTACTTAAATTTATGTCGTGTA
>JANPGF010000025.1:0-6779 GCA_031423775.1 Candidatus Kaiserbacteria bacterium | reverse complement strand
AATGCTGACAACCGATAGGTAAACGCCATAAAAACAATTAAAAATTATAAGTTACTTCACATCTACTACAATAATTTTATAGTAACGTTTAGGTAAACATCATGCAAATCAAAGTATAGGATATGCGGGACTTTGATAGTAAAGCACTACATCACTAAGCAACTTTTATTTTAATCAAGTCTCGATATTTTTACTCTTTCAAAAAGCCTCCGGCTTGGTGTGACCACAGTGTGGCGTAGGTGCCGCCAGCCTCTTTGAGGGTATCGTGGGTGCCATCTTCGATGATTGTACCGTTCTCAAGGACGAGAATACGATCCATCTCGCGGAGGGTTGAGAGCCGGTGTGCAACAGCGACTACGGTTTTACCTTCCATGAGTACATGGAGAGCTTTCTGAATTTCAACCTCACTCTCACTATCGAGTGCAGACGTAGCCTCATCGAGGATCAAAATTGGAGCTTGTTTAAGCATGGCACGGGCTATCGCAACCCGCTGCTTTTGACCACCCGATAATTTAACTCCACGTTCACCAACAAGAGTTTCGTAGCCTTCAGGTAAAGTCATAATAAAGTCATGCGCATACGCATGTTTGGCAGCAATTCCAATGGCTTCGTGACTAGCATCAGGGAGACCGTATGCTATGTTTTCACGAATTGTTCGATGGAATAAAATTGGCTCTTGAGGAACTACCGCAATATTTGCACGGAGTGAATCTTGTGTAACCGAGGCAATGTTCTGGCCATCAATTTCAATGGCACCACCAACCAATTCGTGTTGACGGAGGAGAAGTGATACAAACGTACTCTTCCCCGCTCCAGACGCACCAACCAGTCCAACCCGTTGTCCAGAGGGAATGGTCAGGTTGAAGTTACTAAAGACCGCATTTGGATTCGACTCAAAGCTAAAACTGACATCTTTCCAGTTAACCGTACCACCACCAGATACGACGAGGGGCTTTGCTCCAGTTATGTCCACAATCTCATAAGGCACCATGAGTTCAGCGAGACCTTCTTTCATTTCACCAATCGTACGAGCAGTACTATTAAATGCTCGCCCAATAAACAAGAGTGTGCCTGACAGCTGTGTAATGAGTGAAGCAATAAGTACAAACTGACCAGTTGTGACAATATGTAACTGCCACTTATGAATAAGAATATAAAACATCGCAAAACTAAAAAGTAACAATACGAACGTATTTACTAAGAGCATGGTCTCGGTCATTACCCAGCTCTGCTGATTAGCCACTCGATATTCTTCGGTTAATTTTTTGATTCGAAACACTTCGCGAAAACGATTGGTGTATTGTCTCGTGGCACTGACGTTTGAAAGCACATCAATCATGTTGGCATGCATGAGTGATGAAGCGGCCGCGTTAATCTTTGACAGTTCCTGTTTACGCGGTGCAAGTTTAGTATTCAAGAGTAACAATACTGCCACCAACGACAAAAAAACAAATGATGCTAGAACATCAATCGAAAAGATAAATCCAAATGTTACCAACATGGCCACAAATGAATAAATGTATGTCCATAAAATTTCTGGAATCAATCCATCAAGACCCTCCACAATGTTTTTCATTTTATTATGGATTGAACCTGCAAAACGGTTACTGAAGTAGGAATGACTATGTTTCAAAATATGTGCAAAAAGGAAATCATACCCTTCTTTACGTACGGTCACGGACCACTTCATACCTAAAAGACCACTAATCCGAAAAATTATCTGAGCGAAAAAGAGCAGTACCGGGAATGCTAAACCGAGCCAAAATACACGAGCTGTTTGCCCGCTTCCCACGGCATCGACAATCAATTTAAAAAGATAACTAATACCTTGATCAAGAACTGCCCCACAGACAACTGCCACAATCGCTGCAAACATCCACCACTTATGTGGTTTAGTAACCTGCCAAAAATAAGCCCGTGGAGTCGTAGGGAGCCTGCCAGTATTGTAAATCGTATCAAAATCACTCATATAGATGTATGTATAGTCTCGCGCTACTCTCTAATAAATCTTCCACAAGGACTTGCAGAAACGAGTGCAATTCAAGGCGTCCAAGAAAAATAGGGCGAGTCGTACTTTTTGTACGGTGAGGAGTATTTTTCGCCGAATAACGATGCAGTGCGCCGTTTATGCAAGTCCTTTATAGCACACAACGGAAACCAATAGCAGTTCCTGAGAAATTTGGACTTGTTTCAGCCTGAATAGTAGACAAACCAGCATCAGACTGACTCCCGTAGAATCCACCACGAATTAATCCAAAAGCGCCAGTTTTATTGGTCCAGAGATACCCGTCAGTCGAAGATGCTGGGTTCTGGCTCGTGACAGTTGCCACGCCACCACTATCGACCTGGGTCACATACCCAGCAGCCGGCAAACTACGTCCTTGGTATACCCCATCAATGACGTCATCACTTACCCACTCCCAAACGTTCCCTACGGTATCATACAGACCAGCTGCTGAAATACAGTCAGTCCTGACACCTGTTTGCTCGACTGCACCAGACGATACGGCACAGCTAGCAGTCCGCGTGCCCAGACTCACACTATACCACTCAGCCGCAGTTGGTAGTCGTTTACCAGATTTAGTACACGCAGTCATAGCTTCAGCACGAGTAATATACCGCCACGGCAGCGCACCAGCTTTGGTGGCAGCTTTACATTTAGCTGAACCTAGATTACTTACAGTATCCACTTCACTTGCGGGGTTTTGACTGAGGCATCCAGAACCCGCACTTGCTTCGTAGGTATCAACACATGAAAATGTTACACCGCCAGGAACGTTCACCATCCCCTCCGGACACTCACTTTTTGCAGAGGCCCCCATTAATTGCCCTAAAAGGCTTCCGCTATTCCCCCGCCAGGTATCCGCCGCCCCCACGCTGAGGGTCGTCAAAACTAAAGTTGCGGCCACAATTCCCCCAATACGAAGCGTCTTCATAGGTAGAGTATAGCAGTTAGTTGTTAGCAGATAGTAAGCAGTTGTTAGTAGATAGTAGATAGTTGGTAGTGATTAGTAAAATCTAATGTAACTTTTGCAAACGAGGCTTAGGGCGAGCAATGTAGCCCCAGATGCTAGACGCGACTGAATGAAAACATGAGACGTACTTTCTGTATATACACTTTTGAGATAGCTAGAGCACAGCTGGAAACCCCAGATGCTAGGCGGAGCCGAGTGAGGAAGTGAGGCGTACTTTTTGTACGCTGAACTTCTGATCGACCGCTCCAACAACGCAGATGGAGTTTCCAAGTGTGCTATAGCACCTTCATGCAACGGAAGCCTACGGCACCCCCCGCAAAATCCTCCGCCACTGTAGCCTGCGTGCTATATATGCCAGCGTCAGTTTTACCCCCATAGTAACCTCCACGCATTATAGCAAAGGTACCGGTAGCATCTGCCCAAAAATAATCTGCTGAATAAATTTGATTTGGTATGCCCGCTGTTGCCGTAGGCAAACCAGCATCATTTACAGCAGCAACATAGCCCGAAGCCGGTAACGTTAAACCGTTCCAGTCGCCATTCACCACTTCCCCTTCAACTAATTCCCATACATTCCCCACCATATCAAAGACACCACTTCCAGACACACATTCCTTATTGCTGCCAGTGTTTGCAAGCACTCCAGAAAGTACACACTGTGCATCAGAATCAACAGTACCAAGAGCTGCCTGCTGCCATACTGCAGGTGTTATTAAGGTTTTTCCCGCCCGAGCACACAACTGTTCGGCGACCCGATACGGAACATATCGCCACGGAAGAACCCCAACTTTTGATACAGGAAGGCAGTCTTTCTTCCCTGCATTTTGTAATGTATCAAACGCCGACGAAGGTACTGAAACTGGGCATTCACTGCCAACACCTGCTTCGTAAATATCTACACATACCGTCGCTGTTTCGTTTTTTACTGGAACCATTCCAACCGGACACAGACTGGGTGCGACACCAGCATTCAATAGTGACGCCAGGAGCGTAACGCGAGAACCTGTGATAGTATCAGCCGCATCAATACCAAGCGTTGTAATTACAAGCGCACCCACGAGAACAAATGACAGTTTCCACCATGACATACTGATATCCTTAGTATACCTTACCGAGCGAGTACTGTTACACAGCGAAATCCAGCTGCCGCACTCGAGAAACTCTGTGTTACTGCAGCATGAGTACTATAGAGTCCGCCATCGCTACCGCTCCCGTAAAAGCCCCCACGCATAATGGCATACGTCCCCGTCGCTTCACTCCAAAAGTAGTCATTGTTATACATTGGCGTAGCCACTCTAGTTGTTATACTAGGCAATCCATCGTTCCTGATTTCACTTACATAGCCTTCTGCGGGCACTACAGCTGCATCAACTTTTCCGTCCTGTACCTCATTACTGACAAATTCCCAAACGTTCCCAATCATATCAAATGCGCCAACACCTGATTTACACTGATTTTTTTCACCAGTCGCGCGGAGTGAACCAGCGAGCGAACAATTAACTTCGCCATCTGGTGTACCGAGCGCAGCAGTAAACCATTCGAGCGCAGTAGGTAAACGTTTATGTGCCCGAGCACATAACTGCACGGCCTGAACCTTAGAAACAAATCTCCAAGGATTCTTCCCCGAAACTGAAACGGGTGTACAATTTGCGTCATTTATGTTGGCTGCAGTATCACTATCAGACCGGGGCTCTGCCATAACACAGGTCTCTGCCACACTGTTTTCATACACATCAATACAGAGAGCTGGCTCAGTTCCTGCCAGAGGCACGGTACCGAGAGGACAACTTGGTGCGGTAGCGTAACGAGCAAAAATTCCCAGTGCTGACTGTGACGTACGGAACGTATCTGTAGCGTCTACACTAAAACTGGTAATCAACACAACGGCAGATAGCACCAGTACCCCGCGAAGTATATTTTTGACAGTACGTGATAGTGACATGGTATAGAGAGTTCGCATCACTATGCATTACTTTTACGCAGGTACTGAATCCGACTCTTCAAATGTTCGTGAGCGTCTGGCCCGCACGAAATCAAGAATGTAATTAAGTACTACCAAAACGAGGAGTATAAACAAAACAGTCGCCAAAAGAAATGTGGTGGTAGTCTGCGACATTCCTGAACCCTCACCATTTAAACCTACGGAGATTTCACGATCTTTAAGCGCTTGTTCACGTGCAGCAAGCGCTGTCTCACGTTTCGTCAAATCAGCAGTAATGGTATTTAATTCCGTTGGTGCAACACCTACCGTCACACCTACAGCATTTGCCATATACCTCGCAGTCTGCTCGGTGAGGCGTGGCGTTACATCGCTCAGTAATCCACTCTGAAATACCAACACACAGGTGACGACTCCTAAGCTAACCCGGAGAAATTTGTGATACGTGGTAAATTCCATCATAGGAGTATTGTAACGCGCGGCATTCACGAATACTAGGCAAAAAATGCAAGCAAAATCAGAACAAAAAGGGCTGTTACGGTCATCATCACTACAAAAACGAGCAAAAATGCAGAAGAATTTGACTCTTTGCGGCGTCGAACTAAACGACGGCCATTTTGAGCAGCACCGTAGTAGGCAAGCTTACTACGCACATAAATACGCACAGAAACATAGGTAATAAGCAACAGTACCGCCAGTCCAACTAGGGATGGCAAAATAATGTTCATCGGCAAAATCCAAAATGTTACTGAACTCGAGACAGTTTGCTTGAACCCATCCTCACCATACACAGGACTAATGATTGCTTCATATCGCCCGAACATTGTACCAGTTTCAGACCACGGTAAACTAAATTCACGAGTAGTTCCCGGGAAGACACCAGAGAGATCTTTGTTAAATGTCAGAGTGGCGACTTGCTTGCCAAACATATTAGTAATTTCGAGTGGGCCAGTCGGACGAATAAGTGTGTTACCACTATTTTCCATTTTCACATTGAAAGCAACTTGCGGCTTGCCATATATATAGTTGTCGGTTGAAAATTGTCGGATCTGGGCGCTTTCTACAGCCTCCCCCGCTACACGAATACTAATGATATTCGCCACTTCATAACCAACTGACGCTCCACTTTCACGAAGCTTCGGAGGCTGCACAGATACAAAAATTCCACCAAAGTGACTTCCCGGCGCAGCATTGTCTGGAACCTTCAAAGTAAACGTCAGTGTTCGCTCCTGACCTTTGGGCACATCGATTTGTGTCGCATCAAGTGAAATCCATTGACTCAGTTCAAAACTAGTTTTCTCAATATTTGGATCAGCAAAAATTGGAGTACCACCATCTTTCACTCCAGAGATATCTCGTCTGTCTAAATAATAGGTTTGATCAGCCCCGCTCATGTTAGAGATGACAACAGAGAATTGTCGACTCTCTCCCGGCTTCATGCCTTCGCTAATTTGTGCAGGTTTAATACCAATACCATCGCCAGCAGCAAACACCGGAAATGCCGGGGCAAAACTAAGTAACGCAGCAACCATTAAAAAGAGACAGACAAAACGTGACCGAGACATGAGCACAAACCTTACACTTATAATGTCACTATCATACCATCACAGGGTACAATAGCCCTTTATCTTATAAACACAATTACTCTAGCATATACAAAAAAGCCCCTTACGGGGCTTTTTGTTATTCACTCAAACGTTAGAAAGTAGGAGTTGCAATGTAGGTCAAGACTGTACTGTAGTCATTACCCGCTTCCTGGAGTGGAGTGATTTGGATGTTGTAACCAACTTTGGCTGTACCCTTATCAACTGTTGTTCCGTCGGCAGGTCCGGTGTGTGAGAACACCTGACGAGCTGTGGTACTCG
>JANPGF010000024.1:0-3822 GCA_031423775.1 Candidatus Kaiserbacteria bacterium | reverse complement strand
ATTCGCGGAACTGGTGGACTTGGCCGAGCGCAATGTATTTGAGTGCAGGACCGGACAAACCACCACGACCCTGGTTTGGATCAAGTCTCCCAGGGCCAAAGTAGGCGTTCGGGAAGGTATTGCAGGTCACGATCGCCAGTTTCAGTTCGTCTTTGAACCCACTCACCAGTTCTGCCATACGTTTTAGTTCGGCCGGATTTGAAAACGGCGAGAACTTCAACCAGAGTGGCTTCTTGGTTAGTTGGTTGAATGCAATCAGCTCGAGGATTTTTCGCGCAATGGTTGGATTGAACGAAATAATATCAGGATGTTCGCCCTGAGTATTGGGACAGCCCCAATTTATTTCAATTGCAGCGATGCCGTCATGCTGTGCTAGATCGACGACTCCCGTCAGATAGTCATCGACGGAAAATCCAGCTATGCTCGCAATGAGGGGTCGTGTCCTGTCTGCCGATGCGAATTTTTTTGCTGCACCTGCAGTGCCGATATTTGGCATACCAAAACCGTTGCCACCTCCACCGAGTCGTAGGAACTCTTCGAGGGTTTCGGGATAGAAGACCCGACCACTGTTTCCAGGTCGCGGCGGTGGTGTATAGGAACCGGAAACGACTGGAGCGATTTGTAGCCACTCCTGTGTAACTTCGGGAGTCTTGCAGACCCCGGCGCCAATCATAAACGGTCCGTCTGTTAGACTGACTCCTCCAACGCTCCATATAGTCATGGACTTTCCTTTCGTGTGAATTTCAAAGAGCTCGCGACCTTCATTTGGTTGCTTGATTAGTACTCTACAGACTAAAAACGCAATTGCAAGGTGGTAACAAAAAGTACCCCGATTGAAACCGGGGCACCTCTAGCTACTCACTATGGCAAGTAAACGTGCCATAGCCGTCTCTTGTTTCCAAGGCCTGTAATGTGTTTTTCAAGCAGTTTCGCCCGAGAAAACCATAGTACTACACCCCGGTACCAATAAAAATTTCTACAAAAAACAAAAGTTCGAAGCAAGACTTCAATTCTTAGGGGTTTAACCCCTAAGATTACTTCCCTTTCTTTTTCAGTAATCGACCAAATTCGTTGACGTTCTTTTCGAGGCTGGCGAGGCTCGTTTCAAACGTTTCTAGTTTGTGAGCGTCGATGCCGATCGATTTGAAGATATTTTCTACGGTGTTGTTGCCGCCTGAGGTGAGGAATTTATCAATTTGTGTCGCATATGAATTATCAGCGATGTAGTTCTGACTCATGAGTGAACTCATAAGGAGGCCGTAGGCATAACTGTAGACATAGAACATGGCGCGGAAGTGCCCGATGTAGACGAATGAATACCCGTCGTCGTCTGCGACATCAATCCCTTTACCAAGGTGTGCCTTTAGTTGTTTGACCAACAGTGCGGCGAGTTCCTCTTTGCTTGCAGCTCCTTGGGTACGAATCAGCATATGCATTTCACGTTCAAAATTGAAGAAGGCAATTTGGCGCTGGATGGTTGAGATGTCGCGAGTGAGACGGTCGTGCATGAGTGTAAATCGTGTAGCGTCATCAGATTGTCGGTAGACAGAGTCGAACACCAAGTTCTCGAAGAGAGTACTGGCTGTTTCTGCGGTGGTCGTTGAGTAGTCCTGGTAGCGAGCTGGTTGTGCTGCCTTTGAACGATGACTATGGAGGGCATGACCCATTTCGTGAGCTAGCGTCTCAAGCGATTTAAAGGTGTCTACCTGGTTTAGAAAGACGAAGATGGGGATATTGGTGTCACTCGACATGAACGCCCCGCCTGAACGATTTTTACGCGGATAGACGTCGATGTTCCCACCCTTAAGCATCTCATCAAAGAATTCACCGTACTCATTTTTTACACCGTAAAATACATCACGACAAATGTCAGTTGCTTCTGCATACGGAATATGAATTTCAGCCCCGAGTGGGTCGTACTTTGACGCATACGGCAAACTGGAAACGCCATGCGCTTTGGCCTTTAGTTCATAGAACTTGCGACTGAGGGCAAAGCCTTTGGTACTGATTGATTCAACCAGAGCTTCGACAGCAGTCAGATCATTTTCATAACTCTGCACCGTTGCCTGATAAGGTTTGGTATAGCCGCGCAGTTCATCATTAATTTTTTTATCAATCACAATTGCGTTCATTTCATTTTCAGCAATTTCAGACAGTGATTTAAGCTCATCGCGTACAACTGCCCATAGCTTTGGACGTTCAGCTACGTCAATGGCTGAGACTTTCTCAATTGCTTCATTGAGCGGCATTGATTTCTTTTTGTAAGTGATACTGCGTTTATTCAAAATCTTGTCCGTCCCGTTTACCCATAAACTCCGGGCTGGTGTTGATTTGAGCGACATGATCTTTTCTTCGGCTTCGGTTAAATTGTGCTTGGCTGTTTCGAAAATTTGGGTCAACAAATACCGATATGGTTCAAGTGTAGGGTCTTTCAAATAGAGCTTTTGGGTTGCTTTGGGAATCTTGCCAATCGCGAGACTAAAGAAAATTGTTTGATTACCGATCTTTGTCAGGCGGTCACTGATTAAGTTAATTTGCTGTTCAGCTTTTTGGTCGCTGGCATCAAGTGTCTGGCGATACCAGAAGTACAAAATTGGTTTGCTCGCCGGAATGGCCATAAGAGCGTCCTCTGCTTTGAGGGCAGCTGCTAGTTTTTCGGGAGTACTAGTAAAATCCTTGCCAGCAAATTTTTTGGCAAATGCTGTATAGGCGGCTTCTATGGCTTTGATATCCGCTTCGATTTGCGGGTCAGTTTCTGATTGGTAGTAATGCTTTTTTAAATCCCATTCAGTTTTTATAGCAATAGTCGGGAGTACTGCGGTTGGAGTATACTTAAAGGTTGGCTGCTTGGGCTTTTTGGATGTCATAGATGAATTGTTTGTATTCTTCGAACACGTGATTAAATTCTGCGAGGAGTGGACCGTCAAGGCGATTATTAATCACGTTTGCAATCATCTGGTAAATTTCAATCCGGTCATCCAGATTTTTACCAAAGTCTTGGAGGAAACGATTGTGATCGTCGTAGTATTCTTCAACACTGGTACGGAAATTGTGCGCTTTGTCTGCGGCTGCGACCATTACTGCTTCGAGTGGTCCGGCCTTGAGCTGCTTTGCATAGGCTTTTTTCTTTTCTGCCCACGATCCTTTCTGGCCGTTCACCAGTTTTGGCTCCGTAATTGCGGCAATGATTTCAGCTACACGCCCACCAAAATCTTCCTCCAGTTCTGCAAGGGTGTAGTCGGTATCTTCAACTGCGTCATGCAGAAGGGCTGCCACAATGACATCTTCGTCTTCGGTATAGTCACCTAACATCATCGCTACTGAGTAGAGATGTGTGACGTATGGAAACGGCATCGATCCTTTTCGAGTTTCGTGGTGGTGCAAGACTGCTGCAGCCCGAATCGCCTGTTCTATACGGAAGGTGTACATAGCAAATGAGTTATTATGCAGCTTTTTTGGCTGCTGCGGCAGCAGCTGCCTCTGCCGCTCTTTTATCCTCTGCTGCTTTATCTTGCATCGCTTGGTTTCGTGCTGCGATTAATTCACGACCCAGGCTTTCAATTTTTTTGTTGCAATCTTCTTGTTTCGCAATAGCTTTACGAATATCAATGTCCCAGTCGTATTGCAGTTTTTCAAGAGCTCGTTTTAATGATTCGCGGGCATTTCGTTCTTTCTGTTGCTGAATTGTTAATTCTTCACGCTGCCATCTCATTTCACCTTCAATATGGCTAATTTTAGAAGAGTTAGGTGGGGTAACGCGCCGTTCCGATGCCAGTTCTCGATCATAGCTTTCAAGCTTTTTCATGCATTCATTTTGGCGCG
>JANPGF010000023.1:0-18933 GCA_031423775.1 Candidatus Kaiserbacteria bacterium | reverse complement strand
TGCGTGCAGCTTCTTCGGCTCGCTTCTCGCCAGTACTCACACCTACACCCATCAGGGCTGAACCGGCGTTTTCCATAACGGAACGAATATCGGCGAAGTCCACGTTGATGATACCTGGCATCGTGATGAGGTCAGAGATTCCTTCGACCGCTTGTTTGAGGACATTGTCACATTGCTGGAAGGCATTCTGCACTGTGGTGTCTTTGTCGACAATCGCCAGCAGACGATCGTTCGGAATGATAATAAGCGCATCAACTTCTTTCTTCAATTCTTCGATACCCTGGAGTGCAAGACGCATACGTTCCTGTCCTTCAAAGAGGAATGGTTTAGTGACAACACCAACAGTGAGCGCTCCACTGTCGCGAGCAATTTTTGCAATGACGGGTGCTGCTCCTGTACCAGTACCACCACCCATACCACAGGTGATAAAAATCATATCTGATCCTTTGATGGCATTGTTGATCTCTTCACGAGTTTCTTCGGCAGCGCGGCGACCCATGTCAGGGTTTCCTCCAGCACCAAGACCACGAGTAAGGTTTTTACCAATGTGAATTTTCTTCTTGGCGAGTGAGTGGTGCAAGTCCTGTGCATCACTGTTAATTGCAATAAACTCAACGCCCTTCACTTTGGCGCCTACCATGTAGTTCACAGCGTTGTTACCAGATCCACCAGCACCGACAACTCGGATTCGTGCAAATGATTCTACGTCTGATTTAATTTGTTCCATAATAAGATATATAAATTAGCCTCCCAGTAGCAGGTGCGGTTCCCCGTTGCTCTAGTTCCAGTATCATACAGGTAATAGTAAATGCTGTCACATATTGACTAATGTGATTACTGTGTGTTTGACATGTTCCGTTAGGTGTTATGGAAGGAACTGACTAAGCCACTCGAGAATACTTTTTTTCGTGGCTTTTGCTATGCCGATTGCGCTTGTCTCTGTACCATCGCTCGCTCCAATCATGCAGAGGCCGTAAGCTACTGCCCAGGAAGCGTCACGGACTTTGGTGTTTTTACCGACTTCTAGTGTAGCGATACGGGCAGGGAGACTCAAGGTTGTGCGAGCAAGATCTTGGATGCCAAGTGTGGTCGATCCTCCACCAGTGAGGATGATGCCGGCAGGCAACAGTCCATCTTTTTTAATTTTTTTAAGGTGCAAGTCAATGAGTTCAAAGATGTCGCTGAGGCGTGCGTTTACAATTTCTTCTAGACGTTTTTTCGAAACGGTTGTTCCGGTGATGCCGCCACGTTTAATTTTTTCAGCTTCTTCGAGAGTAATTTTCAGACCAAGGGCGATATCATTGGTGATGTCGTTCGATCCAATGGGGAAGACTTTGAGTGAGATTGGTGTTAGGTCTTCGAAGACAACTATAGAAACTGTTTCGGCACCAATATTGGCCATGATACAGCCGGCGCGACGTTGTGTCTTTGAGAGGATGACATAACTGGCTGCGAGCGGGGACGCCATCACATCCTCAACGTAGACACCGGTCCGTTCAACCGCACCAATCAGATCGTTCAGATGCTGTTCAAAGGTAGTGATGAATAGCGTGTCAACTTCGAGTTTCGTTCCGCGCATACCCTGCGGCTTGCCGAGCACTTCTTCACCATCAACCCGGTAGCGAAGGGGAATGGCGTGAATGATTTTACGATTCGGGATATGGTCAATGATCCGTTCCTCACTGTCGGTCGCTGCTTTCTCGATATCGATTTGGGTAATTTCTGAATCAGCGCGAGAGGTGATAACTTCACCGGTAGAAATAATTTCGTCGAGACCAATACTCCCAATCGAGAGATAGGCACGCTTCACGCTCACTCCAGCTGCTTTCTCAGCCTGAGCAACTGCACTGCGGATGCTACGTACTACGTCAACTTCATTAATAATGTAGCCGTTGCGGAGACCTCGACTCTCAGCGAAACCGGTACCAATAATTTGAGGGAGGCCTCGTTCGTCTTTCATTTTTGGTACACGAACAATCGCTACCTTTACTTGGTAGGTGCCGACGTCTATACCGGTGATGATGTGTTCAGACATAACGTGCGAGAATAATACCAGAGATTATGCGATGTCGTACTTCTTTACGTATTTCCGTTCGAGTTTTTCCATGGCGGCATGATCGGTATCTGTTTGATGGTCGTAGCCTTTTAGGTGTAGCAGGCCGTGGATAAAGAGAAAGGCAATATGGCCATCTTTGGTATGACTATATGTTGCCGCCTCGTGGCGGGCGATATCAGGACAAATAACTATCTCCCCACAGTCGACTCCGAGCGGGAATGAGAGGACATTCGGTGTGTAGGTCTTTTTGCGATACGCTTCATTGAGTTTTTGCGCTCGAGTTGGTCCAACAAACGTTAACGAGAGATTATATTTTTTACCCAACACATCATTCTTCATCGTTTCGTACGGGAACGATGGGACTGATTTTACTGTCTGTGTGAGTGAAAAAGGGGGCATGAAAATTTGTAGGATATACCTAAATAAAAGCATTCCAATGTTGAAATGCATTATCTGAATATATACCCATTATCGCATGATACTGGGTATAAAATAACCCCACTGCTGTGAGTGGGGTTATTTCAGATTATTTAGCGACGGGTGGCTGTTTTCTCTTGAATCTTGCCAAGCTTGAGAGCCTTTTCATAGACAACCTTCTTGGTAAGTTTCTTCAATTTAGCGAATCGCTTGACGTTATCACTCTTGATACGAGCGCGGTAACGACCATCACGAACTTTACGGATAATACCAGCGCCTTGAACACGCTTTTGGAAACGTCGGATGACGTTTGCACTACTTTCGTTATTATTCTTATCTACCCCAACATTTATTGCCATATGTGTGCAAGAGAATAGCATTTATAGTGCCATTGTGCAAGCTAAATGAGCAAACGAGCGCGTACAGAGTGACGTTTAGTCGTTCTGTACCTATTGCGAATATATGTCGTAATTTGCCCCTTGTCTTAGGGCAAATTATCGACGCAGTTATCAACCTGCTTCACTCGGTACTAGCCTTTGTGGCTGCAATTGCCAACTTTAGTCCTTTTGTAGAGGTAAAACCTATAATAATGGGGTCGGGTAGTTACTTGACGGGTAAAATTTTGCCTGATACTGTGAAAAAGTTAAATTTCAAAGGATGAATCAAATGAGTGATGAAGTGATCTGTGGTAGCCTGCAGGCGTTAAAAAATCGTCTCTATGCTCGTCTGGTAGAACTCCTCTCTGCCTGTTCTTTCAAAAAAGAAGTCGGTATGGATACTACCTATCGTTTTCAGACAAAGACGGGTAAATGTTTTTTAGTCAGACTCACCTCAACGATGTATTACGACGGAGATGTTCCTGGGGAGAGAATTGATGAGGTAGACATCACTTCACTTGCTGACGGCTGTGTCTTCCACGAAACAATCCGGGAATCTGAACCACATCCATTTAGAGAGTTGTTTATGCTTGTGTCTGAAGGTTTACCGTCAGAGATTCAAGCTGCGCATCTCTTGATTGCAAAAATGTGACGAGATGAAATAAACCAAAACCAGTACAAGATTTGTACTGGTTTTTTACTAGGCTGCAACCGGCGTATTTCTCTTTAACTTGCGAACAATTTGGTCGTTTGGAATCGGTTCTTGTTTGCGGGCGTCCATGTCGCGGAGGATGACGGTTCCGTCAACGAATTCCTTTTGGCCGATAATAATTACGTATTTGACTCCTCGTCGTTCAGCGTCACGTAGCTGGGCAGACAGTGAATCATTGGCGAGGTCCTGGAAAACCGGAATACCTGCCTGACGGAGCTCGTTAATAATCATGAGGCTACGAACCTTTGGTCCAAACCCGAGCTGGATAATATAGACTGTTGGCGTTTCGAGTTTAAATCGGGGTGTACGAGCTGGAGCTGGTCGTTCACGGAGGAGAGCTACTGCACCGACCGCTGCAGTCTTTTTCTTGGTCTTTCGTTCAACAAAAGAGTCAAACCGTCCACCTCGGATTTGGAGAGGACTTTCAGTACCGTCTTCGGCTCGAGGAAGGTCAATGGCAAAGAGAGCGTCTGAATAATATTCGTGATGACCAAGCATTTTCGGATCAATCTCGTACGGGGTCTCACTCATGTCGAGATATTCGATAATGTCGCGGAAATGTTTGCGACTTTGATCACTCAGATATTCGAGCGGGTTTGGACTTTTGAACGCGAGATCATGTTCAAGGGTTACGAGGTCTTGGAGGGCCATCATAGCGTGCGTTTTCATAAGCTCACGTGAGGACTCAGGCATAAGGTCGAGACGCTTACGGAGGAAGTTGGTGAGCTCGCGGCCATAGCGGGTCATTGAATCAGTGTCACCAAGCGAGTTTATACGAACGGTATGATCGTCGTATCCGAGTTCAGTGGCGAGGGCTCGGCTCGTTTGTATAAGAATTGCTTCAGCAATACTTTTAGGAACGTTAAATATATGAAAAGAGACAGCGGTCTCGCCAGATTCAGGAGCGTTTTCGATTGAATAGAGTAGCACTGGTCCGACCATGGCATGGAGACGTTCGTCACAATATTGAGAGATGCCACGAGTGAGGAGGGATTGTGTAGTGTCAGTTGCGCTATCAACATCAGTGATTGTGTGTGGCAGTGACGTGGTACAGTTTTTACACTCAGGTTCTTTCCGTAATGACTCAGCAGTTTTAAAACCAAAGTGTTCAGCCGTATGAGCGGCGATTCTGAGGAATTCAGTTGGACTACAGTCGTTGCGCATATACAGAAATGTTATGTTCAGTTAGTAATCACGTCAGGTGAGACTGCACCGGGAAGGTAATTGAATACCGCAGGTGGGAATAGGCGCAGGTACGCTCGTCCAATAATACGTTCCTCCTGCAGAACTCCCCAGACACGAGAGTCCGAACTTTGGTCACGATTGTCACCCATAACGAAATATTCACGATCACCCAACACTTCGTTTATAGTGGCTCCAGGAGCCATGCTTTTAATATACGGTTCGTTTAAAATATGGCCGTTAGGGAACTGGGTGTTTGTGATTCGTACCGTACTGCCTTCGATATCGATAGTATCACCCGGTAGACCGATGACTCGTTTGATAAAGAATTTAGACGGGTCGCGTGGGTAACGAAACACGATAACATCACCGCGATTTGGTTTATGGAAATCGTAACTAAGTTGATCAACGATGAGGTATTCGCCACTGTGGAAGGTGTCTTGCATTGATGCTCCTGACACAATAAACGGCTGTGCCACAAACATGCGAATTGGAATCACAATAATGAGTGCAATGAGTGAGAAGCGGAGAATTTCGGTGAGGGGATGTTCATCTTTTTCTTCTACAGGTGTTTGTACATGCTCTGCAGTAGGGAGTATATGTGTGTCAGCTGCAGAATTTTTTTGAGAAGAGAACAATTTCATACGAGAAGTGAGAGCATTATACGCGAGAAAAAAGTGCGATGCAAACTTTTTGATTTGTCTGCAAAAAATACTTCCGGTGTATCACTTTAAATATGTTCTTGCTTAGAGCGTTATGTATCTTTGATGCAAAATAAAAGTGATTCAATCACGTTTTTGCTATCAGCGGAAGCAACATGCTACAGGTGTTGTAGATTTCAAGAGGCGATTGCGGTACTGTTCCGTCAATATTTCTGAAAATAAATTTTGTATATAAAAAGGCCGGATCTTGCGATCCGGCCTGCTGGCACTTAGCGAATCTCTTTAGGGAAGTACCTACCACGCCAGCAATTTCTCCGCCCGAGGACGGAATGGTGCAACTAGATGGTTTCCTGTGTAAGAGGACTCCTTTTGGCTGAACCAAATTTCTCGACAATATAAGTGGATGGTTGTACTACTCTTCTACTATCATTTGATACAGCAACACAGACAACCAAAGTTTTCTCCGACCGAAATTGGAGAGGGTGGTAATGAAGCCTGTGCGTAACGCATTGCTTCTCACACCACCTAAATTTCTCCCGTGCCGACACGGGATGCTCAAAAAGGCTCATGCGAAGTACATTCGGGAACATTTGAGCAGATTTCTTCTCGACCTATGCCTAGGGTGCTGACAGTTGACTCGTCGTTTTTAACAACGCTTGGGACGTCAGCAAATTATAAAGAACGTGGGTTGTTCACCCTTTCTCAATGTTCAGTCTGTAAAAACTGAGAAAGGGTGCCGAGACGAACGTGAGTATGTCTCGGCTGCCGGCATCCTTTCCATTGCATTTCAAAGCAAAAGTAATGTCACCAGCAATTTCTCCGCCCGAGGACGGAATGGTTCAAGGGCAGCTTGTTCCCTTAAAAGGAATTCAAATTCACTGAACCAAAGTTTTCTCCAGCCGAAATCGGAGAGGGTGGTACCGATAGTATTGCTAGAAGCATATAGAATATCGTCACCCAAATTTCTCCCGTCGAAACGGGATGGTAGCAACTCGCAATGTACCTGATGTATTGGCATTCGCGCTACCGAATTATAAAGAACTATGAGAGAGGATTTCTGTGGGCAGGCGTTGTTTCCGCCCACTGAATTGTTATGCTGCTTTGGTCATTGCTTCATCGACCGCTTGTTCGATGTTGTGGTGGACATTGTAGCGACTGACCGCCGCGCGACGTGCTTCGACCGAGGCGGTCGTCCACCATGCGCCAAATACCGGTGCCCAGCGTTCATTGTACTCAGTCCAGGCGCGGGCGAGTGCGGTATCGGGTTCGTCGCCGAGGGCGTAGGTCATGGCCGCACTTTTCACCGTGCCGGGGGCAGTACGCCAAGCGTCGTTGCCAAAGACTTTCAGGCCGGTCGCGAGCCATTTGTGATGGTTCCGCTCACGTTTTTGTGCCCATAGGGGGTCAACCACACTCCACCATTCACCGTAGAGCCAGCGGACAAATTCAGACGCTGTCCGCCACCCGGCCATCTTGTGGATGTGGGCGTCGGTGTAGCGCCATTTGCCGTCAATTTGCACCTTTTCGGGGTGCTGGCGACGGAAGTGCGCTTTGTTGGCTTTGAACCGCTGGCCCCAGACAGCGTCTGGTTTGTTGCTCTGGCGGTTCCATTGATCCATCAAGAGGTAGAGGGCCTGTCTCGCATCACCATGCCAATTGGCAATGGTGCCAGCTCGACGGCGCGGGAAGACATTGTTGCCTTTCCCGTCCTGCATCAGGTGAACGCCGCAAAAGGCGACCAGCTGATCAGCTGACGGAAATCGGCGAATGTCTCCAATAGCGTCAATGAGACGTGACGCAATCCGCGGTCCAACTCCCAAGATGGGTTCAAAGACCCTCCGGAATACGTCAAAGCCTTTCAGGGCTTTTTTCAGATCCTTCTCACGTTCGCCTTCTTCTTCGACCAAGGCGGCGAGGACTTTGTCGTTTGCCTTCATGTTGTCAAAAGCTTTTTCGATACCACCCTCGGGGAAAATCCCATCGACAGTGATATAGATTTGGCCAATGACTCGCTGCCGTAGCCTTTGTTCGCACGCAATCCGCGCTTTCATCGCATCTTGGAAATGCCGGTGGCATTCACGGACGCGAATCAACGATGCATCGCGGTCGAGCATGGGGAAAAACAGTTTCGGTTGCGTGGCTGCGAGGGTGGCAAGGAGTGTCGCATCTTCGTCCGTATCGTCATGGCCGCGAGCGGCTTTTTGTTGATAAGGCGGGATGCGGATGACGGTTGCGCCGCCACGCGTCGCGATGCGGTTGGTGGCAAACGCGAGCAAGTCGCCCGAACCACCGAGCGACATCGCAATGACGTCGCTCGGCAACAATTTCTCCAAGATAAACGCCAGTTCGTCGCCTTCATCTTTGCAATTGTGGAGTGTGATGCTGCCATCTGCTTCGCGAATAGCGATTTGGGTCGGGCGAGCTTCACCAGCTGCCGTCACCTTCACCCGGTGACGGATGCCAATGGTACGTCGCGAAGGTTCTACGGGAGTAACAAGCATGGATATTCCTCTCTGTTGTATGTCAGGGAACGAGACTGGTACCAGGCCAGTAGAAGCAGTGCCTCTTCATAGAGTGCGAAGCGGGTTCGTACTGTATGAAGAGTGGTCGAGCCAGGGCTCAACCAAAGTAGTTTTGGTGGCGCGATTTGGTTGCGCCACCTGTTGACAGCTTTTTTTTCGTAAGAGCACTCGCTTTTATGTCAGCAATTTCACAGCCGAAGCTGTTGGTCGAATCTCAAAGCACGCATTTCTGCAATCTTGAACTTTCGACCATAGTTCTCCGCCCAAAAGCGGATGGCTGGAACCTTGGTATCGCACCTTTGAACAGAACATGATCATCCCAGCCAAATTTTTCTCCAACCGAAATCGGAGAGGGGGATCACAACATCTCGCATACTCGCGTGTAATCAACGTCTCACCACCCAAATTTCTCCCGTGCACATACGGGATGCTTACACCTTTACTTTCATTCCTATGTCAGGAATAACTTTTCAGTGGTAAGCAAATTTCTCCGCCCGAGGACGGAATGGTTACATGGGTGTACCGCCCTAGTTGGGCAACCTCTTTCCCGCAACCAAAGAGCAATTTTTCTGCCAATAAAAATCAGCAGATGGTGAAATTCATGTATGCAGCTCAAAAAGATAATGCGCTTCATTTCACCAAGTTTCTCCTCAACCGAAGCCGAGGATGCTGACAACAGTAACCACACAGTTAGGGTAAATCGTCGTTGGTCAGCAAATTCCACAGGTACGCTACATTTATTTTGACAAAATGTCAACAATATGAAAATTCTCCACTAGACACTATGGTATGATTTATAAACTATGTACTACATCGTTGGATTGGGCAATCCGGGAGAAAAATATGTGGGTTCTCGGCATAATGTCGGATGGATTGCGCTCGATCATATTTGTTCGTTGGTTGATTTGCCAAAAGTGATTAAGCAGAAATCATTTAGTGGACGTACAACCGAGGGGCGGATAGCGGGTGAGATGGTGACCGTACTCTATCCGGATACGTTTATGAATAATTCAGGGGTGGCGGTTCGGAAGTTGGTGCCACATGACGCGATTAAACACCTGGTGGTGCTTTACGACGATATTGATTTACCGCTTGGTGAAGTACGGGTGTCGTTTGGGCGGGGGAGTGGCGGACATAATGGCCTTACCTCAATTATTGAAAAGTTAGGCAGTAAAGATTTTGTACGCGTACGGATTGGTATCGGCAAAACGGGATTCTGGCCGTGGGAGAAGGGAATAACAAAACGCCCTGCCGGTGGCGGAGCGCTTGAACGCTACGTACTTGGGAATTTTACAAAAAAAGAAGTAGACGTAATTGATAAAGCGTCGGTGCAGATATTGGAAGTAGTGGCGACAATAGTGAGTAAAGGTCACGTCGCGGCGATGAATTTGTATAATTAAAAGCGCCACCCGGTAGATTGGGTGGCGGCTGATTTACAAATGCTTGGTGCCCTTTTGGACGTTCTTCACCAGCTTTTCAATTTCCTCGATAGTTTCAAGAACGTATATAGTATCTGTGTCAGTAATGATTGTTGTCCCGCCTAAAGCACCTGTATACATTCTTATGAACGTATCCATTCGATAAAGTGCGGGTTGTTTAGTCGACTCTTCGGTAAGTCGAATAAAACCACGGAACTCAAGAATGAAGTGGGGTATCTAAGTTGGCATTAATTCCTCCAGTAACAGATTGTGAATCTTTTGGTATAGTAAAGTTTTCTATTTAAAAGTCAATAATTTTGAAATGACATATACAAAACAACATCGTGCCCTTACGGACATGATGTTGTTTTACTAATCTCTAATTGCTACCAACTAACAACTATTTAGCAGGATTCGCTTCCTTGTATGAGAGAGTCATACGCTGTTCAGTTGGTTCGAAGAGGGAGATCTTGAACTGGTAGACGTTTCCGAGTGAGAGGGTCGCCTTCATCTTTTCTTCAGTCTAAAACTCTGAAATGTGAACGAGTCCAGCGACGCCTTCCTGGATTGATGCAAGCGCTCCATGCTTGTTGTATTTAATCACAACACCTGGGACGACCTGATCCTTCTTGAACTTGCCGGCAGCTTCGGTCCATGGGTTCTCACGGAGTTGCTTGATAGACAATGAAATTTTGTCATCTTTCACTTCGATAACCTTGACCTTTACTTTGTCTCCGACCTTGTAGAGGGCACGAGTGTCTTCTACGAGACCCCAATCGAGTTCAGAGATGTGCACGAGTCCTTCGAGACCTTGTTCAATCTTGACGAAGATACCGAAATCAACTGCACCGGTAACTTCTCCGTTAAGTGTCTCTCCAACTTCGTACTTACCAACTTTCTCTTCCTTCTCTTCTTTCTCTTGTGGTCCCTTCTCAGAGAAGATGAGTTTATGTTCTTTCTGGTCAGCTGTGATCATTACCACTGAAAGGTGCTTGCCGATGAGTGAATTAAGGGCAGAAAGAATCTTGTCCTTGTCTCCATTGTCAACACGTGGGTAATTGTCAGCACCGAGCTGTGAGGCTGGAAGGAATCCCTGGATGCCTTGCCATTCGATGATGAGTCCGCCTTTGTTGGCTTCCTTCACTTCGAGTGACATTACAGTACCTTTCTTTACCGCTTCCTCAGCATCAGCCCAGATGAGGGCCTGACGAGCTTCCTTGAGAGAAAGTTCGATGTAGCCGTCTTCGTTTGTCACATCTACTACCTTGGCGGCGATGGTGTCGCCTACACTCACCTTGCGGAGGATATCACGCGCGTTCATGTATTCACGACCAAAAATGAGCCCGGTACCAAATGGTGCGAGTTCTACATAGACACGAGCGCGGCCGATAGCCGACACTGTACCTTCTACTAATGACCCTTCCTTTGGAGCTTCCGGCAAACTCACAACGAGATTCGCCATTACGCCAGTTCCTACTACAGTTTCTTCAGACATACTGATATATGTAACGTTATTCCGACGACACGCGTCTGCATTGCCATATCTCGTGGCCGTAAGCATCAATGCAGGGTTAACGTGTGTCGCTAGGAAACTAATAATCTTCTTGCTTCGTCGGGGAGATAATAGTACATTTTCGTTTAAAAGTCTAGTTTCCCAACAGATTTTGCGTAAAAGTATTGCCAAATGGTAAAAAAGTAGTAGAGTGCAAAAAGTTCGTACACCAAAGGAGTCAGGATTATGGATCGTGCAACAGATTGGGCAGTGGCCACTCGTCGCTATCAGGCAAAGGCTGCCGGGCGACAGTTGGACCCAAAACAGCAAAAACCGCAAACGCCTGTGGGGCCGCAGACGTTTCAGGAGTGGCTGGATAGCGCCGAAGGCAATGTGGCTCGTCTCCTGCTCGATGCAGCCGGCGAGAAAATTTTCCTCGGTATGGGGCCGGCGCGGATGGGTTGGACTCACTCGCTCTATTTCGCAGCGACGACACGATTCATACAACATGATCCTGTCCTCGGAGGTGTTGTTGATTTCGATACCGATGTGCTTGCCAAATCATACGTTATGACAAATGATGAATTTGTCAGATCGGCAATGCTGTATCACCGTGAATGGCGTTCCGAGTTGGATTTGATCGCATTTCTCCGGGCTGAAATCGAGCGAGTGGCTGAGGCGTCTCCGTGAATTACAAAGAACGTTCCCCGACAGAACAATCTGTCGGGGATTTTATATACAGAAAAACGGTCTACATATGATGTAGACCGTAAGGGGTTCAAGTTGTCGGCAGACCAGTCTGCCGCGCGATGTCGGGGTTTTGTTCAAGCCATTTCTTGGTGCAAAGCACCAGCATCAAAAGATCAAATACGTTCGCCAGCATGCGTCAGTCCTCCTGTTCTGCTTTCTATAACTACGGCTGTTCCAAAAAAGTGTCAGGGTGATGAGGGGTTGGCTCTTGATTATCTCATTTCGTTCACTATTTAACCATGCAACCATTAAACCATTTAACTATTTCTCTTCCATGTCGTATACTACTGTCATTATGATTATTACACACCACGGTGGGCAGAGTTTTAAGGTTTCATTTGGAAATACGACTCTGGCCTTTGATCCAGTTAGCAAGACTTCAAAATTAGCATCAACCAAATTTGGTTCGGATGTGGCATTTATTTCGATGAACCACCCCGATTTTAATGGAGCTGAAGAAGCGACACATAGTAGTAAACAGCCGTTTGTGGTTGCTGGTCCCGGAGAGTATGAAATCGGTGACGTAACGGCCCGCGGCTACGGGGTAAAAGAAATGTATGAGGGTGTGGAGCGATACAATACTATTTACCAGGTGAAGTTAGAGGACATGAATATGGTATTCCTTGGCGCTCTAGGCTCCCCAGAGATTGACCCAAAAATTCTGAGTGAATTTGGTGATATTGATATTCTTTTTATTCCGGTTGGAGGTGGAGACGTGCTTGAAGTGCCACAGGCAGCAAAGCTCGCGCTTAAACTCGAAGCTCGTTTGATTATCCCAATGCATTACGACAAGGTCTCTCTCGGAGCATTCCTCAAAGAGATGGGCACAGATGTGTCCCCGGTAGAGAAACTGACGCTCAAGAAAAAAGACGTAAACGAGATGGAGAGTGACGTGGCAGTGTTGTCGGTGTAATTTCCTGGTTTGCCGGGATTGTTGTGTATGTTATTTCAAATCCTCGATACCCTCAGAGAAAAACCAAAAGCATTTCGTGATCAGTTTGCACTGGTGGCATCGGTCATTTGTATTGTCATTGTCGGTGGTGTGTGGTCGCTATCACTACCGGCTCGACTGGCAGAGACTGGCATGGCAGCTGCCGGTAGCGCATCAACTACGATGCCGACCGCTCCATTTGCCGGCTTGCTCGATCAACTCAAAGCTCAGTTCGAGGGCATTAAAGCAGCAACCATTGCGAGTTCAACCGTAACGAATGCTGTAGCTCCCGTTGTTTCAACATCAACGCTCCGTGAAGCCGAGGCGGCACTAAATTTGCAAATTAATGATGAGAACAAAGCTGCACTCGAAGCTTCTACTTCAAGTACGGCAACAATGCAAAATAATGGATATGGGTATGGAACAACTTCTGCACCGCATCAAACCATCATGATTGCGACAACTTCTAGTCCAACAGCGCCATAATTATGTGCCCACCTGCGAAGTACTTTCAGTGGCTGTGGGTGTGTTTTATGCTATAATCGGACCGTTATTTATAAGTAGCTCACTTTTCTGTTATGCCAAAGAAGACTGTCGTTCCCGAACCAACCGCTCCGCTACCAGAGCGAGGTATCGTCGGACAGAATATCGTTTCTGAAATGGAGACGTCATATCTCGACTATGCAATGTCAGTTATTACGTCACGTGCGCTGCCTGATATTCGGGATGGGCTCAAACCTGTACACCGACGCATTTTATATTCGATGCGTCTTAATGGTTTGAACGCCAGTGGTAAATTCAAGAAATCTGCGACTGTGGTAGGAGATGTACTTGGTAACTTCCATCCGCACGGAGACGCAGCCGTGTATGAGTCGATGGTGAAGTTGGTGCAGCCATTTGCGACACGCTACCCACTCGTGCTCGGACAGGGAAACTTTGGTTCAATTGACGGTGACTCCGCTGCGGCATATCGATATACCGAGGCAAAAATGTCTCGCTTGGCCGAAGAAATGCTTCGTGATCTCGAAAAGGATACCGTTGACTGGCGACCAAACTTTGATGGTACAAAGCAGGAACCGATCGTGCTTCCAGCGGCTGTGCCGAACTTGCTCCTTATGGGGACACTCGGTATTGCGGTGGGTATGGCGACGAATATTCCGCCACACAACTTGCGCGAAATTTCACAGGCAGTTGAATACTTGATTGATAATCCTGGTGCAACTACTGACGACTTGCTCAAATTTGTGAAAGGCCCTGATTTTCCTTTGGGAGCGGTCGCGTTTAATCAGAAAGACATTCAGCACGCCTATACTCACGGTCGTGGGGGAGTAACCGTGCGTGGTGAGGCAGAAATTGTTGAAGACAAGAAAGGTGCGTTTTCAATCATCATCACCTCGATTCCGTTCCGTGTGAACAAAGCGGACATGCAGGAGAAAATTGCCGACCTTGTTCGTGACAAGAAAATTGAAGGGATTCGTGAAATGCGTGACGAATCAACGAATGACATCCGTGTTGTAATTGATCTCAAATCTGGTGCGCAACCACAAACGATTTTAAATAAGCTGTACAAACACACTCAGCTCGAAGATACATTCCATTACAACATGGTGGCCTTGGTTGATGGTGTGCCACAAACAGTCTCACTTAAACTGATTCTCGAAGAGTATGTAAAACATCGGGCTGAAGTTGTTCGTCGACGTACTCAGTACGATTTAACGAAAGCGCAAGACCGTGAACATATCTTGCTCGGTTTAAAGAAGGCGCTCGATCACATCGATGCGATTATTAAACTGATTCGCGCTTCAAAAGATGTGCCGACTGCACATGCTGGTTTGATGAAAGAATTTAAGTTCTCTGCCATCCAAGCTCAGGCGATTCTCGATATGCGTTTGCAGAAGCTTGCAGGTCTCGAACGTAAGAAAGTCGAAGAAGAGTTGGCTGAAGTCCAAAAATTAATTGGGCAGCTCGAAGCGATTTTAAAGAGTAAGGCGAAAATGCTTGCACTCGTAAAATCAGAACTTATGGAAATCGCTGAAAAGTACGGTGACGATCGTCGCACTAAAATTGTCAAAGGCGGGGTCAAAATGATGAGTCAAGAAGACCTCATTCCTGATGACGAAAGTGTGCTCGTGCTCACGGCAGGCGGCTACGTCAAGCGTACCAATCCTGACGAATACCGCACCCAGAAACGAGGTGGTGTAGGTGTAGTTGACCTCAACACCAAAGAAGAAGATGTAGTCACCAGTCTGATTACAACTTCAGCTCATAGTGATCTCTTGTTCTTTACCGACAAGGGTAAGGTGTATCAGACCAAGATGTTCGAAATCCCCGAAGGTCGTCGTGCGACCAAAGGTAAGTCGATCATGAACTTCCTCAGTATGAGTGCAGAGGAACGTGTAACCTCAGTGCTGGCTGTTCGTAAAGAAGAATGGACTGGTGAGTGGAGTCTTATGATGGTGACGAAACAAGGTGTCGCCAAGAAATCTGATGCAGCAGCATTCAAAGACGTCCGTCGAAGTGGACTGATTGCGATTACGCTCCGCGACGATGACTCTTTGATCACCGCGATGTTCATTGGTAAGGGTGATGAAGCATCACTCGTGACTGAAAAGGGTCAAGCCATCCGCTTCAAAGAAAGTGACGTGCGTGAAATGGGACGGACTGCGTCAGGTGTGACTGCGATGAAGCTTGGTAAGGGTGATGTGATCGTATCAGCTGATGTGATTAAAAAGGGTGCTAAAGATCTAGAAATTTTGGTTGTAACTGAACACGGTTACGGTAAAACAACGCCAATCAAAGAATACAAAGTCCAAAAGCGTGGTGGATCAGGTATTAAAACCGCTAAAGTAACCGACAAAACAGGTACGATTGTAGGTGCGAATGTTATTGGCGGAGCAGAACGTACTGAAGGCGAGCTCGTGATTATGAGTAAGAAGGGTCAGGTGATTAAACTTGCACTGAAAGACGTGCCAACCCTCGGTCGTCAGACGCAGGGAGTGCGCGTGATGAAGATGCGAGCAGGGGATAGTATTGCCAGTATCGTCTTCGTTAAGGCTGAGATTCCTTCTAAAGAGTAGGTCCTGTTCCAAAACTGTGAATGAAGAAACGAGCGTAGCGACTATTCTGAATTTATGTCGTAAATCGCCCCTATCCTAGGGCGATTTATCGACGCAGTGGTAAACCTGATACCAAAAGTTGTTCCCGAACTTTTGCCTAGGAAGGGCAAAAGTTGGAACTGACCTAATTTTTAGAGAGAGCTTTGCTCGACCATAAAAATGGAAATACCCTTGTGGTGAATCAAAAGCATACTCGCAATCGCTCGTTGTTTTGCTTAACCGTACTCTTGTACGGCTCGCAGCGACTTCCTTGCGCGCCTCGTATCTGTCTCAGTTTTGAAACGGGCTAACGTGACCTTTGCTCGCTTAAACAAATCAAAAATCTTAGGGGTCGAACCCCTAAGATTTTTGATTTACACAGGTAGACGTCTGCCGGTGGCTGCGGGCGGGGTATACTTTATGATATATGTCTATTGCTTCACGGAGCCGGTTTGTGGTACCTGAACTCCTTGCGAGTCATTTCCATGTGCGGGATGGTGATTTGGTCGGTGATTTTGGAGCTGGAGCGGGGACGTTTGTACCGATTCTGTCTCGTAAAGTTGGCTCGTCTGGTCGAGTATTTGCCTGCGAAATCGAGCGGGGACTGATTGATAAAATCGGTGAGGTGATACGAACAGAACGGTTACAGAATGTTGACCCCCTCTGGTGTGACCTCGAAGCATCTCGTGGTATTAAAATCCCCGACCAGTACCTCGACGTAGCAATCCTCGTTAATACCCTCTATCAACTTGAAAATCGTGAAAATGCCATTCGAGAAAAGCATCGTACGTTGCGTACCGGCGGTGTTATCTATGTGGTAGACTGGGAGAGTTCGTTTAGTGGCCTCGGGCCGCATCCGGATTGTGTTGTCTGTCGGGAACTCGCCATTGACCTCTTTGAAGCCTGTGGATTTGTCTTTGAACGTGAATATCCGGCCGGCGATTACCATTATGGTTTAGCCTTTCGTGTTGTATGAAAACTCGTCCGTTTGAAATTGTTCTGATTACCATTTTTGTGATATCTGGCTTGGTCGCTCTCGCGATGCTGTCTATGTATCAGCCAAAGGGATCAACGGGACCTAGTCTCGGTGCCTCGGTCGTTATTTGGGGTACCGTTCCGGCCGCTGCTTTTAATGCCGCCTTAGTGCCACTGACAAAAGCAGATAAAACCTATCAGGTGGTGCAATATGTAGAAAAAGATGCTCGAACTTTTGATAGTGATCTTTTGAATGCTTTGGCAGACGGACGTGGTCCTGACATTGTTTTCTTGCCAAGCGAGAAATTGGTGCAGCATCGTTCGCGAATCTTTTCGCTTGATGAAAAGGCTTTGCCGATTCGTAATTTCCGGGATACCTACATTGGAGGTTCGGAAATTTTTGCCTTGTCTGACGGTATTTATGCCTACCCGGTGGCGATTGACCCACTCGTCATGTATTACAACCGTACGTTACTCGGTGATCAGTCTATTATTTATCCGCCGAAAACGTGGCCAGAATTGATGCCAGAGATTCCAAAGCTGGTACAAAAAGACTACAACCGAACCATTTCTCGTTCTGCGGTAGCTTTTGGCGAGTATGCCAACGTTACGCATGCCTATGATGTAATTTCTCTCTTGCTACTACAGGGTGGTAGTAGTTTTGTAACCGACCAGGGGGGTAAGTATATTGTTGAACTGAATCAAACTTCTTCAGGAAACGTACAGCTACTGAGTAGCGCTCTCAATTGGTATAGTTTTTTCTCAAATCCAACTAAAGACTCGTATAGTTGGAACTCAGCTCTACCAGATGACCGTAGTGCGTTTACCTCTGAAAAATTAGCTTTTTACTTTGGTAAAGGTAGTGAAGGGGCAGTATTACAATTACAGAATCCTAATCTCGATTTCGATATCGCACCGGTCCCACAGGGAGGGCTCGATACTACCAGGCGAACCTATGCGACGTTCTATGGCTTGGCATTAATGAAAGCCTCAAAAAACCTTACTGGCGCGTATACTGTTATGCAAGTGCTTGGTTCAGCTAGTCAGAGTAAAGTCATTGCAGACGCACTCCATATGGCCCCAGCCCATTTATCGACACTGAACGCTGGTTCTAATGATAAATATGGTAGAATCTCCTACGAAGCGGCTAAAGTGGCTCGGGGCTGGCTCGCACCAGCGCCAGACAAGGTCAACCAATTATTCCGTCAGGCCGTTGAATCAGTCCGTAACTACAGTAATAGCAATACTACCGTTCCTGATGATGCAGCTAATGATGTGGTGCGAGGTATGAGTGAGGCGTATTAATTTTCTTCTATGATTCTATTAAAGTATCTTAAATATCTTGCTTTCGTTTTAGTGGCGGTAGTTATTTTTGGGGGGTATTCAGTTGTAATGGCTGCTACAACTGGAACTAGTAACTCAAATAATGCAACTTCGGGGGTAAACAATGGTGTAATTCCATCAGTTGAACTCCTAAACCCTCTTAAAAATATCAACTCAATTGGCGATTTGCTCGAAGCAATCTTGCATATCGTTATGATCCTCATGATTCCAATTGTGGTTTTTTACATCATCTACTCTGGTTTCAAGTACGTAACAGCACTCGGTAATGCCTCACAAGTTGAAGAGGCTTCACAGTCACTACTGTACGCAGTGATTGGTGGGGTGCTCATCCTCGGGTCGCTCGCGATTGTCGATATTATTAAAAGTGTGGTGTCTCAATTCTAGAGTATGTCTCCTGTCACTACACCAACCACATTCGCCGGTCTGGTAGATTTTATTTTAGGTATTATAAACCTTATCATTCCACTATTAATGGGAGTGGCCTTTGTTTTTTTAATGTGGAAGCTGGTTGATGCTTGGATTATTCATTCAGATGATGCGAGCAAAATCGAAGAAGGGAAGACAATCGCTATAACTGGCGTTATTGTATTTGTGATTCTCTTGAGTATCTGGGGGATTCTGGCGATGTTGCGGCATTCGTTACTCCCATAATCCTCTGTTGGCGCCAGGGGAGAGTTGTACACATTTACTCGAGAGCCCTAACATTTTGCCGAAAAGTGGTGTATAATCTCATAAATTACCATTATATTTAATTACGATACGTATGAAACAAGTCTTATTAGTAGCTCTGTCAGCCATTACCTTGGCTGTTGTACCAGCCGTCACCTCTGCACAAATTTCAGCTGGTAGCGGTCATGCTGGAGAGATTGGGGACTTTGTTGGTGGTGTTCTCGGGTT
Source organism: Candidatus Kaiserbacteria bacterium (assembly GCA_031423775.1). Classification (GTDB taxonomy): domain Bacteria; phylum Patescibacteriota; class Minisyncoccia; order Phycocordibacterales; family UBA918; genus OLB19. The sequence continues at coordinate 103 of JANPGF010000023.1, read as the reverse complement.
CATTAATAGCGTTGTGCTCCCGGTTATCCTTGGTCTCGCTTTCCTCATGTTCGTATGGGGTGTCTTTAAATTCTTTATCCTCGGTGGTTCAGACGAAGAAGCA
>JANPGF010000022.1:0-4528 GCA_031423775.1 Candidatus Kaiserbacteria bacterium | reverse complement strand
GGCCAAGCTGGGCACACCTGCCCCACTGGTTCGGCAGCGACACGGCAGAAACAGTTACTTCGAACGCAAAGGTCGAAATCCCGACCGAAACTATCGCAACTGCCCCCGCAGAACCCGACGGTTCCTGCAACGGCTGGGGCTACAAGTGGGTATGCTGGAAAAACTGATTCAGACGTACCACCCGACAACTCGGAAACATCCGATGAGTCGGGTGTTTTTATATCAATATGAAATCTTACTCTATAAAAAGGCCCGCAACAGTATTGCGTGCCTTATTTTCTCAATTTTCGCCAAAGTGCCTTGGATGGAGAGCAACTTCAGCCAGCAGCTGTTCATTCGTGTAGGAAACAGGCTTAATTTCTTTCCACTCGGTCACGAGCGCGGGTTCAACTGTCGGACGAATGGTACGACACCAGAGCCCTTTAGTCGTTTGTGCCATCCCGGATGGCGAGTGCCATGTATAGTGCAGCATCTGACAATTCCATATTTTGCGATGGGAATCTGGCAGCAGATGTATATCAGCGAAAGTTTTTACCGACAGGTTTTCAAGCACGATGCGGAATGCCCACATCACCTCACCATGACATACAACGATAGTTTTCGCACGAGGTTTACGCAGAACTAACTCGAGAAGAAACATTTTTACCCGCGCGCATACTTCTTCCATCGTCTCACCACCATCTGGCCGCCAATAGAAGGGTTCAACGCTCCGAGCCCGTAATTCGGGACCGTATAATCTCCAGCGCTCACTCGGGGTAAGTCGTTCGAGCTTACCCCAATCTCGTTCAATCAAGTGACGATCAGCAGTCCAAAGAGCGTTTGGTAGACCAATCAGGTAGGCCGTCTCTTTTGCACGAGTATATTCAGACACGACAAAGTTATCAGGACTGACGTTATTTTTTGCCAACCAGCGGTTTGTAGAGAGCGCTTGTTCACAGCCTTTCAAGCTGAGACGAAGATGGTACGAATGACGGGTGGCATAGAGTTCACTGTGTGAACTCTGTTCACCGTCTTCATTCAAACGATTCGCAGCATTCCCTTCAGATTCTCCGTGGCGCAAGAGAAGAATATCCCCTTCTTCTAACATTATTTTTCCTTTCGTTCACTTCTAAACGTAGTTAACTATGATTCGGTTTTTGTGTCAATTACTTGTTTTTCAACCAGACGATGGCGAGATACAAACTCAGCACTAGCCCAACCATAATAAGCACCACAACATATGGAGTAAACACTGTTGCAAAGTGCGCACCAATCGCAATACCAATGCACAACACTGCCCACTTAAGCATTCCCAATTGCCACCAGGTAAAGGATGTTGGTTTAAAAATATTCATATAAAAATTATATCACTCCTATAAACATAAAAACGAGCCGCCAAAAGAGCGACTCGTAATAACTTTTAGGCTCGACTGCAAAAGAATATCGAAATGTTCGGAGCTGAGGTAGCAGAAGCTGTTTGCCAACCGCATAACTGGGCAATAAGCCGAGACAAACGCTGAATCAGACTGTGGCACACTACGGCCGCTTCTGTCTTCCAACCGTTTTCTTCCAACATTCGCCGAGCTTCTTTGACTGCTTGTTGCTGCACGTCTGCTGCCCAAGCTACACCTTTGCCTGGCATCGGGTACGTATTGAACTGCGAATCTCCAGACGAAATGGTGATCGAAAAACTCGAATCAGACACACGAGACGCTTGCGTCGGACTGAGACAGATGACAAACGAAGTACGAGGTGACCAGTAGGATAAAAGTTTATCAATATATTCAACGACTTCAACGGCCACCTTTTTCGCAGACAATTCAACTGATAGCTCACTTGCTGGTACCGTCATGACAATAATTCCTCACATTGATTTCTGAAATTATTATACATATATAATGTAAAATGTCAAAAAATAGTACCTAAAAAGAAAACACCCCTATTCGGAATGTTTCTTATGCATTATTATTTTGTAATCAGAGCACCGATTTGAGAAAGCACCTCTTGAATTTGTGAAAGGACACTACTCAGTACACTTTCAGATACTGTTGACGCACCTAGCACCTCACCAGCCTGATTACTACTGTCAGGGATCGCACTAACCGCTGAAAGGGTACCCGCTACTCCGGCATTATTTGTACATGATAAAACCGTAGCCGTAATTTTCGAAGCATTTTTAGAACAACCATTCCAGAGACCCACACTCTTTGTTACTCCAGGAGTCGCTATAAATGAACCTGAATTTTTATACGGAATCGCTTGGAAGGTTGTTTGATGGGCCAAGAAATTTGCTGAGGTCCACCAACCTAACTGGGTGATATTTGAGGTACCAGAAACAAATGTTACGCCTGAAAAATATGCATTACGAGATGTCGAGTTACAATCAACCCACCCACCTATGTATGACGAAGATCCTTTTGCTATCGATACTGTCTGAGTTACCGCCTTGATGACTGTTGTCTTATCAGACGACATCAACTGACTGTCTAATTTCACCTGGCAAGTATCGCTAGGATTAATTTCAAAGAGATTTGTCGCTGGTGTCGCCGGTAACTGAGCTCCTGTTTTATCGTGAATGAAGTTTGGTGCGAGAGCTAGGATTCGACCAACTGAATCAATTTTGAGAGAGGCCCCTGGAATCGTACTCGAATATCCCTTTCCAGCAGCCAAACCTGGCAACATGTGCGTGACCCAAGCGCCATTTTCATAACAACGAGCATGATCTGGCACGTCGTAACTCTTGAGTGCGTTAGGGTTTTCAACTTCACCTGAAATGTAGACACACGGTAATTGAATGCGCGAATCCTGTTCGTTAAAAGCTGATACGGTCAGGAACTCAGTCATCGACACATTAGAGGCTGTCATGATATCAGTTTTTGTAAATGCAATTCCCTCTGGTTTGGCAGTATTTATTGCCATCTTGAATGCCCAAACACTCGAATGTTGCCCGACGGTAATGAGATCAGCCAGACCATCCTTATCGTAATCGAGCCAAGCTCCACCCATCATGCTGAGCCCATCAGACTTTGTTGTACCAGATGAATTTCGGTATGTTCGGAAACTACTCATAGCTGTACCAACCATGCCACCTTTCCAAGGCAGTCCGGCACTTGCGGTTAAATCTTTTACTACTAAATTCCCATTACTATCTTCGAGTTTGATGAGTGACACGCGGTCACCATATCCTCCATTAGCCAGACCTTGATCATAACCCGCGTAAAAACAGAGCGCACCAGGCGTTTTACCTGACGTCACCAGCTGCGCTGGATACTGTGTACATTTCACTGAACGCACAGGTGCACGGTAAGCGGTCCCGTCAGCATTCCGTACGATTCGAGGTATCATTTTTATAGTACCTGATGCAGTCAAACCTTCGTTCAATAGAACAAACTGCTCAGCCCCAATCCGGTAACCGAGCACAGGATGTACAAATGAATCTGAAATGACAATTGAAGGTCGTCCGGGTATAATTTCTGCCACCATACATCCAGTATACGATCGGTTGGATACTACATTTGGCTTGGACTGATCTGTCACGAGCGTATTGGACGCTGGTCCTTCCCAGCTATATAACACGTTACTCAATTTTTTTCCGTCAAATACCTTGACCGTATGGTCAGCATTGCTACAAACTAATTTATCAATAACGCCATCATTATTAAAGTCTGCTTTGTACTGCTTAGAAAAATTTACACCAGTCGCCAATGCAGGATCTGCCACGCGAGAAAATTCACCCGCTGCAAATGGGGCCGCTTGTGCAGAGACAAACTGCGTCGAAATACCCCCCATCAAAACAATTATTGCCAATACTCCAAACAATGAACGTAACTGCATATACGAATACTTAATGCTAAAATGACACAACGCTAAAGAACCTACTATACGTATATAGTACATGAACAAACACCCTTCCTGTCCAAGAGCCGGGGATTGTACCTAAAAAAGAGGCTGTCCACCCTCAAGCAATAAAAAGCCCTTCTTGATCGCCTGAATTTCAACATCTTCCTCTCGTTTGTTCGCACTTACGATTTTATGAATTTCATCAGCCGCGAACCAACCGTATTCAGAATGGTCTTCGGGATTGATAGTTATATGTTCGATACTCTCAATAAACCGAGCAAAATAAATCACTTCGATAGAATGAGAACCTTTTATCTCATTCACATAGGTAAAAGCCGCAAACGGATCTCCGACAGTAATCCCCATGCCAAACTCCTCCATCACTTCACGTTTTAGACCGTCAACAATATCTTCAGCGTAGTCAACATGTCCGCCGGGTAATTCAAACACGTCCGGTAAGAACTTTTTCGTAGTGGCCCGTTTTGGTAAAAACACTTTTTCAACTCCCTCAAATGTTTGATGGATAAACGCGCAGACAGTAATGACTTGTTGTCCTAGTGCTAATGTTTCGCTGTCATGAGAGATCGTATTCATAAAGTGTCTATATTCGGATAAAACCCCATTTACTCCTTCGCCCACTCAGCATCTTTATATGTATGTGCAAAGACAAACTTACCGCCATTACCATACAAGAGGAGGAGTATCACTG
>JANPGF010000021.1:0-2867 GCA_031423775.1 Candidatus Kaiserbacteria bacterium | reverse complement strand
GGTTTGTGGTAAGCTTATGGGTAATGAAGAAATTACTTTTTGGGCTGGTCCTTTGCGGCTCACTCTTTCTGATGCCAGCAGCGACACAGGCAGCCGGATTGGTGCCGTGTGGTGGAGAGGGTGAACAGCCTTGTCAGTCGTGTGATGTGGTGCAGCTTGAAAATAATGTTGTGGGGTGGTTGGTGGGTATTTTGGGTATCGTTGCTGCAATGGTCATTATTTATGCCGGGGTAAAGCTCGTGACTTCGGGTGGCAATCAGCACGCGATGGAAGAAGCGAAGAGTATGCTCAATAACATCATTATTGGCTATTTGATTGTGCTTGCGGCGTGGCTGATGATTGATTATGGACTAAAAGCTCTCCTCGATACGGGGACGTTTGGGGTGTGGAATGAGGTGCAATGTCTGGAACAGCGGGTTGCAGCTTCGACAACTCCGATGATGCTAAAGTGGTCTGAGCCAGCAGTGTCACTGCATGGAGTTGAAGGGTGGATTGGTTCAGGTGTGGTCGGTTCTCCAATAACAGGGTCATGTGAAGCCATTTTGGCTGGTCCGTCAGGAATTCCGACAGTAAGTTGCGTCGGGAAAATTGCCGACTGCCAGAGTGCGGGTGGTGCACCAGTCGTGAGCGCAGACGGTAAAACTGTTACGTGTAATCGGGCACAACATCTAACGGGTGGGGTGACTAATGGTCCTCTCCCACAGTGTGCGGCTAGTAATAGTGCGTGTAGTGTATCGGCTCTGATGGCGGTAGGATTAAATTCAGTGCAGGCGAATATTATGTCGTGCATAGCAGTGACTGAAAGTTCCGGTAACCCAACTACTCCTCCTTATAATATTACTCACCCTAACGCTCGACCAATCTCGACGGCTTGTGGCACTTTTCAAATTACGCAAACAACATGGAGTGGTGCAGCGGGGGGTTCGTGTAGCAGCTTCTCTCTGTGTCAGAATGCTTCGTGCAATGCGCAAACCATGGCTACCTTGGTGCACCGTAATGGGTATCGCGACTGGACATGTCTGAATTGTAATAATAGAGCCAGTGCTTGTGTTAGTAAATACGGTGGTTAATATATTTTATGAATAAAACCATATACATTTTTGTTGCAATTAGTCTTTTGCTCCTTGGTGCAATAGGGGCGACTTGGTATGTGCAACATCGAGGGCAGACAACCGTTACTCCAGTCGGTGCAACCTATACTGATTTCAAAGCGATTCTACCGACGACTAATAATGGTGGTACAGTGACCGTTGACAACTTTTTGAAAAATTCAGAAGTTTCTCCTGACACACATAATAAAGGTATGTATTTTTTGGGTAATACCTTTGAAAAGCAAATATATGGAAATGGGGCTTCTCCACTTTATGTTGTAACCTACGATGCACAGACGGGGTATTTTAATGTGACTTTACTCGAAAAACCCCTTTCAGCAGCACAGCTTGCTGCTGAAACCTATCTCCGTGATTTATTGAAATTAGATAACACCGCCTTGTGTGGGCTGAACTACATGCTTAGTGTGCCAGGTTACGTTGACGAAAATGCTTCAGGATATGACTACCGTTTTAGTTTCTGTCCGGATAGTACTAAGGTGCCGCAATAGGTATGAAGGGATTTCTTTTTACGTTTGGTCTAGTTCTTGCTCTACAATTTTTTGTTGTAGCAGGTGTCGTGTCTGCTGAAACAACTACTGGTGGCCTCGCACAACTCTCTGGTTGTAGCGGACCAGATTGTACATCGTGTAACGTTGTTGATATGCTCAATGGTTTTATCAAATGGATCATTGGATTCATGTTTTTGTTGTGTGCCGTCCTCATGACAGTGGCGGGTGTGCGACTGGTAACTTCTGGTGGTAATAGTCACACGCTTGATGAGGCCAAAGGGATGCTATCGAATGCCATTATAGGAATGATTATAATTCTGGCTGCCTGGCTCATGGTTGATACGGTCATGCGGGCACTTGTGGGGCCGGACGGTAAAATATCAAATGGAGGTGATGTTTCGGGGTGGTTGTATTGGTCAGAGGTGCAGTGTCAGGTGGTTAATGAACCAACCTACGACCCAAAAAATACACTCGATTTATCATTTAATGAGGTGATGCAAGGCGTTGGTTCCTGGATGTATAGTGGCGTGGGCGTCATGGTGTCTCCTTGCACGGTTAATGGATATTCTGGCGGAGCGGCTGTATACACTTGTGCCAACCAGTCAAATCAGTGTACTCAAAACGGTGGAGGGGTACCGGTAACTGCAAGTGATGGTCATTCAATAACGTGTAAAGTAGACACAGCTCCAGGGCCAGTTTCATCGAGTGCGTGTAGTCCTCTCCATGCAGTGTCAGATTCGCTTGCGCAACAGATGGAAAATGGAACAAAACTTTTATGGGCAAATACCGACCCACGGTTACAGAAATGTGCTGCTAAATTAGGGGGAACACCGGTGTCAGCTTTCAGACCAGCTTCGTATCAGTCACATTTGCTCGAAGTGCACACCAAGTGGTGTGACCAAGGGTTGTCCACAAACACAGATGCTTCATGCTCGTCAGTAAAAAGTGCGGTATCGGCAGAGATGTCAAAACATGGACTGAGTTGTGCTCGTCCGGTAGCGACGCGGTCTAATCATACGTCTGGTATTGCAGTAGATATGAGTGGAGCTAATCCAAATAATGCTGCGGCTGCATGTTTCTCGTGGTTTGGACCAGCTGATCCGGTGCACTATACGCTGATTCCGGGATGTACGTGTAATTAGGGGTCGTACGATTTGTCAGAGCAGTATCTCACCGTCTCCCGCAGCTGTCACGAATCACTAAGTATAATCATGCGCTACGCTTTGATTCTACTAAGTGTTCGCGACCCCGGCGCACTCGTGGCGGA
>JANPGF010000020.1:0-2313 GCA_031423775.1 Candidatus Kaiserbacteria bacterium | reverse complement strand
CGCCACGTTTTTCCAGAAAAACACTTTACTCAATGTACTGTTGCAGTACTCGGTATTTGATGTGAGTGACACGCTGCTGGTGATGCGCCCTTACCAAATTGCCGCTACCGAGCGCATTTTGTGGAAAATCAAATGTGCCTTTCATGCTAAAAAGTGGAGTGCCACGGAAAGTGGCGGCTTTATCTGGCACACCACCGGTTCAGGCAAGACCTTAACCAGTTTTAAAGCTGCGCGTTTGGCGACTGAACTGGAGTTTGTCGATAAAGTATTTTTTGTGGTGGATCGTAAAGATCTGGATTTCCAGACCATGAAGGAATACCAGCGTTTTTCACCCGACAGTGTTAACGGCTCAGACAACACTGCTGGCCTCAAGCGCAATCTGGATAAGGATGACAACAAGATCATTGTCACCACCATCCAGAAGCTTAACCACCTGATGAAAAGTGATGGGGATTTAGCTATCTACAACAAGCAAGTCGTATTTATTTTTGATGAATGCCACCGAAGCCAGTTTGGTGAGGCGCAAAAAAACCTGAATAAAAAGTTTAAAAAGTTTTACCAGTTTGGATTTACGGGCACACCTATATTTCCTGAAAACTCCCTTGGTGCAGAGACGACCGCCAGCGTGTTTGGTCATGAGCTGCATTCTTATGTGATTACGGATGCCATTCGTGATGAAAAGGTGCTCAAGTTTAAAGTGGACTACAACGACGTACGTCCACATTTCAAAGCGATTGAGAGCGAGCAGGATGAGAAAAAACTGAGTGCAGCGGAAAATAAACAAGCCTTGTTGCACCCTGATCGCATTCGGGAAATTTCGCAATACATCTTGAATCATTTCAGACAAAAAACGCACCGCTTGCAAGCGGGCGCTAAGGGCTTTAATGCGATGTTTGCTGTGAGTAGCGTGGATGCTGCTAAGTTGTATTACGAGTCGCTTCAAGATTTACAAAAGGACCAGGACAAGCCTCTGAAAGTCGCCACTATCTTCTCTTTTGCAGCCAATGAAGAACAAGAAGCTGTGGGCGAAATTCTGGACGAGAGCTTTGATGTTTCTGCCATGGCCAGCAGCGCCAAAGAGTTTTTAGGTGCGGCAATCGAAGACTACAACGCGCTGTTTAAAACCAATTTCAACGTGGATAGCAATGGCTTTCAAAACTATTACCGCGATCTTGCCAAGCAAGTGAAAGCCAAGGAAATCGACTTGCTAATTGTGGTGGGTATGTTTCTGACTGGCTTTGATGCTCCGACTCTGAACACCTTGTTTGTTGATAAAAACTTGCGCTACCACGGTTTAATGCAAGCCTACTCGCGTACTAACCGTATTTTTGACGCCACCAAGACCTTTGGCAACATCGTCACATTCCGCGATTTAGAGCAAGCTACGGTAGATGCCATTACTTTGTTTGGTGACAAAAACACGAAAAACGTAGTCTTAGAAAAAAGTTACAAGGAATACATGCAAGGCTTTACCGATGTTGCAACTGGTGAAGCTAGGCGCGGTTTTGTAGAGGTGACCCAAGAGTTGGGGCAGCGTTTCCCTCACCCCAACGAAATTGTGAAAGAGTCCGATAAGAAGGCCTTCGTGAAGTTATTTGGTGAATATTTACGCATTGAAAACGTACTGCAAAACTACGATGAATTCGCCAGCTTGAAAGCCTTGCAAAGCGTTGATATGACTGACCCAGCTGAGGTCGAAGCCTTTAAGAGCCAGCATTATTTGGATGATGAGGGTCTAGCAACGCTGCAAGCGATCAAGTTACCCGCTGAACGGAAGATTCAGGACTATCGCTCAACCTATAACGACGTTCGTGATTGGCTGCGCAGGGAAAAATCTGGTGCTGAGAAAGAAAAATCTACCATCGATTGGGATGACGTGGTCTTTGAGGTAGACCTGCTTAAGTCACAAGAGATCAACTTAGACTACATTTTAGAATTAATTTTTGAGCATACTAAAAAAATAAAAGATAAAACGGCACTAGTTGAAGACGTACGCCGAGTGATTCGCGCTAGCCTAGGCAACCGCGCTAAAGAGAGCTTGCTGGTTGATTTCATTAATCAAACCGACCTAGACCAGATTGTCGATAAGGCCAGTGTGATCGATGCCTTCTTCAGCTTTGCACAAGCGGAACAACTGCGCGAGGCGCAAGAACTCATTAGTACCGAGAGCCTGAATGCAGAGGCTGCCCGGCGTTATATGACCACTTCACTAAAACGAGAATTTGTCAGTGACAATGGCACCGAACTCAATGCAATTCTGCCAAAAATGAGTCCGTTAAACCCGCAGTATCTGACAAAAAAACAGAGTGTTTT
>JANPGF010000019.1:0-4699 GCA_031423775.1 Candidatus Kaiserbacteria bacterium | reverse complement strand
CAGTTTCGTGATTGTGTTTTTTTATAACACGAGCAATCGCACCAAGGTCCTGAATGGTGCCAATTTCACTATTTACATACGCAACAGTCACTAGTACAGTTTTTGGTGAGAGCAGTTTTCCGAGTTCGGTAAGGTCTACTTGTCCTACCGCATTTACCCCAACATAGTGTACGACAACTCCTTCCTCAGCCAAATATTCAACAGTTCGGAGTGTTGCGGGATGCTCAATAGCTGTCGTAATAATTTCCATGTCGGTATATGCCACACCGCGCCGCCTTGCAGCTGCAACCACACCCATAATGGCGAGATTGTTACTTTCGGTTCCGCCACTCGTAAAGGTAACGTGAGCGGGCTGAATACCTAGTGTCCGAGCGACTTCTTCGCGTGCTTTGGTAACTGCAGCCTTTGCCACCACTCCCTCAGTATGAATAGCACTTGGATTGCCAAACTGTTCTGACTGAAACGGCACCATGGCCGCGATCACTTCGGGCAGTACCGGAGTAGCCGCCGCAAAATCCAAATAGATACGAGGTCTTGCCTCGAACTTTTCATCTTTTCCGCCAAATAGTGTGAACATGTCGAAATCATGACACAGGGTGATATTTCTGTAAATATCTGCTATACTCCCCGTACTTATTTAGCAACCTCGCCTGCCGGCGATTATACAATTTTTTATCATGGCCAAGAAAACTAAAACCACCGCTACTGCAATCACCAAACGACCACCAATTGTCGTGGTGATGGGTCATATTGACCATGGCAAATCAACGCTTTTAGACTACATTCGCAAGAGTAATGTAGTTGGTGGTGAAGCCGGCGGTATCACCCAGCACCTCTCAGCCTATGTCGTGCCGCACAAAACTAAAGACGGGTCAGACGAAACTATCACCTTCCTCGACACTCCAGGGCACGCAGCTTTCCAAAAGATGCGTCTGCGTGGTGCTGATGTCGCTGACATCGCTATTTTGGTTGTGTCCGCCGAAGACGGTGTTAAGCCCCAAACGCTTGAAGCAGTTGAATCAATCAAGGCCGCCGGCATTCCTATGATTGTGGCTATCAACAAAATTGACAAGCCTGGAGCAGACGTTGTCCGAACTCAATCGAGCCTGATTGAACACGAAATCTATGTTGAGGGTATGGGAGGCGATATCCCCTGGGCTGCAATTTCAGCCAAAACTGGAAAGGGTATCCCGGAACTTCTCGACCTGGTTATCCTCGCGGCTGATCTCGGCGAACTCACCGGCGACACCTCAGTAGCTGCTACTGGAACGATTATTGATGGTAATTTGGATGCAAAACGTGGCAACACCGCTACTTTGATTGTAAAAAATGGAACTCTCCGTTCTGGACAGTTTGTAGTATCTGGTCACTCGTTTGCCCCAGTGCGTATTATGGAGGATTCATACGGCAAGACTCTGAAAGAAGCTACTCTCTCTACCCCCGTTGGGATTGTTGGATTTAATACCATCCCCAAAGCTGGAAGTGAATTTTACGTGGTAACGAGTAAAAAAGAGGCTGAAGCTGCCATAGAAGGCACCGACGCCGCTGTAGTAGTTACGCACAAGAAAACCAACCTCCCTACTATTCCAATTTTGATTAAAGCCGATATGCTCGGCACCATTGATGCAATTGAACATGAACTCAGTCACTTTGTCTCAGATCGTATTAGCGTACGAGTGATTGATAAAGGCGTAGGTAACATCACCGAAAGTGATGTTCGTAATGTGAGCGCTACCAAAGATGCGATTATCGTTGGTTTTAACGTTACCGTTGATCGTGCTGCCACCGACCTCGCCGGTATCCGTGGAGTTGAAATCGATACCTTCTCAATTATTTACGAACTCTCTGACTGGCTCAACACCGCCCTTAAAAACCGAACCCCGAAAAAGGAAGAACGTATCGTTACTGGTCATGCCAAAGTAATTAAACACTTTAGTACTCAGAAATATACGCACGTGCTCGGTGGCCGTATCGAAGACGGACTCCTGAAACTCGGCCAAAGTGTTCTGATTACTCGTCGCGATATTGAAGTTGGACGTGGTGTCATCAAAAACCTCCAGCAACAAAAATCAGATGTAAAACAAGTGAATGAAAGTGAGTTTGGTATGCAAATTGATTGCAAGACAGAGATCGCGCCTGGAGACCTTATCGAAGGCTTCGACATGGTCATCTCATAGTTCGAATAAAATGAGTTTGAACTTTGTTGCATTTCAAAAAAATTCATTCAACGTACAGTCGTACGCCTCATAAATTTTTATTCATGCGTCGCGTTCAATTCTCATCTTCTTCAAACTCTGAATCTCACAAAAAAAAATACTAAACTATAATTAAATTATTATGTTAACTCCTCCAGCTTTTGACCGACACGACCGAGCTGCCTCTCTCTTAAAGGAAGTGGTGGCGAAGTTCATACAAATTGAAGCGAACACTAATCCGATGATTACGGTCACTCACGTCACTGTAGCGCCTGATTATCGTCGTGTTACCGTCTATATCACCACTATTCCTGATGGCCGTGAATCAGACGCTCTCGTTTTCCTTAAACGTTCCGCAAGTGAAATGCGTGGGTACGTGAAGAAGAAGACCAACCTGAAGATCATCCCCCACCTTGAGTTTGCCTATGACTACGGCGAGAAGCACCGTCAGCACATTGACCTAATTGCAAGCGAAATTGACCAGAATACACCAAGTGAAGAAGTTATCGAGAAGTTACTCGATGCGGGGAAGGAGAAGCCAGTAGAGGAGACTGAGATGAAAGATAAAGATTAGTAAAAAGCACCCGATTGGGTGCTTTTTACTAATCAGCGTTAAACTTAATAAACTCTATAATTTGTTTAGTTACCTCCTCAACCGACATATCAGTATTATCAATTATATGATTATTCTTCAGTGGTGCAGTTTTTGCGTAATCATTTTTCTCCAGAACCTCTTGTAGCACTTCTCTACTATGAATCTTTTTCCATTCGAGACGGTCTGTTTGCAGTACACGCTCCATCAAGGTATCGGCCGAGGTAACGAGATTTACCCCATAAAATTCTCCATCATTTTCAGTAGTTATCTTCTCAATGTGTGAAGCATACCATTCGTCATTCTCTCCGTTGGGATAGATGAAATTGTGCGCATGAGCACCTGTCATAATCACACCACTCACCTGTTCTTTTACAGCCAACTCTAAAATTTCAAACCGTAGTTTTACAATCAACATATCTCCTTTTGCACTCCCCCGCTCAAAAACTGAACGCACTAAATCTGAAGCTAAATGGTTATGAAACACTTTAAATCCCGTTATGTCGCTAAGGGCTTTAGCCGTAGTGAGTTTACCAACTGCCGGAGCACCATAGATATAAATTACTTTAGTTTTCACTCAATTAGTATATCAAATCTTGATATGTAATTGTCTATAAGTTTACTTTTGCCCTCTTGCACCAAAAATGCTACAGTAGAGCACACCTAAATTAAGACCGGGTGGCGAAGCGGTAACGCAGTGGTTTGCAAAACCTCGATGCACGGGTTCGATTCCCGTCCCGGTCTCAAATCTAAAAGAAAACATATTTCTTATGTTTTCTTTTAGATTTGGCAAGGGAATCAAAGTTGTTACCACATACATTGTAAGCACAAGCGAAACAATATTGTGATAACAGATACTGCCCGCATAACGGTAGATTCCCGAAGTTATATGTTCAATTATAAAACTTGATATATACGTGCCGGGATGGTGTAATCGGTAGCCACGCAAGACTTAAAATTTTGTGGGCGCAAGCCCGTGCGGGTTCAAGTCCCGCTCCCGGCACAAAAAATAAAACCTACAGCTTAGCTGTGGGTTTTATTTATCAGGATGGGAAGCAAGCAAACTGCTTTGCTTGCGGGCGGTTTTTAAAAGACGGAAGCGTGTCGCTTGCAACAGTTGAGTCTGGGTCGCGGAAATTTCTGAAAGAAATTATCTGTGACCGAGTCAAGCTTTTTGTAAAATATAAAAACCTTTCATTTAAATGAAAGGTTTTTATATTGAAATAAGGAAACTAATGAGAGTGCGCGCGAGAGGACTTGAACCTCCACTACTTATTTAGAACTTTGCAAAGTGCGCGCGAGAGGACTTGAACCTCCACGGATTGCTCCATTAGTTCCTAAGACTAACGCGGCTACCAATTACGCCACACGCGCACTCTGCAAACTTTTAAAGACATTCCAATCCTAAGACTTCGTAAATCAGTACCCCATACTGATTTACCTACCAATTACGCCACAGGCGTACTCTTGATACTTTGCTTGACCACGAGTATATCATGAATACCGGAGTTGGCTAGGTATTTTGTAGTCACGAATATCTCGAGTCCGGAGGTCATCAGTCACTAACTATAATCTTTCGCTCTGCTCTGATTCTAATAAGTGCGTAGCCCACACCTCGGCTGTCGCAAAGCAGCATGTTTCCGGTTCGCACTAAAGCGCGCATCTGCCGCAGGTGCGTCTGTGGTCACTAGTCACTAACTAAAATTGTTCGCTTCGCTCCAATTGTAGTAAGTGCTATCGACCCCGACTCGCGGCTCGCTAGCGCTCGCAACGCTCCGTCTCGCACAGACGCCGCACCTGCCGCAGGGCAGGTGCTAATACAAACCACTAGTCTTTAAAAGACTAGTGGTTTGTTTTGCGTCTGTGCGCCCTCAAGGGATCGAACCTTGGACCTTCTCCTTAAGAGGGAGCT
>JANPGF010000018.1:0-11418 GCA_031423775.1 Candidatus Kaiserbacteria bacterium | reverse complement strand
CCCTCAGGTGCAACAACTGCTGAAACTGGTCTCTCACGCCTCCAGCCAGTTCGGTTAGTCATCCCCTCAATAAAACTCGATACTACGTTTGTTCCGCCACTTTCGCTTAATGCAGATAAAACGGTATCAGTACCGAATAACTACACACAAGTAGGTTGGTACAGTGGTGGTGCGGCCCCTGGCGAGGTTGGTCCGTCAGTAATCTTGGGGCATGTTGATTCAAAATCTGGGCCAGCCGTGTTTTATTCACTGGGTCAGGTAAAAATAGGGGACAAGGTAGAAATTACACGCATCGATGGATCAGTAGCTACATTTGAGATAACTGAACTACATCGGTATCCACAGTCTGAATTTCCAACACTTGATGTATACGGCCCAACCAATTATTCCGCCCTGCGACTGGTAACTTGTACTGGCATTTATGATCACAGTTCAAAGCGTTATAGCCAGAATTTGGTAGTGTACGGAAAATTAGTGCACTAAGTGTTTACCCAAGCTTTTGTGGTCAGATAATTGTTGACAAAACATATTTGTTATGTTAATGTAACAATTGAATGACTCAAGTGTGTTATTTTAACTGCGTGAAATTTAATCAAAATTTCACGCAGTTAGTGGAAAACATCAGACACCTGGGCGAGCAACTACACATATGAAAGCAACTTACCCAGTTTACATTCTTATGTATACTATAACTATAGGCATTTTTGTGTCTTTGTTTTTGGTGAAGCCTGTTCACGACAGCAGACTGCAACTTATTGACGTTGCGATCACGTTATTTGCAATGACCTTGATTACTAAATACATTAAAGGCTTTATGTTTATGGTAGTTGCTCCTTGGTATGACATTTGGAAAACCAATGATGACCGAAAATGGCCTTCTCAGAAACCAAAGGTTTCAATTCTTATTCCTGCTTATAACGAAGAGGTGGGCCTGCTTTCTACAGTAAAAAGCATCATGGCTAATACTTATGATAATATCGAGATGATCGTGATCAATGATGGATCAAAAGATAATTCTGATAAAATGATGCGAAACTTTGTGGCTACTGAAAAAATGCCTCAAGGTGTAAAGGTAAAATATTTTTATAAAGAAAATGGCGGTAAAGGTAAAGCCTTGAACTATGGGCTAGAACGAGCGACCGGGAGTATTATTATGTCGATCGATGCGGATTGTATACTGTCTCCATTTGCTGTGGAAAATTTCGTCAAACGTTTTAATAATCCAACTGTAATGGCTGTAGTAGGGAATGTAAAGGTGGGAAATACACAAAATCCGGTTTCAATGTTACAAAAATTGGAATTTCAGTTTTCCTTTTATTGGAAAAAAGCTGAGTCACTTTTAGGTATTGTATACATTATCGGAGGTGCGGCAGGAGCCTTTCGCAAAGAAGTTTTTGTGCAATTTGGCGGTTACGATACATCTTCAATTACAGAGGATATTGATCTGTCGGTAAAATTGCAAAATAATGGTATGCGTGCTGTATATGCTGATGATGCTGTTGTTTATACCGAAGGAGCTAGTACTTTGCCCGGTTTGGTGAAGCAGCGTATTCGTTGGAAATATGGATGGATCATTACATTCGCAAATAATCAGCAATTAATTTTCAGTACACAAAAGCAACACAATAAAATATTAGGCTGGTTTATCATACCGTTTACATATGTAAACAATTTCTTGCTCTTTATTGAGCCTTGGATGATCATTCTTTTGTATATATACTGTATTTTGACGCGTGATTTCTCACCGTTCATTACCTGGATAATTCTAGAAAGTGTACCGTTCTTCATCCATGCATTTTTCGACGATAAGCAGAGCCGTCGGGTTACCTTTATTGCACTTTCGCCAATTAGTTGGTTACTGTTCCATATCAGTACCTATGTTGAATATAGAGCTCTAATAGGGTCGCTTAAGGATATTATTTTGCGTCGTGAAGCTACGTGGGGAGTGTGGACTCGAACGGGAGTTGGAATAAGCTTGCCAAATGCCGAGGCCCCATCTTCAATGCAGATATAATGATGTTAAATGGATATTAAAAATGTTTTCTTTTACTAAATATAGAGTTGCTCATTTGCTTCTTGGAATACTAATAGTGTTTGCTGTACTTACTGTTGTATATATTAAAACTACACCAATTAAAGTAGTCACCATTCCGTTTGACAGTGAAATTACCGATAGTAAATTGGCACCTAGAAGTAATACTGTTGATATAACCTCTGATAGAAAAGAAAATGTTACTAATACAAATTCTGCAGATTTATTAGACCCTGATCAAAATCAAGCAGCGGTTGCGTTATCAGTAGGTTGCAAATTGGTTGTTACAATCGCACCTATTGTAAAAGTAAACACCGTTCAGTATGGTATTTTATTACGAAATCGTGGTACAGAGGATTGCCAGAATGTTACCTATTCTGTTTATTATCCGGAACATGAGCTCTATTTGGCAGCCGATCCCAAACCATCTGCAAGTGATTATTATTGGGTGATTGGTACCATTAAAAGTGCAGGTGCTACAAAAAAGTTACAATTAACTACCAGTTTTAGTGAAAGCTTTGCGGGTATTGAAGTGTGTGCAACTGCAAGTAATTCAAGTGAAGACGCATGTATGACTGCTACAAATAATAATCCAACCAAGACTTCGCAGGATTCAGTTGCTCCTGTTCCTGTCATTCCAGTATCCACTATTCAATCACAATCAAACCATGTTGTCATTCCTGCAGGAAAAGAATATGGAGTTTGGGTATGGAATTCACCGATCACTATGTCGGCAGCAAAAATGGACACAGTAATTACTAATGCACTAAATGCTGGTTTTAATACAATCTACATTACGATTGATGACGTTAAAAATAACAATTTGGCTTCGTATACAAAAGCTATGGCTCTTTTTGTAGCAAAAGCACAGACGAAAGGTTTGGCAGTCGATGCGGTGGCTGGCGCGAGTGATTGGGCTAAGCCAGTAAATCGCGCCAAAGGGTATGGAATGATCGAGTATGTTATTGCCTACAATAAGACAAATCCCAAGTTACGCGGATTCCAATTTGATGTAGAGCCCTATTTATTGCCTGAATATGAGGGTAATAAAGAATTGGTACTAACGGATTTCGTTAATTTCATTGATGAATCAGAACGCAAACTACACGATTCCGGCCTCACTTTCGGAGTTGTTATTCCGCATTTTTATGATTCTACACAAGCGTGGACACCAAAAGTGAATTTTACCGGATCTATTAACTATACGTTTAATCATTTAATGACTATTTTGGATCGCGGAACTGGTAATAGTATTATTGTTATGTCGTATCGAAATTATTTCTCAGGGAAAGGTGGAACCGAAGAGCTTTCTACTCCTGAGATTTCACAAGCGGGAAAAACTAAAGTCATCGTTGCACAAGAGACCGGGAATGTACAACCTAGCTATGTAACATTTTATGGTACAACTCGAGCTACACTTAACACTGAAATAAATGCGATCTACAATACATTTAGTGCTGCTCCGGGGTTTGGTGGAGTGGCGGTGCATTATTTAGATACCTTTTCTAATCTAAAGTAAGAAGGAGCGTCTAATTATTTTGAATGAGACGACTGTAGAGTATCGCTATTAAGTTAGAAGAGATAATAAGGGCAATAAACAAAGTGACAATCTTAAAGGCGCGAGTTTCAAGAATTTTTAGTAAATATAAACATGTCGCTATGGTAAAAGCTAACATTGCCATAAAAAATATGTCCTTGAGTATTTTATGCATGTTTCTAAGCATAGCATATCTTTCGTTGGATTAGCGAGGGGTATATTTTGTTAACATAATATACCTGCTATCGATTTCAGATATACAAAAACCCAGAACGCAATGCGTTCTGGGTCCATTGGTTATTCTGCGGCGATAAGGCGACGTTCGCTGTATCTTGTCGTATCTTCGATCGGCCTGCCCATCGTGTCAGCTTCACCGGTTTTGACCAGCTCTTCGCCCCATGCGACGGCATTCTGCTGGCGAATTTCTGCGAGTCGTGCATCCGCGGCGAGACGCTTTGGATCTCCAGCTTCACGCAGTGCTTGCTGTTCTGCCAGTGACTGGTTGAGGAAATTTTGTCTTGCTGCAGCTTCAGCGTTTTCATGGATGTCGTCTTTTTGCAGAGGCATTGTTCTTCTCCTTCAATGAACATGTGTACTGATTAGAATAGTTTTATACCATAGTTAATAATTAAATGCAAGTTTTTTCTGTAACGATTGATGATTACAGCTGCATATACCTAGTAGCACATACATACTGAAATAAATACTGTGTATGGCTAGTGATACTTATTCCCGTAACAAATCTCTTATGACAATAACGCAAAACATAGTAACAAAAGCAGTGTTACTCGCTGGAGCGACCACCGCACTCTTTGGAGGTGTGATGTACGCGAGTGCTGCGGCACCAATCTATGACGTCAGCGGAACGTATGTAATGAACCTTAATTATCTGGGAACTGATTATGCACATGATATGGTGCTGGCGCAGAGCGCGACCGGTACAGTATCAGGTCACGGCGGGAGTCCAGCGGGGGCAAATACCTATGCCTGGACGATCACCTCGGGTTCGGTATCTGGTAATACGGTAGATTTCTACGCGAATTACACAGCCGGAGCTGATGCAGTCTCGCCACTTACAACGTTGCACGTTATGGGTACGGTTGCGACAACCGGTGTGATGTCCGGTACGTGGTCAGACAATTATCAGGGTGGTACTCGAACCGGTGTGTGGACGACTGCTACCGGAGTGGCTCATGCGCTCCCGGGCACGCTCGCTGCTGCAGATTTCGGTGTCGTGAACTATGATAGCGGACTTGGTATCTTGAAGGGGTACACCGCTGGATTTGGACTCACAAACGCCACCTTCGCCGGCGCGCAGTCAGTCGTAGTGCAGTTGTACTCGAACTCGACCTTGCTCCAGACGAATACAGCTATCCTCTCGAAATTTAACGCCGATGTTACGGGTACACAGTTTTCGTCACCGTTTGATGTCTCTGGTACCTTTAACTACGTAACTGATGGGTATTGGACCAATGTTCGTGCCATACAGTATGGACAGAGTGTTCCAGCTACTCGCGTAGTTGCGACGGTCACCTTGGCAAATGGTAAAGTAGTTACTGCGGAAAATACGACGCTGGTTGGTACACCAAGTACTATTTTCGCGACAAGTACTCCACCAACTTCTACCAGTACTACACCAACCAAGAAAAGTCAGTGTATGAATGATGGTTGGAAGACATTTACGAACCCAGCCTTTACCAATCAAGGACAGTGTATAAAGTTCCTCGAACAGGTTGATCACGGAAATTGTGGTCATGGGCATGAGGTCAAGGATAATGATGATACTGATGGTGCACATGGACAGGGGAATGATAACGGAAAAGATCATAACTGGGGTACTATCCGAGATGGCATCAAACATACGTTTGGTAACATCTTTGGACATCTCCAGTCAGCCCATGAAAATAATGGAAAGGATCAGAAGAATGACAAGAGTTCACACGGTCGCGGTCATTAGGAATCGAATTAGTTTCTAAAACCTCACGTATCACAAAAAACCTGGCTTTGGCCAGGTTTTTTGTTGTATAAAATATCCGCGTAAAAAATCACTGTTCTGGCAAAACATTTGCTATACTATACCTACAAAAATATGGATACGTTGCATGATGTGTTGCATTCAATAATCAATCATTTTATTCCGCATGAAGGGAATGATTTTCGGCCCCACTTACTGCAGCGGGGTGCTTTTCTAGGTCTGTTGGCAATGGTGGTACTGACGTTTACCCTGGCTAATTTTCAGGCGCTGTTATGGCAGTCGTCGCAGTGGCTCGTGGGGGCAGTGTTGCCTGCGGTAGTGATTGATTTAACCAATGTACAACGACAAGAAAATAATTTATCCACATTGACCAGAAATCCAGTACTTGATGCAGCCGCAAATCTAAAGGCCCAAGATATGGCCAGAAATAGTTATTTTGCACACAATAGCCCAACTGGTGTGTCACCTTGGCACTGGTTTGAACAGGCTGGCTACT
This sequence comes from Candidatus Kaiserbacteria bacterium, assembly GCA_031423775.1. Classification (GTDB taxonomy): domain Bacteria; phylum Patescibacteriota; class Minisyncoccia; order Phycocordibacterales; family UBA918; genus OLB19. The sequence continues at coordinate 5,378 of JANPGF010000018.1, read as the reverse complement.
CGTATGTGTACGCGGGCGAGAATTTAGCGGTGTATTTTACTGATTCGAGTGCGGTGGTTGACGCCTGGATGAAATCTCCGACTCATCGGGCAAATATTGTCGGGCCGCATTATACCGAAATTGGAGTCGGAACCGCCAAGGGTACCTACAACGGATTTGATACAGTATTTGTAGTGCAGTTATTTGGTGCGCCAGGGATAAAGCCAACCCCACAACCCGTTGCAGTAAAGCCGGTAGTAGCACGAACCCCGGTTGTGCAACCTGTACCAGTACGTACCCTAGCTACCACCAGCGCGAGCACCACTCGTGCGAGAGTTGCGCCACTGGCCGCTCGGGCGGTTCTCGGTGCTGAAATTGCGCCAGTGCCAACTACTACAAAAAAGGCGGTTCTCGCGGCTACTCATGTCGAGGGTCGGTCTGATGAAATTCCACTACCTGCGACAGCTGAAACAGCTGCTGACGCTACTACGACGCCCGCCGCTGTACCGGCTACGGTTGAAACGATAACTCCTGCTACATCTGGAGTAGATGATGCATTTATCACTCCGACTACCTTTACGACCAAGGACTTTACGGTAGTCGAATCCGGTATGGCTACTTCTCACACTAATTTACAGCCAGCGCCTATCGCATCAGTCGAAAAACAATTACTGGAACCAGTGCCGACAACTGCGCGCCTCGCGACTGAACCAAATCGGGTATTACAGACGATTTACATCATCATTGGCATAATAACTATGCTCGCACTCTTTGCGTCAGTAATCATTGAATGGCGACAGCACCGACCGGTTCAAACGGTCTACGGATTGCTCCTCCTTCTTTTAATGTGTGGTCTCTTTGTTCTACATACGACACTCACGGCGCACGTGCTCGTTGTCTAGGTTATTTGTATGCAAGCAATTTCAATTGTTGACGTCAGTGCAGTGGCCAAAGGTCCTATTACGCCGCACGAGCATTCACCACTCTATGCCTCATCACCAGCGGCTGGTTTTCCGGCTCCGGGCGATGATATGGTTGAAAAATCACTCGACGTGCATGACTTGCTGGTAAAACATCCCGAGAGTACCTTTTTTGTCCGGGTTCAGGGTGATTCGATGGAAGGGGCGGGGATTTTTTCAGGGGATATTTTGGTTGTTGATCGGAGTGTTGAACCAGTGGTTGGGAAAATCGTGGTAGCTGCCATTAATGGGGAATTGGTCGTTAAACGAATTGGTCGACAGGGGAATTCGCTCATTTTGCTCTCTGAAAATGAAGCCTATACACCAATTGTAGTAGGGGAATCAGAAGACTGTTTTATCTGGGGTACCGTAACCGGCAGCGCCCGGGTATTCTAATTCAACTTTATTAGGCAGTTTGTTGATATAAAAAAACGAACACCAGTTTTGTTGGTGTTCGTTGTTGGTTTCAGGCTGTTGACGCCTGCTGCGTCTGAGGCTCGGCAATTCCGTGGATTGGTGGCGGCGCCGCAGTCTTGGTGGTTTCGTTTTGTATAGGCCAGGCAGGATCACGGCTCAAGATCCGATGGACTTGAAAATGGATGACTGGTTGGTTCATGGGCTATCCCTTCAGTTTTTGCTCAAATTCCAGTACTATAAACTCTATTAGTCACTAAAAAGTTACACCATATACTCTGAGTAAGATTTGGCTTGCTCTGTCGTCTCAAATACTATGATAGCAACAAAAAATTTTGAGGTTACGGTAGCGCGAGCGCTGCTCGTTTTGATGTGTATATCAGTTTGTTTTGGAGTGTTCCCCCAACTTTCAGAAGCCGGTACTAGTACCCGTTATACGGGCGAGGTGGCTGGTTGGATTCCGTGGTGGAGCGATACGGCAGGACTCGTGAGTGCGACCAAAAATATAAAGAAATTGGATACGGTGTATCCGTTTGCGTTTGAAGTGGGCGGCATCGATGCAGCAATTACCGACAAAGCAAACTTGCAGGACACTCAATGGCAGAATTTCCTTAAATTGGCCAAAGCAAACCACGTTGAAGTCATCCCTTCTATTGCCTGGATTGATCCAGTGCAGATTGACTACATGCTTAGTGACCCAACTCGTCGGGCCGCTCATATTCAAGCAATTGTTGATATTGTAAACAAGGGTGGCTATAACGGTATTAATATCGACTACGAGAACAAAGATACGAAAACGATTGATAATTTCTCTCTTTTCCTCAAAGAACTCAAGACTAAATTACGGACGAAACTACTTACTTGTGCCCTCGAGGCCCGTACTCCGGCCAAGGATTTGTATGTAACTGTCCCCGCTGCCCTCACGTATGCAAACGATTATAAGGCAATTGCTAAATACTGTGATCGGGTGGAACTGATGACTTACGATCAGCAGTTGGCCGACCTGACACTGAATGCGGCGCATGCAAACGTACCGTATGCACCAGTAGCTGATAACGTCTGGGTGGAAAAGGTGGTTAAATTGGCCCTTGCAGATATTCCTGCAAACAAGGTACTCCTCGGTATTGCGACCTATGGACGTGCCTGGGATGTGACGGTTACACCAACCGGCTACAAAAATATCACCCAAGTTTCGTCATTGAATGCCACTCGGGTCGAAGAACTTTCAAAGAACATCTATAAAACACCAATAGGTCATAGCGATGGCGGCGAAGCAATCTTGTCATATTTCCCCGAAGACTCTGTGTATAAGATACTCACCAGCCTCCCTACACCAAAGGGTACTCCGGTTGGTCTCGAAAATGCTGCCAAAGCCGCACTGTTTGCGAAATTAGCCAACATGAACGTAAAGGTGCGATACATCTCCTACAGCGATGCTGCCTCTGCAGCGAGTAAGATGACACTTGCCAAAAAATACAGTCTCCGTGGTGTTGCTTTCTTTAAGATTGATGGGGAGGAAGATCCAAACATCTGGAACCTAATATGAGCCACAGAGCGTAGCGACATGGCGAATTTATGTCGTCATTTGCCCCTTCCTAGGGCAAATTATCGACGCAGTCACCAACCTGTCTAAATCTAGAAGTAGTGAATATAAGTATTACTAGGTAACGTAGAAACTTCTTCTAGTGCCTGGTTATATAGCTTGACATGATTGTTCCAGAACTTTTGCCTAGGGAGGGCAAAAGTTGGAACTAAGCAAAATCATACTCGCTTCCGCTCCTTGTTTTGCTTAACCGTACATCAAGTACGGCTCAATCCTTCTCTTGGGGCCGCCTAGCATCTGAGGACTCATAGCTCGCGCTAACTTCTGGTCTTAGTATTAAAACCATATTCTATTTGTACGTAAAAAACCTTTCATTTAAATGAAAGGTTTTTTGGTACTTTGGGTGAGGTAATTGGGGGATGTAGTATATCGGAGTGATTGATGGGAATAATTTCTTTGTCTCGTGTGAGCGGCTGAAGTATCGTTCTGCACAAAAAGTTACCAACAAATGGCCTTTTACAGCAGAGGAGAGGCTTTTATAGGGATTAGTTAGAGCTGTGTGTTGTTTGGTGTGTAGGTTTTTGCAGCAGTGTCATGATCAAATATCGGAGTTATAGTTGTAATACTTCCGGTTTCGTCACGGGCAAACGTTAATCCGGTTATGTTGGTTGGTACGTCTGGGGCAGTAATAGTTCGATTAAAGAAATTAGCTGCAGTATTGGCAATGCCACCTGCTATTCCGGTTGAGCATGAAATGAGTAAGACGGGTGCGTTTGGAGAAAGTACATTGTCTGCAAGAGCTTCGGTTTTGGATGCGTCATGCTCAATAATGGCATCAGAATTCAGCTCATGGCCAGATATTTTGGTATGCATATCAGATCCAAGTTGTAATGAATTTTTTTCGCCATGACCGCAGAGTGCGAGAAACTCCGCTTTACCGTTATTTACTTCATTACCATATTCTTTGCGTACAAAAGATAACTTACGGAGTAAATCGTATCGATGTTTTACTTCTATATATACAACATCATGCGTAGCATGGATGTCTTGGTACGCTTTGTCTCCGATAGGCTGCATTCTTTTGAGACCATTATTATGGTCACTATAAGGCAAAACAATGATGCCAAATTTTCTGACATTCGATTTTTTGTGTGTAGCTTGCGCGCGAAGTGCTAGTGATGATGCGTGGTGAAAATGACGAATACCATAGTTACGAATAAGTCCGAGGGTAGCTTCTTTTCCAAACTTTTCCCAACTATAGAAGAAGTTGTGTAGACAGGTATTGAAGTATTCAACAAAGTCACCCTTGTCCGGTTCCGTGGTAGTAAGCCAAGCACTAATAACATCGCCAATTTCAGGACCAAAGAATTGTTTAAATGCTTCTGTAACATCAATTATTTGCGAAATATTTGTTTCCGTGTAACGCTCACGGCTTTCGCTCAGTAACGCTGCGAGGGTTTTTGCTCCTTTCAATCTTGTATCGTGCTTTATTTTATTGTCTGGATTATCAGGAAGTAATCTACCAAGAATGTGCGTAATCATTTTACCTCGTGTATCACAATCAGCTTCAAGCATATAATTATGATTTGTGAGAACTGTGTCGGGTTGTTCAGCAAATACATAGTGTGCAACATCAATTCCCAGATCTGTATATTTGGTGATATTCATCATCAGTTCCGAGGCATTTGTAAATGCCTCACCCACTTCGTTTGACGCAGTGTGAGTCAGGCGAGTATCGACCGACAAATCGGCAGAAGCTGCCCGGTAGGCTCGGCAGATCAGAGTTGTGAGGTTTTGTACTATCTCATTAATATCGGTATATAGTCCAAGTTGTGCTCTGGCAACTTCTTTTGACAGCGGCTTTATTAAAACTTCTGCAGCGGCTAGGTCAATAAGTTCTTTCCGGGCGGTTACCAAAGATACGAGTAATCCATGTACTTGCACCCAGTCATGTACCTGAATGCTATCAATGGTGCTGTCGATAGTAGCAGCCATTTCGTGTTGTTGTGTGATGATGCGGTGCAACTCAAGCAAACGCTCGTCGTTGCGCCTCGCTTCTGTTTCGGGTGTTGGTTGAACTGGTATATGTGTAGAGAATCCTTCTGGCATGTGACACAGTATACCGTATCGCACAGTGCTATACTTTTTAGATATGCAGTATATCGGAGTGATTGATGGGAATAATTTCTTTGTCTCGTGCGAGCGGCTTTTTCGGCCTGACCTGATTGGCAAACCAGTCGTAGTCCTCTCGAGTAATGATGGATGTGTCGTAGCGCGGAGTCAGGAGATAAAGGACATGGGTATTCCAATGGGTGTCCCTTACTTTCAGATAAAGGACACCCTTAAAAAAGCTAATGTTACAGTCTTTTCTTCACATTTTACGCTCTATCGTGATATTTCAGCTCGAGTGTTTATTGTGGTTAAAAAACTGTTGCCAAGTAAAGAGCAGTATTCGATTGATGAAGCTTTTTTTACGTTTGAAG
>JANPGF010000017.1:0-22296 GCA_031423775.1 Candidatus Kaiserbacteria bacterium | reverse complement strand
AATTAAAGACAGGCACTAGAGAAATAAATTTCTCTGAGCATCTGCGTATATATCCATGGTGCGGTACTGTACTATTTCCCGCGAATATATACTATTTTTACCAGAAGGATAAGACAAAAGAAAACACAAAATGTTTGCGATCGTCTTACCTAATTTCTATTCTATTTTATTATTGTGATGCATACCGTTTCAAATTGTTTTGAAAAAACAATAAAAAACTTGTATGTATTTGATATTCACTTATCTGACCCTGCCAGATAATTCTCGCGTGACAAATTAACGGAACAAAAGTGAAACTTTTGCTTGGTAAAATCGTCTGCTTGATTGTTAGAAAACAAGTTCCATTTGAGGGTGGTCGCTGCGGAATAAACCGTAGCAGATAAACGGGCAAAATGCCTGTCTGTACTACCTCCATCAATGAACGTGCGAGCATTATACAGACTCTGAAAAATAATGCAAGCACTTGCTCTTGATAGAGTTTTTACTCTCACCAATTGGCCCGTTTTTTAGTCTAAAAAGTCTCCAAAAATCAATTTTCGACAGCAGAAAATTGCTATTAGTTACCTCAAGTGACTTTGTTGCGGGCAAAAAACCTAAACATAAGAAAAGGGCCCGGCTAGTTATACCGGACCCAACGTTGTTTATAGCTCGGTGCTTGACGGCGAGGCAATAGGCAGTTGCTTGTGGTGTTTGTACCACTCGTGCGCGCTCTCATCACGCACACACTGCAGATCGGTGCCTGGAATCGGCACCCAAAGTACCGTCAGATACGTTGTACAGCGATTATCTGCTGTACTACGAACTGACGATACCGTAAAGTATGCCCCACCAAGTATCAAGAGAACAATTGAAAAGAACAAATCCAAACGCTTCATTAGATACTCCTTGCATTACCCATTTTTTATTCACTTCTAAGTTCTAGTGTCGGTACTATAACATATATTATTGAATAAAGCAAGTCTCGCTTAACTCTTATCATACATATATGAAAAACCGCACGTGTTCCCTTGTGGGGAAAACGTGCGGTGGATAGATACACTTATTTCTGAGCCGCCATAGCCGCCTTCACCAGTTGATGGTGGGCAATGAGGCCACAGGTCAGACCCACGGCGATAGCGACAGCCGGTTTGGCTTTTGCCGCTACGGTGACAAAGTTGGCACAGCCGCCGACCCAGCCCCCGGTTTCGACGATGATGTTCGCTTGTGCCGGAGTTGACCCAGTTAGCACCAGCAGCTTTTTGAACAGCACCTTGCTGACCAGCCCAACGACCGGAACAGCCGAGCCAGCGCCGCTAAAGAGCGGATTCGCCTCCACGAAGCCTTGTGACAGGCCGATAGCCGTTGAGGCCGCGTCAGCGATGTCGCCAGCGCCAACTCGAACACGAGTGATGCTGTTGAAGCGATTGTCTTGCTGTGCAACCGGAACAGGCTTTTTCGGCGGCTGGGCCGCACGGTCCATATGTCCCGAGCAGGCAGCGAGCGAAACGATCAGAAGGCCGAGAATCAGATTTTTGATATTCAAGAACATGGCAGTTCCTTTCCAATAGGAAAATGGGGCTGTGCATATGCATCAGCGATGAGGTTCCACTGAAGTGGAAACTCGAGAAAGATGAATCAAAAAATGACTCGAACCTTCCACCCCATATAGAACTGGGTTATATTATACATAAAATAATTGATTTGTCAATACTTTGACTACAGAAGTGCTGGCTGTGAAGGTATTTATACTTCCCTACTTTTATGTACCAGATAGCAAAAAACCATCTCAAAAGATGGTTTATATCTCTCACATAAAAGAAATCCGCCGTTCCTATGAGGGAACGGCGGGGGGGCAGATCAGTTGCAGATGTACTTCTTTTCATTCCAGTACAGCTCGCCGGCGCAAACGGCGGTCTGCTGAGCCCGGGACAGCTTGTCCCAGGGCGCGTTCACCGTCATCTGCTGGGGCTTCGCAGCCGCGGGCGGTGCCGACATGCTCGAAGCCGTCGTGGCGGTCGCAGCGGCGGGCGGTGCAACCAGCACAACGCCGGACATCTTCAGCGATTCCAGACCAAAGGCACGAGCCTCGGCCTTGGTCATCAGACCGCGATCAAACATCGACATGGCACCCTGCATCACTTCGCAGGCCCGGCGGGACTGCGAAAAGCTGAAGATCGGCGTGCCGAACGAGTCGGTGCACGAGGCCGCGCCGATGCCGCCATTGGCGAAGACGTCGCCCGTCTTCAGAGATGCGCCGGCCGAGGCACCAGACACCGACAGGGCTTCAGCACCGGCAATGCTGGTGTTGTTCTGGTCGGCAAAAGCGGTCGAGGCAAAAGCGGTCGAAGCCAGCAAAGCGCAAGCGAGAAGAATCTTTTTCATTTTGTAGAACTTCCTTTCGGGGGATGGGCATCGCGTGCCCGGGTTGGAACTGTTCATGCGATCACCGCATGCGAATAAACTAGCATCAAGAATGCATCATGTCAATTGACATTTTAATTATTACGTTGTGTAACGTAATAACATTTTTTGACAATTTATTTACTTTTCTTTGCTAAAAAAGATACAAAAAAACCCTACACAAATATGTAGAGTTTGGATACCAGTGAATCAGAATGACTCAAACTGGGTAGTTGGTTGGAGGGGTCTAAAGACCCCTCCAACCGTAGATCGACGAAGTCGATCAGTTGTGGCCGTGGTCACCGCCCGAGGTGGAGGTGGAGGACATGGCGCCAGCAGCCGCACCGGCCGACCCGCCGGATTCAGCCGAGACGCAGCCTTTGCCCGAGGTGTCAGCAGCCTGTTCAGCGGCAGCAGCGGCTTTGCCAACAGCGGTCGTGCCGCCATTGTTGGATTTCACCGTACCCGAAGCGGACTGGCCGGACCAGGCCGAGGCCGAACCTTTGCCACCCTGTTTCGAAGCCGAACCGCCCGACTGGGAGATGCCGCCAGCCAGGCCGCCCGTGGTCATGCTCGAGCCATGCCCGCCGCCATTCGCCATCGCTGCCATCGGGGCCAGAGCCATCGCTGCGACCGCAACGGTCGCCAGAAGCATTTTCTTCATGTGAAAGACCTTTTCATGTTAGGTAGAGGACCATTCCCCTCCCTGGGGTTGTTCGTTCCGACCAATACGTCGGGAGAACGAACTGAGGAGAATATACAGCAAGATAAAATATTTACAATATTGACTAAAGTTTTATTTTATTGTTTATATTATTCAACAAAAAACCATTTTTGTCTATGGCTTTCTGAAATAGTCCACACTTCTTCTCTATCGCTTTTGCGTGGACTCTACTAGTCAGTAGTATACGTCGCTGACACTACAATTATAATGACGAGTCTGTGCATAATAATTATTTTCCATTATAGTACGTTACCCTGAACAACCAGGCGAAGAATTCGCACTTCCAGCAATCTGTGCTGAAACTGAAAAAGACTATTGATTTTGTATAAAAACATGATATAAAAAGTTTGGGTATTCATTATGAAAGGACCCAAAATGAAATTAACGTTCCTCGCAGCCCTGCTGCTTTCCTCGACAATTGGAGCTACCGCCGCTATGGCTGGCGGACTCCACGGCTTTGCCGACCGAGCCCACTACCTGTCTCAGGGTGGACAACAGGTGACCCGGGCCGAATTGGCCGCCAATCCCGGCGCATATTTTGCGCCAGGCGCCTACGCGCTCATGCTCGACTATTTCGCGCTTACCGATGCGCAATTCATGCACATCGTGAAGACCGATACCGTCGTCATGGAATGCAACGGGGCGGAAGTGAAATCCCTGGCCTACAACGACCAAGGCCGTCTGGTGCCGACAAAACGCAACTGTGTCGCCGGAGAACAAATCCTGGTGCAAAAAAGCACCGGCCGCGTTCTCCTCCTCCTCGGCTGCTTGAATCCGGTCATCGACTGGGTGATTGCGCTGCCGAAGGCAGTGCCAGTAGTCACGACTGGCGGTGGCGGGAGCACTCGTACCCCTCCGCCGCCCCCGCCTCCTCCGCCGTGTGACGACTGCAACCCTCCGCCTGACGACGGCTGTGGAGACGGCGGACACGGTCATCATGGTGGCAGCCACGACGGTGACGGACATGGTGACGAAGGCGGTGGCGACCATCACGGTGGTGGGCACGACGGCGACCAGGGTGACGGCGACGGACATGATGGAAGCCACAATGGCGGACACGACCAAAACGGTGATGGTGATCACGATGGCGACAGTCACGGCGATCATCACCAAGGTGGCGAAGGCGGTCACGACGGTGGTGACGAACATCACGGTGGTGGACACAACAACGGTGGCAAGGATAAGTAATCCTCTGCTGCCAACACATTCTTCGGGAGGCGCACACGAGCGCCTCCCTTTTTCTTGTCTGGGCAATTTATTCTATCCCCTCCCTTTTCCTTCGACATTTGGGACTAAATACGCAACAATAGAGTCATGTCAGACAAAGAAACCATTGTGATGTCAGTTGGGGGTTCCCTGATTGTTCCAGACCAGATCGACACCACCTTTTTAACTAATCTAAAAGATCTTATCCATGCTGATGCGGCCACGAGTGGTCGCCGTTTTATTATTATTGCCGGCGGTGGTAAAACGGCGCGCCGTTACCAAGATGCAGCAGCGACGGTTACTGAACTCACAAGCGACGACCTCGATTGGATGGGTATTCACGCTACGCGTTTGAATGGTCATCTTCTCCGCACCATTTTCCGAGATATCGCCTACCCAGTAATGATCACCAATCCCGACGACATCCTCGATATCCACCCGAGTGAAAATGTGATTATTGCTGCCGGTTATCGCCCGGGCTGCAGTACTGATTTACGCGCGGTACAGATTGCAGAGCGTCTTCATGCCACTAAGGTCATCAACCTCAGCAATACTGACTATGTCTATACAGATAACCCCCACACAAATCCTGACGCGGTTAAAATCGAAGACATCACCTGGGCCGAATTCCGCAAATTAATTCCGTCCGAATGGGCGCCCGGCCTCTCCTCCCCGTTTGATCCTATCGCCGCCCGTGAAGCCGAAATTCATAACATCGAAGTCGCCCAATTAAACGGTCTCAAACTCGAATGCCTTACTAACTATTTACAAGGCAAGCCCTTTGTCGGAACTAAGATTCATAATTAAATTTCTAACATACACCGATTTTGTATAAAATTTGGCCCCACTCGATACCTGTCGAGTGGGGCCATTCTTTAGCGATTCAAGGCAGCAATACAAGCCTTGATATTGGCGAGACTTCCAAGCGACTGACAATGCAACAACGCGAGCGAGTTTGATAACTGCCCCACATTCTCTGTCAGACCTTCACCTACAGACTGCAGATTGTCAGATGCAGTTTCCAAACCGTTATCGACAGCAGAAGCCATCGTGTCAGATCCACGCACAATAGCGTGAGACACGGCGTTTGCTCCAGCCACCACCGCGACACCCGACACAACCGGCGGCAACAAAGTTGAACAAGTACTTCTGCCCGAGGTCGACGACGAACTAGTCGATACAATCGAACCCGATGCCCCATAGACAAACGCCGTAGTAGCAACCTCGCGATCGCCGCATAGTGACGGTTTTGTCACGACCACTGCCTGAAAAGTCATTCCATTGGCCATCACCACAGGGGTCGTAGCGACGGTAGAAATCGGCAAAAAGCCGGTCGGGGTGGACGATCGCTCGACCGCGCGCGGCACCTCACTCACACTGCCTGAAACCGGAGAGTGTCCGCAAAAGGTCAACAAAAGCGGCATCGCCATCGCGACCACAACTTTATACAGCACTATCATTTAAGGAACTCCCTACATTGGTCCCCCGATAGTGGTTGACCTACTATACTAAGTAAAGCTTAAATGAAACGAAAGTCAATAGTTTACGTACAGGATACGTCTAGCTGGGTTACAGAACCATCAATCAATATCTCTCTTTACAGACCGAAACATACTACATCGCAAAAAAATTAGTGTACTACTACCGAACATTTCAGCGCGGTTTTCATTTGCGTTGGTGAAGAAGAAGCGAGTTCCGAACTAAACCCAGTCGAATCAACACAATAAGCTCGTCCAGAGGACAGCGTGCCGAATACAACATATTTTGTAGCTGAATCAAAACAACCAATACCAACTCCCTTTGCTGCTTCAGGAGTGAGACAGTAACCTTTATACGACGAATTTTTGGTAGTGTAGTACATTTCTGCCTGCGCGAGTGAATTTATTATTTTTGATTTCATACCAGCATCAGCGGCACGTGTTTCCGCAGATGTGTCTGTGGTTGAGATAGTATCTATAGGAAAAACGGGTGTATCAAATGCTGTTGTTTTCTTGCCAGGAATGACGTACTGCAACATTGGCACCAATTTTGCGGCCGCTTCGCGAGTCATCGCGTCTCCCGGTATCGTGATGGCAACTGGCTCGTTAATATGACTGAGGGTAATTTTCACTGACGAATTGATCTGACGTTCTGGCTTTGCTACTACTACAGGGACGACTGGCGCTGCCTCGTGGGTACACACAGGGTTTTGGGGACTAGCAATAGCACCATACCCAGCATACCCTGCACTATCACTACAGTACGTGCCCTGATCAAGGGGTAATGCCATGGCATACCCAGCCGGTGACTCAGTACAGGTAAGTTTCCAGGTAGGATAAATTCGATACATTCGCTCTACCTCATATGTACAAAAACCGATAAATGTCTTAGCTCCTGTTCGCTTGAAGGCATCAACCGAATAACGGAGTGATGATGTGGCGAGCGCAAAACGCTTACTCTCATTTTCATCCATCTGTTTTCCAAAGAGCGCAAACTTGGCATCATCATCAATCGCAGTCCGCGTTACAATTTCAAACTGGAGCGGTACACCATTACTACCGGCCCACACATGATATTCCGTATGAGTGTTGGCATATTCTACAAAGGCTGCACTCGTAAAGAGATCAATCTTGTCCGGTGTAAGCTTCGAAAGAAAATGTCCATCTTTGCCATACGCAGCATCAAGCGAAGTGGCAAGCTCGGTAAAAAATGATTTGAGTCCGGCCTGATTCAATATGAGCGTGTACTTAAATGCAGCAACGTCTCCTACTTTTTCGGACACTGGCGCTCCAACCATTTTGAAGATTTGGTTTTTATCAGCCGTCGCAAGAACCAGTTTCAGCTGTGCAACCCCCTTTGCTTTATCAGCATCACTGGTCGAGGCATAGTTACTCGCCATATTCGTAAGTGGCTCTTCGAAAATATGTACCCACTGACCACGAATCGCTGAGAGATCCAACATGAACAGACTTGGCATACGATTCACTCGCACGTACGCCCCTTTGTCCTGTGACAACATTAATTCAATATCTACATTAGCAGTAAAATCTGGCGTAATGTAGTCTCCAGCAATTCGCGTCGAGGTTTCAGGTAACTTGGTTTTGGTATCAAATTGCCCCGATACGTTAGCGTTCAAGGTAAAGTCTTTTGGCAACAAACCGAGCACTCCTGCAGTATCACCCAATTCCTTTTTAAGTGCTTCCGGCAAAAGGTACACATCAGGATCGAGTGGTGCTGACTTTGCGACCAAAGCAAATGTAAACTCGGCTGAAGTTATAGTAGTTGCGCCGAGTGCAATATCTTGCAATAGTTCAGTTTCAGCATAGGGAGCACGATGAAACAGACCCGTAATGAATACTGGTAACGTTGCAAACTTCAGTGCAAGCACGACAGCTCCTCCAACCACCAAAAGAAGGAGTATCATGAATGCAATTCGCGGATACCATACATGACGTGTTCGCAACGGTTCAGCAGTAGCAAGCTGTGATTCCGGAGGTGCAGTTACGGGCACTACTGTAGGTGACACAATACCAATTGGCAATACTGCAGTAAAACCAGGACGGGGAGGTACTACCGCACCTCCAGGCGCTGCTACGGCTTCAGCCTGCACGACTACCAGTGCTTTGGCATAGGCAGCTTCAAATTCTTCAGTACTGTAGCCAGCATTAATCGTATCGAGTCGCAGCGAATCTTTCGGGATTGCATTCTTTATATGCACTTTTAGTGCATCGATTAATTCTGGGAACATACAGTACGAATATGAATAACAGCTATAATGAAAAGATATTTCTAGACGACGGGCGGTTGTTGGTGAGTATCAGTTGCCTGTGGTGTATGTTGAGCAGTCGTTGCAGTAGAACTAACCGACGGGACTGATTTTGGTTTGGCTGGCGCTCCGTATTCATTATCTGCCGGTTTTGTTTCTTCTGCACACCAGATAATTAACACAATCGCACCGATAACCGGAATGAGACCAATCAATTGCAACCATCCACTCCGACCGGTGTCATGTAAACGACGAGCACCCATACCGAGACTCGGCACCAATAAACCCAACACGACCAACCCTCCGATAGCACCCAGGTGCAGCGCACCCAACACCACATCAATACCAAAAATAAAAAGCACGAACATCCAAAATTCTTGTCGTCCGATACGTCCTTCAAAATCTGCGTAATGTGACTGAAGTGGATCTAGTAACCAATGCATATACCATAAATATTATACATAATAAGCATCTCTGCAAATATTGTACCATAGCAAAATTGCACCAGAGATACATCTCCAGTGCAATAGCAGATATTCTCCCCACCTAGCGCCCAGCAAATTTATTCATGAACGCTTCAACCTGAATATAGAGTTCAGCATGTGTGCCATTGTTCATAATGGTGCAATCGGCAGCAGCCATGACTTTTGCCTTTTGCATACCATGCGGGTCAGGGTCGTTCATTTCTAGCGCTTCTTGGGCTTGGAATTGTTCAAAGGTAACATTGTCAGTCGTAGAATGCCGCCCGGCGACTCGGGAATAGCGAATCCGTGCGTCTGCATCAATTGCTAAGAGTACTCCCTCACGTAGTTGTAAATACTCAACTTCGGCATATGCCCGAATTGATTCGATGACAACTCGATCTTTCCCTTCTGCCGCTGCTCGTTCATACGCTTTTCGTACCACAACCTCGTTACCAAATTCGGCACGAAGAGCATTTGCAGTCAGACGTGTCTGTTCTCGTGTTGCTACCAGACCCTGCCGTTCGATTTCTGCCATAATGAAATCACGCGCAGAGTAATGAGTGAACCCATGTTGCGAAACGAGGTATTCAACGACCAGACCTTTACCAGCTCCATCTGTGCCTGTTATGCCAATTATCATAGTAATTTGAATTATTCTTTATCTGCGCGGATAACTTGCCCTTGGAAGGGGCAAGTTATCCGCATAAATTCGCAATTGTCGCTACGCTCTGTTGCTCATTCACCTTTTCCGGCTCCATCTGTGCCTGTTATGCCAATTATCATAATTAAGAAGAAGATTACCTCGTCCAGCCATTTCTTCTAGAAAAGAAGAAATGGGGACATACATTAAATAAGGAAACGAGCGTAGCGACTATTCCGAATTTAATTCCTGATTTGTTCTTTCCTCAGGCAAATCACTGGAACGCAATCGATGAAAAGTGACTTACTATCACTTTTCGCACGCCCGTTATCTCATTTATTTCTTTGCTACAATAACTGGCTTTGGCTTCTGTCGTTTTTCAATGAGGATCAGGAGTGGTGACGCCACGAGAATAGATGAGTACGTTCCCGCGAGCATACCCACAATCAGAGTAAGCGAGAAATCTTGGGTGGACACAGGACCATACCAGAAGAGCGCGGCCAGCATCACAATAACGGTGACTGAAGTGTTGATTGATCGTGTGAGAGTCTGCATAATACTACGCCACACTACCACACCAAAGGCTTCGATTTTGTGATTAGCGTTGATATTAAGGTTTAGGTTTTCTCGAATTCGGTCGAATACCACAATCGTATCGTTAATCGAAATACCGAGAATGGTGAGGAGGGCTACAATAAACAAGGCACCCACTTCTGCACCACGTACGTGGCCGAGATAGGCAAAGAGTCCAGTTGGAATCAAAATGTCGTGGAGAAGTGTAATAATAGCAACAACTCCGTATTTCCACGATGCAACTGGCTCAGAAACACCACGAAATGCGAACGCAATGAACCCAATCGTCAAGAGTGTAATCATAGCAATTGCATACCAGGCTTTTTGCATCAATTCAGCACCAATTGAAGGACCAACAGAGTTAAACTGCACTTCTTCAGCTGTGCCAAATGAATTAACTGCTTCTGAAAGCTTATTCTTTTCGGTGTTAGTGAGATCACGCTGACGCAAGACATACTCGGCCGTATTTGACGGTTGGATACGCACTTCTCCGAAACCAAGGGAATCAACTTTTGTCTGGAGAGCCGCCTGATCTGGACGACCACCAGGAAACTTTACCTCAAGCAATGAACCACCTTTCAGGTCAATACCGGCATGCAAGTTCCACATCAGAAGCGCTGCAATGGCGAGAACAGAACTAGCAACAGGAATAAAGAAGAAGTAGTTCTGATATTTCTGAGCAGTCTCTCCTATGGTATTCATCGTAGCGATTGGGGCATGTGTGCCACCTTTGTGTTTATTTTTCATATATTATTTGAAGAAACCTGAACCCATAAGGAAGTGCCCGACTTTTGTATTAGCTTTGAGTGGGAGTGCGAGGAGCAGAGTCCGAGAAATAGTAATCGCAGACAGCATAGATACGACTACTCCAAGACCAAACACCAACGCGAACCCTTTAATGAGCGACGTCCCGAACCAAAAGAGCACAACTGCCGCAATAATATGTGCGGTATTTGAATCACGAATGGCGAGCCAAGCGCGAGCAAATCCTTCACTAATGGCATGTTGTACATCCTTACCAGCAATCAACTCTTCTTTGATACGTTCCGCAATCAGCACGTTTGCATCAACTGCCAGACCAATCGAAAGAATGAGACCGGCAATACCTGCAGCAGTCATAACTACCGGAATCAACTGGAAGAGCGCGAGCATCAGGACCACATAGATACTGAGGGCAATCACCGCGACAATACCCGGTACACGGTACCAGAGAATCATAAAGATAGAGAGGAGGATAAATCCGATTACCCCAGCGCGCACACCCTGGCCGAGCGCCTCGGCACCGAGGGCACCGCCTATAGTTTGAGTACTCGCGAGTTCAATTGGCACCGGAAGCGCACCAAAACTGAGGTTCTGTGCAAGAGCCTTTGCTTCTTCTGGTTTAAAGTTACCAGAAATAACGGCCTTACCTCCGGTAATTGCCTCGTTGATACGTGGAGCAGAGATCACTTCCCCATCAAGGAAAATAGCCAGGTTCTCGCCCGTATGTTCTCGTGTAATTTTTTCAAACAGTGCTGCTCCTTCGTCATTAAAGACAATAGATACAATCGCCTCGCCAGCAATCCGACCTCCGTTTCCACCGGTAAATTCGAGCGAAGCAGTCTTTAGATAGCGTCCAGTCAAACCAGTGTCGACATAGGGATCGAGGTCCGCAGCTGACGCGCCATTAACGGTGATATTTCCAATAGTCGTTGAGCCGTTCGCATTTTTTCCCGTTGAACTCGCAACGAGTGATACAGCCGCCTGCTTTTCGGCAGCAATTTTCGCATCAATCAATTTGAATTCAAGGAGTGGTGTTTTACCGATACTATCAATCGCTTTGTTGACATCAGTCACACCCGGTAATTCAATAATCAAACGATGGGCCTTATCACTTGCTACCACACTACTCTCTTCAACCTGCACATTTGGTTCAGACACCCCAAATACGTTAATACGTTTTTCAATCACCTGACGGAGTACTTCCATGAGGGCAGGTACATCAGACGGAGCAATTTTTGATACGTCGGCAGTATAGGTTAGCTGACTACCACCAGCGAGATCGAGACCGTATTTAAACGGGAATCGTGCACCACCGTGCAGGTTTCCGTAGACAAAATATGCAATCGCGCCAGTAATTGCTACTACTAAAATGGCACGAAACATTCGAATAAATAATTCAGTCCCTTCAGAGACCACCCCGGTATTATTTTTATCAGTCATAGTAAGTGGGTCATTTATAGCATATTTGCCGCCCTGTGACTATTGACGAGCCTGCAAATGCAAGAGGTTTCGTAAAAGGATGGATATCGTAATCGGTCCAATTCCACCAGGAACAGGGGTAAAAAGTAGAGCTTTTTCAGCCACTTCTACCGCAGCATCCCCTACCAGCACCCCACCCTCTTCTGACGTTCCAGCATCAAAAACAACAACCCCTGGCTTAACCATTTGAGCAGTCACAAGCCCCGGTACGCCAGCGCCTAAAATTAAAATATCTGCTGCTGCAAGAGCAGCCACGGTGTTCTCACTCCCTTTTTCGAGAATAGTCACTATGCCTCCTTTACTGTTTGCATAAAGAGCGGCTGGTTGGCCAACGAGTCGTCCCTGCCCCACTACCACTACTGATTTACCCGTAAAATCAACATCATGATGTTTTGCAATCGCATCAATCGCCCCGACAACTGGTGGTAAAATTTCAGTCTCTTCTCCAGAGTAACGGAGTGCATCAACATCATGACTCGCCGGCACAGCAGAGAGCACGACAGCAGTATCAACCTGTGGGGGAAAAGGTAATTGAACAATCACTCCATCAGTCTGAGGAATGGCTGCCTGAATGGCTGCTACAACCGTCTCGGTCGTACTCTGCGAATCAAGAGTAACGAGCGTTACGGTAATTCCCACTTGTTTCGCACGTTTTTGTTTCAAAGTAAGAAATTTCTCCGTTTCAAAATTTGGTGCACAGGTAAAAACTGTCAGCCGCGGCACCCGAGGCAAAGCTAGTACCTGATTTGCAACATCCATCAGGATATTTTTCGCAATCGCTTTTCCATCAATTATCATGGTGTGCAGTATAGCAGAAAATAGCATTCTGTCCTTTTAAAAACACCTACAGAAACTGTAAGTGTTTTCGCTTATTGTACTGGTTTTGGTTTTCGTTTATCGGCTGGTACCCAATCTTCGTAGCGACCATCAGTATATTGGAAAGCGTCTTTGCTCGTGTAGTTGCATTCGTAGACCATGGCGAGTTTTGCCCCACTCATCACAATCGGATACGAATAGAAACGCCATGAACCAGGACAGGTTGGGACCTTGCCTCGTGTCGCATGCCAGAAGAAAAAGAAAGCGAGTCGAGCCATCCATGGTTGGATCGGGAGAATCTTCTTCCCCACTGCCCGAGCCATATCTGGTGCGAGCACAGGATCACTTTCTGGCGTAATATTGAACGCTAGGTAATCCTGACTAAATACTTCAAACGTGAACTTCGTCACAATATCATTCACATCATCTTCATGAATAAACTGGCGCACCCAGCCCTTGGTAGCGGGGACAAAGGTGGTGAGGCTGGTCACGATTTTGTTCACAATCCCGCCTTTCAAGTTCCCCTGCAGCGCAGACTGGAGTCCGAAACGAATGCGCATATAGCGACCGCGGGGGCCAGTAATCGCCGCCGGACGTACGATGAAAATTTGTGGGGTGCGAATTCCAGCTGCTTTTTTATCATCATAGAGCGCCTTTAGATGGTCTTCAGCTACTTTCTTCTCGAGAGCGTAGATATATGAATCATCACGGAATCCTTCGAGTTCGGTAAAACGATGTGCAATGGTGTTGTCTGGACGTGCTGCATACGACGACGCAGTCGAGAAATGAATGAGTTTCGTCACAGATGGTGTATCAAACGCGAATTGAAATACCTTGTCTGAACCAGTCACATTCCAGCGCCACTGTTCATCTGGATTGCCGTACATGGCTCTAATCTGCCACGCCGTATGAATAACAGAGTTCGGTTCAAACGCCGCGACTTCTGCCTGCCAGGTATCATCGGCCATGTTGGCCTGAATGTAGGTTACCTTGGGCAAAGCTTTACTGTATTCAGTCTGTGGCTCTTTATCAATGGTAATAATCCGTTCGACATCGTCACGCTTGCCAAATTGTTCGCAGAGCATTTCCCCCACATATCCGGCCCCGCCGGTAATAAAAATCGTTTGTTTCATAGTAATTGGTATGAGTATACCATTTGATGGCTAGAAGTTGTACGCACACACCGTCAATAAAATTGTAGAACGCATCCTCACCTGTAACTGTTTGTTCACTGCAATAGTTGCGCTAGCCGGGAAACTTAATCGTGATACCAAAACGAGAGAGCACGGTTTTTACTGTTTTAAGAGCAATCGCCACATCGAGTCCTATCGAACGGTTTTTTACATAGTAAAGGTCGTATGCCAACCGCACGCGAGATTCTTCAATCGACTGCGGACTAATATTATTCGCCATGTAGTGCTGATTAGTTTGTGCCCAGCCGGTCACTCCAGGTTTTACAAAATTTCGTATTTTGTAATATGGGATTTCATCTGCCAAACGATTTCCTAACCCGACAATATCGTTCCGCGGACCAATCAGGGACATATCACCTTTCAATATTGTCCAAATTTGGGGAATCTCATCAATACTGAGTTTTCGCAGAATCGCACCAACTTTGGTAATCACATTTCCCCGCTTTGAATCTTCGGTGGTCCAGGTTGCGCTCGCAGATAGATTCTGCGTCATCGTCCGAATTTTATAGACAGTCACCAGTTTATTGTACTGACCAATCCGTTCCTGAGTAATAAATAAATCACCTGCACCTTCAATCCGCATTGCTACCCATACAAACGGCAACATAACGAGAAACACTACCCCCAAAACAAGACTCCCTGCAACATCAAGCATGCGCTTTATAAAATCATATACCGGACTCTTGGATTGAGACACATGAGCTAAAAACCATTCATATCGCAAGGCTGACAGTGGTACACGGTCAAACGTGTCTTCATACACTTTATAAAAGTCGAGAAAGGTAAATTTGAAGTCAAGGAAGGCCAGATCAAACAGTGTCGGCAAAAGCACCTCGGCATACGGACCATGGGGGTTTGCAACAATAATTTGGATATTCTCTTTTTCGATAAGCGCCAGTAATTTTTTTTCAAATTCGGGAGTATTTTGCGCCACTGCACTATCAATCAAACGAACGAACGTATAGTTGTATCGATCATTATTATTAATTTCATCAACCAGTTCAATTGCTTCCGGTCCATCGGCAATAAGAATTGCCTTGTGTTGTAATTTCGGTGAGAAATATCGAAATAGATACATTCGCCAAGTAGTAATGAGACACACCGAGATAATCAAATAAATCACTAGATTAGTTTTCGGTGTAATGCCAAACGGTACCACCATAAATAGAAACGCTGCAATCACAATATTGACGACCTGAATATTGAGGATTCGACTGAAAATGAGGGACTTCAAAAACGAGGTATGCTTGTCATACAAGCCGCCAATATAAAACACCAGTAACCACACCCCAGACAAAATAAGAAATGGTCCAAAGTGACTCTCGATCAGTTCGGAACCAGGCAGGGCGAAATACCGGACCGTCAAAGTCAGCCAAAGTGCCAGGATAAAACTAGCTAAATCGCCCCCTATCAAAATCAGTAATTCTCGTGTTCGTTCACCCATAAAAGAGATAAGTACCCACTATCGTACCCGAGGCCCTAGAAATAGCAAGATTACTAGTAGCGCCGTAACTAAAATACAGTTATGCTAGGTACTACAATAGAACCCTATGACTACACCATACCACCCCAAAAAATTCCTGTACCTCATCACCAAGTCAAAGCGTGGGCTGAAACAGCATAGTATACTGTTTCAGTTGAAGCCTCAATCTCCTATTTTTTAGACATATGAAAACATCACAGTCTACAAAAAAGAAGGTCCTGTATCTCATCACCAAGTCAAACTGGGGCGGCGCGCAACGCTATGTCTACGACCTCGCCACTACCCTCGACAAAACTAAATTTGAACCGGTTGTTGCCATGGGAGGTGAGGGTATTTTGGGTGAAATGCTCCACAACGCCGGCATCCGCACTATTATTTTGCATGAGATGCAAAATAAACTCTCATTAAAACAGGCCCGCAAGGCCGCCAGTGAATTACGCACCGTATTAAAAGCTGAACGGCCAGATATACTCCATGTGAACAGTTCAACTGCCGGCCTGATTGGGGCACTCGTTGGTCACACTACCCGGGTACCCAACATTATCTTTACCGCCCACGGCTGGGCTTTTAATGAAGACCGTCCCTTGTCACAACGTTTGATGCTCAAAACTCTGCATTACATCACCGTATTATTGTCGGACCGCACGATTGCGGTGTCTCGAGCAATTGTAACCCAAATGAACTGGCTCGGGGCACAACGGAAAATGAAGGTTATCAATCCCGGACGAACGATTGGGGTGACCTACGATAGGACTGAAGCACGAACAAAATTAATCGGATTTTGTCCAGAACTCGCACCCTATCTGAATGATTTTTGGATTGTCTGTCTCGCTGAACTCCACCCGATCAAACGCCATCTCGTATTACTTGATGCCTTTAGACAACTCCCACTGACGGATACCCCAACCCGTCTCATTCTGATTGGCGAAGGTACCGAGCGGGAGCGAATTGAAATTTATATCGCCACTCACCACTTGGCCGGGCGAGTTATCGTAGCCGGCAGCATTACCGAAGCTGCCCGTTTCCTCAAGGCCTTTGACCTCTTTGTACTGGCCTCCAAATCAGAATCATACGGCTATGTCCTTCACGAAGCTGGACTTGCTGGCGTACCTGTCATTGCCACTACTGTCGGAGGTATTCCAGACATCGTCGAGAACAATAAAACCGGCCTCCTCGTCCCTCCAGACAATGCCCCTGCTCTCATCACCGCCATACACACTCTTCTAACCAACCCCACACAAAAAGCAGCCTATGCGGCCGCTTTACAGTCAGAACTATCGGGTCGGAGTGTCGTTAAAATGACGAAACAGACAGAGAGCTTGTACTAGGCGATACATATTTCATTGGTTAAGTATATATAAAACTAGTCTCAGATTTTCAACACTTCTCTATATCTGTAGAAAAGACGGGTGGATACAAAAAGCGGCCATAAAGGCCGCTTTCTAAAACAAGGTAGAACCCCAGAGGTGGTAGCTAGGACTTATTTAATTGAGCTAACGGGACAACGTCCGATTTCCTTGAAAAATTGTCCACCACTACTACCAAATTTAGAGGTCTCATCTACAACTCCTGAAATAATACGACAATAGTTCATAGTAATACCCGGAGCCGAACCAACCGCTACCGGAGTAGTTGATGCGGTTGGAGAACTAATCGGATTTTCCAAACCAACCATAATTGTATACGCACTAGGGTCACTCGCATTACGTACGTTATACATCAGAGCATAGCCTTGTGTATCTTGAACTGGCTGAAATTTTAACACCGTTCTCAGAGCTGCCTCTACCCCCACAAATGTTGCATCACTAGGAGGTCGAACAAGATATGCGTTACCACCAGCGCCGCCTGCATTACAATCGGTCGATGTTCCAGTCGAGCATGGATAATCACCACTCTTT
Organism: Candidatus Kaiserbacteria bacterium; assembly: GCA_031423775.1. Classification (GTDB taxonomy): domain Bacteria; phylum Patescibacteriota; class Minisyncoccia; order Phycocordibacterales; family UBA918; genus OLB19. The sequence goes on along the minus strand of JANPGF010000017.1, from coordinate 4,934 downwards.
TGCGCTCGATATATCTCTAAAGCTTTCGTCAACTCTCGCGCCTGACTCAGGCGAGTAGTATCTCGCGCTGTCTCGCGAGCACCTGAAAGGGACGCTAACACCGTTGAAGCCAATAAACCAATAATTGCTATAACGACCAATAATTCAATCAAAGTAAAACCGCGCTTGAGCGATACATATTTCATAATATTTTAAGTATACAAAAGTAAATCTTTCAAAACACGAGGACCTGTGCATAATTATGTGGATAAAGAAAATTCTGCATTGGTACACACTATATACTTAATCATAGTAATACTATATTTATATGGCAAACGGCTTTCAAATTAACGAAGAAGACAACATCACCTTACAAAATCGGCGTAAAAATAAAAAGGGCGGCTTTGCAAATATGCTGATTGGCTGGGGATTGGCTAAAGATGAGGCTCAGGCAAATCTCTATTTAATCGGTTTTATTATTGTTATATTTGCTGTGATTATTTACCAAAATCGGAGCTTATTCTAATAGATACCCCCTCACGTCACCAGCAGCCTAATAGAGGCTGCTTTTTTGTGCAGTAATAAGCGGAGCATCTTCAAACGGGATACGCTTACTCACCCGCGTATACCGCCGCATCGCAAACACCATCGCTACCGCCACAAACTCTGTCACTAAATGTGACCCTCCGTAACTCAGGAACGGTACCGTTGTACCAGTTACTGGCAACAGTCCAATATTCATACCAATATGGACAAAAAAGTGGCTCGTGAGAAGTATCGCAACACCAGCTGCAAATAATGTTTCAAAATTACTGGCACCGGTAACGGCATGGTAGAGTAGACGCCAAATAACGATACCAAAGGCCACAAAGAGCATTATCACCCCAATGAGACCCCACTCCTCGGAGAAGGCGGCAAAGATAAAGTCCGTTTCATATTCAGGTAAAAACAGTAATTTAGACTGCGTACCGTACCCAATCCCTTTACCAATTACTTGCCCTGACCCTACCGCAATGGTCGACTGATAGGCGTTATAACCCGAACCTTGAATATCAGCAAGTGGGTTCAGAAACGTCATAATACGTTCTTTCTGATAGGGGTGAAAAGCAAACTGCCACATCAGTCCAAACGTCACCGCACCAAGCACGAATACCACTGCTAAATGGCGCAATTTTATCCCCGCTACGAGAATCATACCGAACCAGATAAAAAAGAGAATGATAGCTGACCCAAAATCTGGCTGCACAAACACAAGACCAAAAATCGTAAACGCGTAAATCCCCGAAATAACAATATGTCTGAAATCACCAATAAGTTCGTGCCGCTTAGAGAAATATTTCGCAAGGACAATAATTAAAATCAGTTTTGCGGGGTCTGATGGCTGAATCGAAAAGATACCAATATTAAAACGACTCTTGGCACCAAGTGTCACCACCCCTACAAGGAGCACTAGTACCAACATGAGCACAATACCAATATAAAAGAAAAACGTGGTATTCCCCTGCCGAAAAAAACGATAGTCAGGCAACAGAGCCAAGAAAAAAGTTATAGTCGCACCGACTATCCAGAAAATCTGTTTGTTAAAATAAGAATTATCACCTTGATACGAGTACATCGTCACGAGGCCAAGCAACGTCAAAAACATCATCGCTCCAAAGAGAATAAAATCAAACGACTGAAAAAACACCCGAATTCCATGCATACAGAGCTACAGCATATCTCATCCCAGACATATTGGAAGCCCCCACCAAATTCCGTTCCTCAATTCATTCATTTAGTAGATAAGCTCGTTCAGTAATGCCTCAGATACTAGGCGGATGGCAAAAAATATTGAGAGGTGTGCTAGCTTGCACATTGAACAATATTTTTTGCCATCCAACAACGTAGATGAGGTATTAGTGGACGAGCGGCGCGAAGGAGTCGGTTACTTTTGGGATAACATCTATGCGCGCCGCCCCATCTTCACAAATCGAACCGGTAATCGTCTGATAGATTGAACCTAACATCGCTGACGTAGGCGCAGCAAACGCCTGGTTTTCGCTTGAGGCAATCGTGCGTACAAATGCCATATCAGCCCCTTTACCCAGACCAATGGTGAACAAGTTAATATCATTGGCTTTTACCAGAGTTGCCTTTTCTTTTGCATACACATCAGGAGTTTTTCCAGGCGAGGTGGCGAGACCATCAGTCAAGAGAATAATCACTCTTCGAGCATCAGGGTTATGACGGGTTGAATTGAGCTCTGTTTGAGCCGCCACAAGCGCATCCCCCGTGTTAGTTGTCGTATGTTGCTCTTTGGGATCAATAAAGAGTTTTTTAATCGCGCTAGCAGTGTCGGTCGCACTACTCGTGAGTGGAATTGCCACAGCCGCTTTACTGGCAAAGGTGACGACTGATACTCGGTCTTCAGGATGCAGGTTGGATACAAATGCACTCGCAGCTTCGAGAACTGCGGTGACCGGTTGTGGAGGCGCCCCACCGTCACTATCCATACTCCCCGAGAGATCGATGGCGAGTACCACATCAGTTGGCACCGAACAACTTCGAAGAGTTTTTGCGATAGGGTTAGGCCAGGTAAATACGAGGTCTTTTTGCGTTCGGCCCGGGAACAGATCGACAAATGTTTGCGATGCCGTAAGAGCAGTGCCTTTCGAGTCAAAGATGGTCGCCACCACTTCAACCGATTTGGCTTCATCTAGTCCGGTATTCTCCATTTTAACGTTTAGTTTTGGACGAGCGTCCGCCTCAACCAGCTTTAAGTCAACGGTTTTGAACTGTGAACGGCTCTCAATCGCCGGAAGCCATAATTCCGGTGGCGCTACCACTAATTTTGTCTCTGTTGGCACTCGACCCTTGGTATCTATCCGTCCTTCAAAAATTGGATACGTACTATGTGGCGGTAACGCAGTGCTGCCACTACGCTCGACTATGACCCCCGTTGCATCTGAGAGCGTAAAGGTATATTTCAGGTCGGGTGTTCCCGCTACCGGATTCACATTTTCTACATACGCAACCGCATTATACTGACTCGGCTGCACCTCAAAACTCTTGGACCAGACAACACTTGGCTGACGCACAGAAATCGCGCAAATCCGTGTACATGAATTTCCGCCACAGTCGACCCCTATCTCTTCCCCATTTTGTTTGTTATCAAAACACGTCGGCGCAGCATAAAAATACATAAAATACACCCCGGTCGAAACCAGTCCCATAAAGGCTAGATACCCTGCCCCATACTGTACCCGCCGCCAAAACGCCCACATCCGAATTCCTTGCATACACGTATTGTATCATTCAATCGAATGATTACACGCGAAAAATCTGAATAAAAAAGTCGCCGGGGATACCTATCCCCGGCGAACCTATGAGAGAACAAACGGACTTGTTCAAAGAATCAAACTTCACCGGTAGTTGCCCGACCGCCCTTGTAATCGCCATAGACGACGACGTTTCGTTTAGGCTAGCGAATCCCCGATTACTATCCCGCGTCCCTCACACCCCATTAATATACTATAATTTCCTAAAAAACCACAATTGATGACTTCGCAAAAAACACTACATCAAAAGAAAACGCCCACCCAGACCACATACTCGAATAAACGAGCACAGATCAAAGGTGGGCGCTAATGGCAGCGGCAGACTACTGGAATAGCCATATTTGCCAGGTCACATTCATGAAAAGGAGAACATGTCTGGACCACAACGCAGATGCGTCCTACCAAAACTAACTAGAAAAATAGTATCACATATTACAGAAAAAGCAAGTTAAAATTAAAACTTATTTAGCTGCAGAGATTAAATGTTGGCGTGAGAAAGTGACTAAACGTCACTTTCGCAAGACCTTGCCTGCTATTTCTTGAGGTACGAAAGAAATAGCAGGCAAGGTGTACAGCCGCTGTAAGCGGTACCTACTACGTCAAGTGAGTAGCCATGTAAAAGTTCACTTTTACATGAGCTGCGAACGCAGACGGAGGAAGCTTTGCTTACTCCCTTACGGTAGGCGCAAACCGCAGTTTGCCTAAATAAAAATCACCAGTGTTTAACTGGTGATTTTTATTTATTCAAAACTTAATGTTGGTGCCTACCTACTCTGCCCCCGAAGGAGTACCATCGGCGATGGAGAGCTTAACTGCCGTGAGAAAGTGATTTAACATCACTTTCGCAAGACTCATCCAGTATCTTTTGAGAGCACAGCGAACAAAAGATACTGGATGAGTGGACAGCTTCTGTAAGAAGTTCGGAATGAGAACGGGTGAATCTTACTTTTGCAAACGAAAAAGTAAATGGATGCTTGCATACATTTAACTTTTAAGTGCAGTAAAAGAAACGAAGTTACAGATTCTGTCCACACGTTCGCTACTTCGCTCCAAGTATTCGCAAACTAGCTGGACGAGTCTTGCGAAAGTCCCCCGGACTTTCTCACCCTCTCCGCTAAAGCACACAAAAAAATCACCTTTTTCAGGTGACCTTTTTAAAATCAGCACTTAATGTTGGCGCCTACCTACTCTGCCCCCGAAGGAGTACCATCGGCGATGGAGAGCTTAACTGCCGTATTCGGAATGAGAACGGGTGGACCCTCTCCGCTAAAGCACCAACATTAAAAGCTGATTTATATTTGACCTTACACCGTGTGAGGTAATTCTAAATAAATTCAGAACCACCTCACACGATATAAGACTTGCATATTCTAAACTGAATCTCTTTCGAGACTCTGACATTTTCACAAACTTCACATTCACAAAATCGTACAGCGACGTCCAACATTCCTTACAGGAAATACGTCCTATTAGTACACCTTGACTCCACGCATTACTGCGCTTCCATCTAGTGCCTATCAACCTGATCATCTCTCAGGGGACTTAATGATATCTAATCTTAGAGTTGGCTTCCCGCTTAGATGCTTTCAGCGGTTATCCATTCCCAACATAGCTACTCGGCGGTGCCACTGGCGTGAC